>DASZYH010000146.1:0-4537 GCA_035545515.1 Opitutaceae bacterium
CCGCAGCGGAGCGGAGAACCCTCCCGTCGAAAAATCAGTCGCCGAACGGCACGCTCCCGCGTGCCAACTCGACGCGTGATGCCGGGTCGCACGCGCCGCGGGAGTGTATTTTAATGCTCGACTCGAACGGCCTCATAGCAGCAGGGCGGGGTCGCCTGACCCCGCCTATCTGGATCGAGGTATGGCGAGGCGTCTCGCCGAGGCGGTTTGAGATCGGGCGCGGTGGCCGACCAGCGTATCTGCACGTCATCGCATCGAGGCAGGGTCGGGCGACCCCGCCCTGCAAAAAAAGAGGCGCGCCCGGGTGGGCGCGCCGAAAGAGTCCGATGCCGGCATCGCAAGGCGGTCAAGGGACCGGCCGCCCTGCCCGTGTTTTTCGCGGCGGGAAAGAACTTACGTCAGCATGTCGACGACCGCCGCGCGCTCGTCGACGAGTTCCTTGTTCGTCGCCGCGATCTTCGACTTCGCGAAGTCATCCATCTTGTACGTGGTGATGACCTCGTAGTGGCCCGGCCCCGTCGTCCGCACCGGCATGCCGGCCCAGACGTTCGGATCGAAACCATACGCGCCGTTCGACTTCACCGCGATCGAGTGGATCGCGCCCGGCGTCACGAGATCGTGCACGTGGTCGACCAGCGCATTCGCGGCCGACGCGGCGGACGAGGCGCCGCGGGCCGCGATGATGGCCGCGCCGCGCTTGCCGACGGTCTCGAGGAACGGCCCCTGGAGCCAGGCTTGGTCGGTGATGACCTGCGTCGCCGGGCGGCCGTCGATCTTCGCGTGCGCGAAGGCCGGGAACATGGTCGGGCTGTGGTTACCGTAGATGAAGATGTCCTTCACCTTCGTGAGATCGACGCCCGCCTTCTTCGCGAGCTGCGTCTGCGCCCGGTTCTGGTCGAGCCGCACCATCGCGGTAAAACGGTCGGGGGTGAGCCGCTTCGCCTGGCTCGCGGCGATCATGCAGTTGGTGTTCGCCGGATTGCCAACCACGCACACGCGCGCGTTGTCCGCGGCCACCTTGTCGATCACCTGACCCTGGGAGATGAAGATCTTGCCGTTGTCCTTCAGCAGGTCGGCGCGCTCCATGCCCGGGCCGCGCGGCTTCGCCCCGACCAGCAGGCACCAGTTGGCATCCTTGAACCCGACGTTCGCGTCGCTGGTCAGGACCATGCCCTTCAGCAGCGGAAACGCACAGTCGTCGAGTTCCATCGCGACCCCCTCGAGCGCCTTCATGGCCTTTTCCACGGGCACCTCGAGCAACTGAAGAATAACGGGCTGTTCGGGACCGAACATCGCCCCGGAGGCGATACGGAAAAGCAGGGAGTAACCGATTTGACCGGCGGCTCCGGTGACGGCGACGCGAATGGGCGATTTCATAAGAAAAGGGGGACCATACGGTGCCGAAGACACAAATCGACGCGAATTTTTGCCCGCGTTTAAGACAGTCAGATGCCGCACAGGCACAAGTTGGACGGCGAATGAGCGCCGGCCACGCGCCGACAGCCGCTTCCGTCGAGGCCCGGCGGGAACATTCGTGCGGCTAACGCCTTACCGGCGTTTCCGACGCCGCGCCGGCGCCGGCGGGCGGTCGTGCTCAGCGGAACCGCGGGGCGAGCGCCGCGTGGATTTCGCGAACGAGCCGCTCGGTCGTCGGCCAGTCGATGCAGCCATCCGTGATCGAAACCCCGTACCGCAGTTTTTCCTTCGGCTGCGGAAACGGCTGGTTCCCCGCCTCGAGATTGCTCTCGATCATGGCGCCCATGATGGACGTGTTGCCCGCCACGATCTGCGCCAGCAGCTCGCGCATCACGTCGGGCTGCCGCTCGGGTTTCTTCGACGAGTTGTCGTGCGAACAGTCGACGAGGATCGCCTTCGGCAGGCCCGCCTTCTCCAGGATGGCCTCCGTCGCGGCGACGTCCTTGGGCGAATAGTTCGGGCCGTGGGCTCCGCCGCGGAGCACCACATGGCAGTCGGGGTTGCCGCGGGTCACGATCGCCGAGGCCGAGCCGTCGAGGTTGATGCCGAGGAACGTCTGCGGCTGGGCCGCCGCCTTGATCGCGTTGATCGCCGTCTGGATCGAGCCGTCCGTGCCGTTCTTGAACCCGAGCGGCATCGACAGGCCGCTCGCCATCTGCCGGTGCGTCTGCGATTCGGTCGTGCGCGCCCCGATCGCGGACCAGCAGATCAGGTCCGCGATGTACTGCGGCGTGATCGGGTCGAGCAGCTCCGTCGCGGTCGGCAGCCCGAGGTTCAGCACTTCGCGCAGGAATTCGCGGGCGACGCGCAGCCCCGTCGCGATGTCGTGCGTGCCATCGAGGTGCGGATCCATGATCAGCCCTTTCCAGCCCACGGTCGTCCGGGGCTTTTCGAAATACACGCGCATCACGATCATCACCCGGTCGCTCACCTCCCCGGCCAGCGCCGCCAGCCGGCGGGCATAGTCCCTGCCGGCCGCCAGGTCATGAATCGAACACGGGCCGACGATCAGCAGGAACCGTTTGTCGCCCGTGAAAATCAGCCGGTGAATGTCCCGCCGCGCGCGGGTGACGAACTCCGCTTCGGCCTCCGTTTTCGGCACCTCATTCAACAATGCGGCCGGAGAAGGAAGGAGTCGCGTTTCGACGACATTGATGTCCGAGGTTCGCTGCATAGGGCGGGTTGCTGGCGCAAAAGCCCGGATGCAAGGGCCGAACCGGTTGCTAGTCCAGAACTGATCTCGTCAGGGCCGCCGTCCGGCTGGACAAAAAACGCGCAGGACGGCTTCGGCTCCTCGTTTTGCCCCTTCCCCGTGAGGGTCACGTATCTCGGATTCCGAATCGACCACGGCTCGAGCGGCGAGTTACCACTCCATGGCGCCGTCGTTTACAAACTGATTATCAGGGTTTTGCGCTGAAGCCCTGTTCGGGCTTGCCTTCCTCGCGCCGGGTAAAAAAGTGGCCGGCCGCTTACCCCTAAGCGGCCGGCCTTTGCTTTCTTAGTTACCCCAAAACTCCCGCTAGGCGGGAGAAATTGTTGTTCTGATGGGAAGAGGAATAGAGTTTGGCGGGGTTTGGTCAATCCCAAGTTTGCAAAATCTACCAAAGTTATTCCAACATTCTGTTGTATCGTTTTTTGCATAGCATGAATCTTTCTACTCACGAGGGGCTTTTCCGTTGGGATCCGGCCTGCTGGCTGCGGACCACGGGGTCCGACGCGGCCAGCTTTCTTCAGGGCCAGTTCACCAACGACGTTAGGCAACTCACTGCAGGACAGTGCATTTACGGTCTTTGGCTGAGCGTCAAAGGCCGCGTGCTGGCCGACAGTTTTGTGATCCGTGGTGCGGCGGAAAACGAGTTCTGGATCGGCAGCTATGCGTCTCCAGCCGGGGTGATTCGGGAGCGGCTGGAGGGCTACATCATCGCCGATGACGTCACGCTTGAGGACCAGACGGCTGGCTGGATCGGACTGACTGTGATCCACCCGGGCGCGCTGGCGGTGGTGCAGGCCGCGCGCGATTTGTCGGGCGGGAGCGGGTTCGTCTTTCCCGGCCGGCGGGGGGGCGATCACGCCGAATGGGTTTTCCCGCGCGAGCAGGTGGAAAAGGCCGCGGACTGTTTCGCGCGTTTGCCGCCGCTCGATCAAGCGGCGATGGACTTGCGTCGGATCGAGGCCGGCATCCCCGCCGTGCCCGCCGACATCGGCCCGGCGGATTTGCCCAACGAGGGTGGTCTCGAGTCCACCGCCGTCTCCTACACGAAGGGCTGTTACCTGGGCCAGGAGGTGATGGCCCGGCTCAAGTCGATGGGTCAGGTGCGTCGGCGGTTGCTCCGGGTTCACGGCCGCCCGCGCGCCGCGCCGCCCTTGCCCGCCCCGTTGTTTGCCGGCAGCCGGCAGGTGGGCGAGCTGCGTTCGTGCGCCACCCGACCGGACGGCGAACACATCGGTCTCGCGCTGCTGGCGCTGCTGCACGTCGACGCCGGCACCGATCTCGCATTTGCCGTCGGTGGCGAGGCCGCGTTTCGTCTGCTCGATTCGCCATGAACGGCCAGGAACAACTCACCGAATTCTGCCGGCGTCTCGGCGCCGCGCCCGCCCAGGCATCGCTGATGGCCACCCAGCTTTTGAAGCGCGCCCACCAGCTCGCGGCCGAGCGGCACACCACGCCCGAAGCGGAGCTCGGCCGGCTGCTCGAATTGATGACGAAGGGAAACGCCGGCGAGGTGCCGAAGGATTTCGTTCCGCCGCCCCCGAAGCCGCCCGCCTAGCCGCCGCTAGGGCGCCGAGCCTGCCCTCCGACTTGTCCGCCGTAGCCTCGCGCGAAGGCGGAAGCGCTTGGGCGAAGGAGGAGCCTGCCCTCCATAGCGCTTGGGCGAAGGAGGGTCCCTTCCGCGCCAGGGATTGATGATCGGGTCGCCTGACCCCGCCTTGGCAGATCGATCGCAAACAAGGCGGGGTCCGGCGACCCCGCCCTGCATCAGACGAATGTGGCGGCGCTCGGGTAGGCCGTCCGCTTGCGGACGCCATCATTTGGCTCCGGCTTTACAACGGCAGCCCTACC
>DASZYH010000147.1:0-9223 GCA_035545515.1 Opitutaceae bacterium
TCACCGCGCCTGCAACAATCAGCTCTGGGCTCTCCGCTCTTTGCTTCGGTTGCGGCGGAGCCGCGCCAGGCCGTTTCGTATCGATTCGTGGTTCAGCCGAATCGTTCCGGCTCAGAGGCCTTACGCCGACGTGTCGATCAGCGTGCCGCCCAGGCCACCGGAAAAATCATTCGAGCCGTCCGGCGCGTAGAGCGAAATTCCGTTCTGCTGGTTCTGCGTCTGGAGCATCGCCGCGAACGCGTTCTGTGCGCCCGACAGGTCGCCCGATTGGAGCGCGGTCGCGAGCGTCTGCAGCGGGTCCGTGCCGTCCGGTGATGGCGTTGTCCCGTTCGTGCCGTTCGGCGAGAGGAAGCCCTGGATCGAGCTGAACGCCGACTGCGCGCCGCCGAGGTTTCCGGTCAGGAGCGCGCTGGCGAGATCGCGAAAATTCTGCGCCTGGGCATTGGCCGCGCTGGCACCGGCATCGCCGTCCTGATCCCGGCGGTGATGGCCCCGGTGGCCACGAATCGACTGCTGGAGTTGCGTGAAGGCGGTCTGGGCGCCGGAGACATCGCCGGACTGCAGCGCGCTGCCGAGCGACGCGAAACTGTCGGAGGGCGATGTCGATGACGAGGTGCTCGGCGTGCTGGAGGCCTTGCTCAGCCAGGGAGCGTCGGTCTGCAACTGGGTGTAGGCCGCCTGTGCGGAGGCGAGATCTCCCGACTGGAGTGCCTTGTCGAGCGCCTGCATTTCGGCGCGGATTTTCTGCGGATTGCCCGTGGCATAGGAGCCGTCGTTGGCGACGGTCGAGGACGAGGTCGAGACGTTCATGGTTCAGTGCGTTTTCGTGGGTTCTGGTCCGCAGCCGGAGGTCAGGGAGGTGAGGGAAAGAGGTCGGTGACGCGCGCTCCGATCCGAAGCTTCCGCGTCCGGCCTCCGACGTGACGCGTCGGGATGGCGGTCGGACGTCGGTCGCCGGGACGCGCGGGTTAGCTCACGCCACCGGCGGTGTTCGTGGCGGCGCCGAGGGCGTTGGCCAGGCGGGGATCATCCGCCTGAAGTTGCGTGAAGGCCTGTTGCGCCGCGGTCAGATTCCCCGATTGCAGCGCGCCGGCCAGCGACTGCATATCTGTCGCCGTCGATCCTGCACCGCCGGCAGCGTTTTCGTCGCCGTCGTGGTGATGGTGATGATGGTGATGCAGCCCGCGCAGCGACTGCTGCAGCGAGGTGAGTGCGGTGGAGGCGCCGCTGACATCGCCCTTTTGCAGCGCCGTGGAAAGCACGCCGAGCGGAGAGGTCTGGCCGCTCGCGTTGGTCGGGCTGCCCGCCGAGGAGAGCTGGCTCTTCAGCGCCGGTGCGTCGTCGAGCAGCGTCGCGAAGTCCGTCTGGGCCTGCGCGAGGTTTCCCGACTTGAGGTCGGACTGGAGCGTATTGAGGTCCTGCCGAATCTGCTGCAGGTGCGCCCGGCCGGAGGCGTGGGTGGAACTGATCGAGTCGATGGACATGGGTCTGGGAATTGTGGGCGAGCGCCCATGCATGTCCGATGCCGTGGTGGGAATGCGGCGCCTATCGTGCTCGGGCGGAATGGAATCCGTACACCTGTGGAGGCCCCGTCCTTCGGTTCGGCGGTCCGCTGCCCCGCGCGAGGCAGAATTTGCCGGCGCCGCCCGCTCGCCGACGCGACGTAATTCGCGTCATCCACGTGGAAAACGGAAACGATTCCGCGCTCGCGGCGTCGCGGGCGCACTCTTGTCGAGACCGCTGTCCGGATCGCGCCGGCTCGTTCGTTGAAGGATATAGAATCGACGCCCAACGGCATCGTGCTACTAGCGTGGGGTCCCACAATTCCACCTGGTGCCGCGGCGCCCCGTTCGCCGGCATCGTTCCCCGCATTCCCATGACCAAAATACGGCTACTTGTTGGTACGAAAAAAGGTGCGTTCGTCCTGACCTCCGACGGCGCGCGCAGGAACTGGCAGGTCAGCGGTCCGTTTTTCGCGGGCTGGGAGGTTTACCACCTCAAGGGCTCGCCCGCGGATCCGAACCGGATCTACGCGTCGCAATCGAGCGGGTGGTTCGGGCAGATCATCCAGCGGTCGGACAACGGCGGGAAAACCTGGAACACGCCGGGCAGCACGCCCGAGGAGCTGAAGGGTCCCGGCGGTTTTCCGAAGGGCGAGAGCAACAAGTTCGTCTACAGCGGCACGGTCGGCACCCACAAGTGGTACGACGGCACGCAGCACCCGTGGGAGTTCAAGCGGGTCTGGCACGTCGAACCGTCGCTCACCGACCCGAACACCGCGTATGCCGGCGTCGAGGATGCCGCGATCTTCAAGACGACGGATGGCGGAAAGACCTGGAGCGAGTTGCCGGGTCTGCGCGCCGCCCGCGGCGAACTCTGGCAGCCGGGAGCCGGCGGCATGGCGGTGCACACCATCCTGCTCGATCCGAAGAACGCGCAGCGGATGTACGTCGCGATTTCGGCCGCCGGCGCGTTCCGCACCGATGACGGCGGCGCGACCTGGAAGCCGATCAACCGGGGCCTCAAGTCCAACTTCGAGCTGCCGGATCCCGACGCCGCCGTCGGCCATTGCGTCCACCGCATCGCGTTGCATCCCTCGCGCCCCGACGTGCTGTTCATGCAGAAGCACTGGGACGTGATGCGCACCGACGACGCGGGCGAGCAGTGGCGCGAGGTCAGCGGCAACCTCCCGACCGATTTTGGCTTTCCCATCGACGTGCACGCGCACGAGCCGGACACGGTGTATGTCGTGCCGATCAAGAGCGACTCGGAGCACTATCCGCCGGAGGGCAAGCTCCGCGTTTACCGCTCGAAGGTCGGTGGCAACGAGTGGGAGCCGCTGACCAACGGGCTCCCGCAGGCCAACTGCTTCGTCAACGTGCTGCGCGACGCCATGTCGGTCGACTCGCTCGATCCCTGCGGCGTGTATTTCGGCACGACCGGCGGACAGGTCTACGGCTCGGCCGACGGCGGCGATTCCTGGACGGCGATCGTCCGCGACCTGCCGCCGGTGTACTCCGTGGAGGCCCAGGCGCTGCCATGATTCGCGTCGTGCTGCCGTTTCACCTGCGCAACCTCGCCGGCATCGCCGGCGAGGTGCCGCTGGACGTAAACGGCCCCGTGACGATCCAGGCGGTGCTCGACGCGCTCGAGGCGAAGTATCCCGTCCTGTGCGGCACAATCCGCGAGCACGGCACGTTGAAGCGGCGCAGCCTGGTGCGATTCTTCGCCTGCAAGGAGGACTGGTCCGACCGGCCGGCCGACGCGCCGCTGCCCGACGCCATCGCCCAAGGCACGGAGCCGCTCCTGATCATCGGCGCCATGGCCGGCGGCTGACGCAGTCACGGCACGGCTCGTTCCCGTCAGGCTCAGCGGCCGCCGAGGCGGAGGATGGTCAGTGAATTCGCCGGGGCGGTGTAGGGGAACGTCGGGTCGAGCGTGATCGCGCGGGTAACCGGCGTCGCGGCCGGCGGCTCGCCGTCGCGATTCACGGCGTCGGGATTGTCGCTTGCCAGCACCGTTTCGGTTGCCGGGTGCGGCCCGTCCGCGAGCCCGCGCCAGTGGATCGTGATCGGGCAGGCGGCGCCTCCGTTCACGATCTTCAGAATCACATCGCCGGTCCGGCTGTCCCGCACCGCGGACACCGCGACCTCAGCCGGCGCCGCCTCGGCGGTTGCGCTCAGTTCCGTGTCGCCGCTGTTGGTCATGAACAACCGCTGCACGGTGTAGTTCGGCGTCGGGTAGACGGCGGTGCCGGTGAAGTAGATCATGTCCGGGTGCCATTGCGTGTGGCCGCGACGCGCCAGCAGCGGCGCGTACGAGGCGAGGTGAACGACGTCGCCGTTGCGCTCGAAGCCCGTCATCCCGGCGGCCTCGGCCAGCGCGGAGCGCAGCGTGTTGCGGCGGCCCGTGTCGTGCGCGGCGTATTCGCCGACGTAGACCTCGGGGCCGCTGCGGTCGTAGCGGTCGTACCGGTGCAGGTTGGACCAAAACCACGCCGGCGGACGGTAATAGTGCTCGTCCACGTACGGGATCCGGAGCTGCTTCGCGAAGGCCCAGCCTTTGTCAAAGTCCTCGCCATCCGGAAACGGCCCCGCGGTGCCGACGATCTCGATCTCCGGGTGCTTCGCCTTCACCGCGTCGTAGATCATCTTGAACCGCGCCCGGAACACCGGGGTGATCTGGTCCTCGTTGCCGACGCCGAGGTATTTCAGTCCGAACGGGGCGGGATGCCCGGCGGCGGCGCGTTTCGCGCCCCATGGCGAGGTCGACGGCCCGTTCGCCCACTCGATCAGGTCGAGGATGTCCTGCACGTACGCCGGCATGTCGGCCAGCGGGATGCCGGCCTGTCCCATCCCGGGCGAGTTGTCGGAATTCTGGCAACAGACGCCCGCCGCGACCACCGGCAGCGGCTGCGCCCCGATGTCCTCGCAAAACTGGAAGTACTCGTAGAACCCGAGCCCGACCGATTGGTGATAGCCCCACAGGTTGCGCTGGCCCTTGCGCTGCTCGACCGGTCCGATCGTGTCCTTCCAACGGTAGATGTTATCCAGCCCGTCACCGTGCGAGAGGCAGCCGCCGGGGAACCGGACGAACTTGGGGTGCAGGTCGGCGATGACTTGAGCGAGGTCGGCGCGCATCCCATTCGGCCGGTGATGAAATGTGTTCACCGGAAACAGCGAGATCTCGTCGAGCGCGACGCCGCCCTGCGCGTGCGCCAACAGCACGAGCCGCGCGGCGGTTTCCGGGTGCGCGGGCGTCAGCGTGGCCGAGTACTTCTGCCAGGGACGGCCGCTGACCTCGAACGAGGCCGAGGCCAGCACGTCGCCGTTCGGCGCCTCGAGTTGCACCACGACCGGCATCGGCCGTCCGGCGATCGTGTTTTGCGGGCTCCATTGCTCGCCCATGAAAAGCTGGTGCGCGAAGAACGACAGGACGTAGCCATCGCCGCCCTGCACCGGAATCCCGTCGTAGCCGGCGTTGGCGAGCCCGTACCCGCCGCCGGGTTTCTTGACCGTGAGCGCCACATAATGGGAATTGTTGGCGTTGAGCGGCGCGGCGGTGGAGACGCGGACGACGCCGGCCGCCCCGCCGCGGGTGATCGTTTCCCAGGAGGTGAGGGGAGTCCAGGTGGGCTGCTCGGTCGCATTGTACTCGAACGACCGGTTCTGGATCAGCTCCGCGTACAGGCCGCCGTCGGCGGCATAGTTCAGGTCTTCGAAGAAAATTCCGAACAGGTCCGGGCTGATCGGCTTGCCCGGCCCGCGCGTGTCGATGGTCAGCGTCGTGGCCGCGACCGCCGAGGCGGTCAGGGTGAGCGCCAGGACCGTGGTGAACAGACGAAGCGCACCGGGCCGATGCGCGCGTGGGGCAGGCGTGGACATGAGACGATCGTCCTCGCCCCTCGCCGCCCGGGTCAAAGGGCGCCTCCTATGACCGTAACACCGGGCCCGACCGCGCCCCCGCCGGCAACAACCAACAACCGATCCCCCTCACGCCCGCTGCAGCATCTCGAGCATCGCGCGGTCCAGCTTGTGGCCGTGCCAGTCTTCGTACGCCACGTCCGCGCGCTCGGAATCGAGGATGCCAAACTTGCTTTGGCCGACGAAGTCCCACAGCGCGAAGCCGACGCCCATCTCGCGAAACACCCCCAGCACGTCGCTCAGCCACGCCCGCAGGATCGGCGCCGGCGGACGATTCGACCCGCCGGTCTCGCCGAGGTGCACGCCCACGCCTTGGGCGATCAGGTCACGCCACGGCGTGTAATACTGCTCGAGCCGCTGACGGTCCCATCGGTAACCGTTGTCGTCGACGGCACCGGGCCAGCGGGGCTCCGGCCAGACTTTCCGGTCCTTCATCCAGTCGACTTTGTAATGGCTGAGGATTCCGGGAATGTAGCAGTGCACGCTCTGGTTCACCCCGAGCGGGATCAGCTCCGGCACGGTCAGGTTTCCGGCGCCCATGCCGTCCGCGATGATGATCCGGTCCGGGCTGACGCGACGGATCGCGGCGATCGCCGGTTCGACGGCGAGCCGGTAGATGGCGCCATTGAAGTCGTCGTTCGGCCACGGCGCCTCGTTGAAGAGATTGAAGCTGAGCTTGGCCGCCGGGACGCCGCGGTACCGCTTCGCGAAGAGATCCCAGTGAAAGGTGAACGCCTCCACCGCAGTCGCGTCGCGCCACAGCACGAACGGTTCGTTCACGCCCTTGCCCACGCGATAACCGGGCGCGTGATGGAAGCACAGGCAGACGTGGATGCCGTGCTTTTCGCCGAAGCTCACCGCCTGATCCACCAGCGCCAGCACGCTCTCATCGACCGCAAATGCGTCCTCCGGCGCGATCGGCTCGCCCTCGCGCGTCTTCTTCTTCAGCCACGCGCGATACGTCATCGGGATCCGCGCGAAGTCGAAACCCCAGCCCGCCATCCAGCGGAAATGATCCTCGTCGGGTTTCAGCATCCCCGGTCCGGTGTGGTAGAGGTACTGCAGGTTGAATCCCCGCCAGCGCGGCAGTCGGTTCGGGCGCGGCGCGGTCGGCGCGGCTGGGGCGGACGCGTGCTGGGCGAGGCCGCGGCCGGCGAGCCCGAGCGATGCGCCCGCGGTGCCGGCGATCTTCAGAAAGGTGCGACGATTCGTGTTCATCAGGGGGTGGGGTTGAGTTCAGGTCCGGCCAAATAGGTGGAGCGCGATGTCCCCATCGCGCTGCGGTTGGATCGCTGCGGAAGATTAACCGCAAATGGAAGCGAATGGACGCGGATCGAGAGCGGAGGAGGCGAGTCCGTTGGCGGAGGTGCCGGGCAAATCGGTGATGGGATTTTTATCCGCGTCCATTCGCGTTCATTCGCGGTTCAACGGATTGAGATCCGGCAGCGCGTCGTGGCGGACCTCCCAGATGCCAAGTTGCGGATGCCGAAGCCGCCAGGTGCCGGCCTGCGCCGACTCGAGCGTCCACGGTGCCACCTCCGGGGCGTGCTCAGCGGTGCCGGTCCACGTCAGCGCGGCGGCGAATTCCACCCCGACCACCTGCCGCCGGAGTGCGAGAGGGGTCACATGATAGTGCGTCGCCAGATGGGCCCGGGGTGAGGTTTCGTCGAGCCGGGCGTCCCAGTCGGTGGCGTCGAACCCGTGCAGCGGCTGGAGCGCGGTGCCCTGCCGGTGGGCGCTGTCCCAGGCCACCAGCAGTTTGGGGCCCGATGAACGGATGCAGGTCGGCTCGGTGAGCGGAAGCGCGTAGCCGCCGAGTCGGAGTTCCACCGGCTGGAGCGCATTGAGCCGATGGAGCTGCAGCAGCCAGTCCCCGCGCCACCAGACGAGCGTGTCGACGCCGACGTTGATCTGTTCCGGGGCGTAGCCGAGCGCCCAGCTGTAACCGACGTGGGTCTCGGCGAGTTCCGTTGCGACGGTCGAATGCCGGCCGAACACGCGTCCGTCCGGCAGCCGGATCGTCAGCGCGGAATCGGGCGACCAGTTCGTCTGCGTCGGGAAGGCGCAGGTAAAGCTTACGCCGGTGCGGTACGCGGTCTTGCTCCATTTCCACGCGCCATAGCGCAGGTTGGTGTTGGAGACCTGCGAGCCGGCGTTGATCAGCTCCACGTCGCCCCGCGCGCTGCGGACGACGATTCCCGCCGGGGCGATCACGCGGGCGTAGTCACCACGTTCGCTGGCGAGCGGCTCCTCCGGCACCGTCCAGAAGGGATGCGACGGCGGCAGGAGCAGGGGCGAGAACCCCTTCGCGGCCCAGTACGGGGAACCGGCGTCACTGTAGATTTCCGCGGAAGCGTCGAACCGGTCGAGCCAGCCGAGTGTCAGGCAGCCCTGGTCCTGGTAGATCGGTTGGCGGAGGAAAAACTCGAGGTTTCGCGTGCAGAGCCGGCGGATCCGGCCCAGCGGCAAATCCGTGCAGTGCTCGAGCACCGTGAGGCCGAACGTCGCGACCGCACAGAAGCGGTAGGTGATCGAGCGGCCGAACGCGGGATGTTCGCCGCTCGCGGCAAAGAAGTGCTCGTAGTCGCGGGTGAAGGTGCGGGCGTAGTCGCGCCACCGCTGGGCCCGCGCCGGATTCTGCGCGCCGTGGAGGCGCGCCCACCAGAGTCCGTAGAAATTGAAGGCGTAGGCGTTGTAGTAATCGAACGCCTGGTTGATTCCGTCCTGGAACCAGCCGCCGCCGCGATGCATCCGCTCGAGGCGGTCGAAATACGTGTCGACCAGCGCCGCGTCGGTGCGACGCCCGTAGCCCTGCGCCCGGAGAAACTCGAGCACATGCAGGCCCATGAAGTAGTGGTTGTTGTCGACGTAGCCCGTGTGGCGGGCCGTCGCCAGCCAGCGGGCAACCTGGTCCCGCTCGGATTGCGAGAGCGGTGTCCACAGATGCTCGGGGGCGATCTGGAGCGCGACACAGAGCAGCCCCATCTCGACATGGATCTGGTGATAGTTCGCATCCGGTCCCCACGCCTCGGGGCCCCCGGGCGTCGAGCCAATGACCAGCGCGCGCCGAAACCAGTCGGCGACCCGGTCGCGGAAAGGGCCGGCGGAGGCATCGTCCGTCTCGGGCACGCTCTGCAGGTAGTGCGCCGCCAGCAGGAGCGGGCGCGCAAACGTTTCGAGCCGGTCGGAGTTTGCTCCGTTGGCCGACGCGGGCCCGTGGATCGGCAGGCCCGCCTTGCCGGGTGCGAAGAGCCGAGCGAGCGGCTCGAGCAGCGTGCGCGCATGGGATTGCCAGCGCCGGTACGCGTCGGGAGGCGGCGGAGTCGCGAGGGGGGACACGGCGGAAGCGGCGAGAGTCGGCCGGGTCATCAGGGTGCCGGTGCTCGCGAGCGCGGTCAGTTTCAGAAATTGGCGGCGGGGGATTTGCACGGGAGGGTGGGGCGCCGGCCTGTGGAATACGTCCGCCCGCCTCCAGCCCCAACCGTTCGTTTGGTCACACAGGTGTCAAAACCGGAGGACCGGAGGACCCGAAGGCCAGAGGCCCGGAAGACCGGAGGGTCGGAGGACGGAAGGCCGGAGGGACGCGGACGGAACACCGCGGGCGCCACCTGCGTGTGGGCGCGGTGCCCTCACCGCGCGGGATGATGGGTGCATTACGTCTCGCGCGGTGAGATGTTCTCTGGGTTTGAAAGTCGTTTTTCACGGCGAAGGAGTGTCCGATTGGAGGGCCAAGACCCAGGAACCGTGGCGCAGTTGGTTACGAGCGTGGAGGGACTCGTTGTACGGGGTGCGCGTCTGCC
>DASZYH010000148.1:0-12873 GCA_035545515.1 Opitutaceae bacterium
AAAAAGTTGAGAGGAACAAAAGCTTCAAAACGCGATACCGCCTCGCACTGTCGACGCCCGTTCCTTGATAGAACAGTCGCGGCGCGGCGCTCTGAGATGGTCGCCGAAAGCACGACTGGGATAATCCCGGGTGACCGGGGAAAGGCTGGTGGCAACTGGTGCCACCTTCCCCTCCGCGTGAATAACGCGAAGGCATATATCACCAGTTCCTCTGGCCGGAGTCGTGTCCGGTCAGCTCACACACGATCAGGAACTGAGCGGCAAGGCGCGATGAGAAACCGCGCACGAGCCGAGTCAGGCCCACCGGGCGTTTCGACCGGTGCGCTGACGCAGTTACCCCAGAGGGTTTAGGTTGCTACTGCGCAGACCAGAACGCAGCGGCGATTCCTGGCGGGACCACCCCGCCGAAAGGCCCCGTCCGCCGCACGGAGGGGGCGCGCAAGGGAGTCGCAGCCGCGGGGAGCGAGCGGACCAGGCAAGGCCCGTGAAACCTCCTCACTGGGGCGGCCTCGTAAAGCGAGGTCACCCTACTGCAAAACGGAAAGCAGCCTGAGAGTTAAGAGGTCAGACCCGTAGCGCGGGGCCAACGGCCGGCCAAAAGCTGGCGCCGTCCCCGTGGTAACGGTGCCGACGCGAGAATGAAAGTTGCAGGCGTGTCTGCACCACGTCCGGCGCGCCGCTCCCGGCAGGGGGCGTCCGAACCGGGCGAAGAGGCCTCACTCGATAGATCCCGACCGGTAACGGTCAGGACGGTCCCGCCATGAGACCGAGACATCCGCATGCCGCGGAGAGTGGCGTCGGGAAGCACACCGCCCGCGAAAGCGAGAGCGCCAAAGCGTGTGCCGCCGGGAAAGAGCGCGTGGCGAACGCCCACCCCCAAAATTGGCTCCGGAAGCCTAAAAACTTCCGGAGCCTTTTTTTGCGCCATTCGCCGGCGTCGTTGACGATCTCATCCGTCCGAAGCGACGTTTGATTCCGTGTCTTGCGCCCGGAAAAATTCGGCCTCACGGTCATTCCATGAGTCTGCTCCCCACCCTGTTCCGCGCCGCTCCGATCGCCCTGCTTCCCGCCTTGCTCGTCTTCGTCTCCTCAACCCACGCCGCGGATCAGGCGCCCGCCGGGGCGCCGCTTGCTCCTACCCTGCGCCTCTGGGCGGGAAATGCGCCCGGCGCCCTTGGCGACCAGCCGGAGGACATACCAACGCTCACGGCCTATCTGCCCGATGTCGCCAACCGCACGGGGGCATCCATCCTCATCCTGCCGGGCGGCGGATATCAGCATCTCGCGCCACATGAGGGCGCCGGGTATGCGCAGTGGTTCGCCACGCATGGCATCATGGCCTATGTGCTGAAGTACCGGCTCGGCCCGCGGTATCACCACCCTGTGATGATGGAGGATGCCGCGCGGGCAATGCGGATGGTGCGCGCTTTCGCCATCCGCGACGGTCTCGATCCGCGACGGGTCGGCCTGATCGGCTCATCCGCCGGCGGACACCTCGCGGCGACGATCGCGACGAAGTTCGATGAAGGAAAACCGGATTCGCCGGATCCCATCGAGCGTGTCAGCTCCCGCCCTGACCTGGTGGTGCTCTGCTATCCCGTGATCACGATGGGCCGGTACACGCATCAGGGATCCAAAGACAACCTCCTCGGGCGAAATCCCTCCGCTGAATTGGTGAACGAGATGTCCGCCGAACTGCACGTGCGGCAGGACACACCGCCGTGCTTCATCTGGGCGACGGACGAGGACAAGACGGTGCCGGTGGAGAATTCGCTGATGTTCGCGGAAGCGCTCCGCCGGGCCGGCGTCCCCTTCTCGCTTCATATCTACGAAAAAGGCCCGCATGGCCTCGGCATGGGGCGCCCGGGTCACCCCGCCCCGCCGTGGCCAGCCGATCTCCTGTACTGGTTCAGGGAACGTAAGTTCATCCCCTGAAAAAGGCGTGAGCGGATGGCCACGATGCGAACTGCCGCCGCCGCCATCATTCGCGTCGCCTGCGGCGTTCGTCCGCTGCCCGAGGCGGCGCTGCCAAGCGGCCCTTGCATCCTGTTTGCGAACCATTCCAGCCATCTGGATTTCGCCGTCATCTGGGCGGCTCTCTCGCCGGCACGGCGGGCTCAGGTTCGGCCGGTCGCCGGGCGGGATTACTGGGAAAAGACCCGGTTGCGGCGATGGCTCGCCGAATCCGTGTTTCGCGCGGTGCTGATTGAACGACAGAAGGTCACCGTCACAACGAATCCGCTCGAACCAATGCTGGCGGCGCTCGATGCGGGTCAGTCTTTGATCGTTTTTCCGGAAGGCACGCGCAGCCGCGACGGCACCCTGCATGGCTTCAAGAGCGGACTCTATCACCTTGCGCGTGCCCGCCCCACGGTTCCGCTCGTGCCGATCCTGCTGGAAAATCTCAACCGCATCCTGCCCAAGGGCGATATCCTGGCCGTGCCACTCATCGCTTCGGTCGCGGTGGGCCAAACGCTGACGCTCGTGCCCGGCGAGGCGAAACTCGCATTTCTCGATCGGGCCCGCGCATCCATCGTGGCGCTGCAACCCTCCTGATCTCCCCTCATGCACCCCGATCGCGCCACGTTGATGATGCTGGCCGGCATTGCCGGAATCCTCGTATTGGCCAGCGCGATTGTTGGGCTGCTGAAGTTGCGTCAACCTCCCGGCGCAGCGACTCCGGTCATTGTGAATCTCGCGGCCCGGGTCCGGGCGTGGTGGGTCATGGCGGGGATCTTCACGGTCGCCCTCTTCACCGGTGGGATTGGTTCCGTCATTCTCTTTGCCCTCACGTCGTTCTTCGCCTTGCGCGAGTTTATCACGCTGACACCGACGCGAGCCGCCGACCATCGGGTGCTGTTCTGGGCCTTCTTTGTCGTGATCCCAATCCAGTATTATCTGGTCGCCACCCGCTGGTACGGATTGTTCGCCGTGTTCATCCCGGTCTACGTCTTTGTCTTTGTTCCGATCCGCTGTGCGCTCGCGGGCGACAGCGAACGTTTTCTCGAACGCACCGCGAAAATCCAGTGGGCGCTCATGGTGTGCGTCTATTTCGTCAGCTATGTGCCGGCGCTGCTCATGCTGGACATCCCGGGTTATGCGCACGCGAACGCGCGGCTGCTTTTGTTCTTCGTCCTCGTGGTCCAGATCAGCGACGTCCTCCAATACGTTTGGGGCAAGCTGTTCGGCCGGCGGAAAATCGCGCCAACGCTCAGCCCGAACAAGACGTGGGAGGGTTTCGTGGGCGGCGTCGCCTCCGCGACCGGAATCGGCGCGCTGCTCTGGTGGGCCACGCCGTTCTCGCCGGCGCAGGCGGCGGCGTTGTCGCTCGTGATCACGCTGATGGGATTCTGCGGTGGCCTCGTGATGTCGGCCATCAAGCGCGATCGCGGGGTGAAGGACTACGGGGCGATGATCGAGGGCCACGGTGGCGTCATGGATCGGATCGATTCCATCTGTTTCGCCGCCCCGGTGTTCTTCCACCTCGTCCGCTACTATTTCACCCCGTGACCCCGTGGCCTCGATCTACCAGATAAAACCGGCGTTTCAGAACCTGCTCCGACCGCTGACCCGGCGCCTCGCTGCCGCCGGCGTGACCGCAAACCAGGTGACTTCCGCCGCGGCGCTGCTGTCGCTCGCCGTCGGTGCGGTCATCGGGTGTTTTCCGACGGCGAAAGCGCCGCTGCTGGTGCTGCCCGCGTTTTTGTTTGCTCGCATGGCGCTGAACGCGATCGACGGCATGCTGGCCCGCGAGCACGGGATGAAATCCCGGCTCGGCGCGATCCTGAACGAAATTGGCGACGTTGTGTCGGACAGCGCCCTGTACCTTCCGCTCGCGCTCGTTCCCGGGTTCAATCCACCGCTCGTGGTCATGGCCGCCGTCCTCGCCATCATTACCGAAATGACCGGCGTCGTCGCGGTGCAGATCGGCGCAACCCGGAGGTACGACGGCCCCATGGGCAAAAGCGACCGGGCGTTTGCGTTCGGACTCGTGGCGCTGCTGCTCGGGATCGGCGTCCCCCGGGGTAGCTGGCTGAACTGGGGGGTCGGAGCCATCGACGTGCTGCTCATCCTCACGGTTTTGAACCGCGGCCGGCGGGCGCTGAACGAGCGGGTCGCATGAACGACGCAGCGCGGCCGGCCAGGCAGTCTGGGTGTGGCCACCGCAGGGTGAACCTCGTCGCACTCGCCTGGGGTTTTGCGGAGGCGACGTTTTTCTTCCTGGTCCCCGATGTGTTTCTCACCCGTGTCGCGCTCCGCGATTTGCGGCGGGCACTTTGGGCTGGCGTCGCGGCGACGGCCGGCGCCCTCGTCGGAGGCACGCTCCTGTGGGTCCTCGCGGCGCACGGATGGGCACCGAGGCTCTGGCACGGCTTCCGGTGGCTGCCGGGCATCAATGAACGGCTGATCCTTGCGACCGGCGACGCCGTCCGGGATTCCGGCGCGGTCGCGATGCTGGCGGGCATCGTGCGAGGCGAGCCGTTCAAGCTGTTTGCGGTCCATGCCGGCGCACAGCACGTCACGCTTCCGATCTTCCTGGGCGTCGCGCTTGTTGCGCGACTGGGGCGATTTGCCGCGACGTCGCTCATGGCGCGGGCGATCGGCCGAACCTGCGCTTCATGGAGCGAACGACGCGTCAACCAACTCCATCTGTTTTTCTGGATCGCGTTTTACGGTTGGTATTTCGTCGTGATGCGAAAGTGAACGGCACCGGGCCCGCGACCTGCTCTCCTCGCCAAGGCAACGGAGATTCAGGCGGTAATTCACGACCGGCGTCGGAGGTGGCCGTTCGGGCCCGCGTCAAACGCCGGTGCTCTGACACTGACGTGCGGCGCGACATCGCCGAAGGTCGATGCTGGCTCTCCGCGACGCGCGCCAGGCACAGGCAACCGCGGCGGCTGCGGTAGTACAGGTTGCGTGTGGCGTGACAGTTGCGTGACCGCCCGGTTCGTCCTTGCTTTCGCTGGGCGCGCCCGGCACGTTGGGCCTCTTTTTCCACGTTCCGCACGCCCGCTAAATGAACCAGAGCATCCGCAATATCGCCATCATCGCCCACGTCGACCACGGGAAGACCACCCTCGTCGACAAGCTCCTGAAGGAGGGCGGCGTGTTTCGCGCCAACCAACAGGTCGAGGAACGCGCCATGGATTCCATGGACCTCGAGCGCGAAAAGGGCATCACCATCAAGGCCAAGAACACGTCCGTCCACTGGAAGGACAAGATCGTCAACATCGTGGACACTCCCGGACACGCCGACTTCGGCGGCGAGGTCGAGCGCGCGCTCCGGATGGTCGACGGCGTTCTCCTCGTCGTCGACGCCTACGACGGCCCGCAGGCCCAGACCCGGTTCGTCCTGCGCAAGGCGCTGCAACACGGGTTGAAGGTCATCATCGTCATCAACAAGATCGACCGCGACAACGCCGAACCCGCGAAGATGTACGACAAGGTCCTCGAGCTGTTAATGGAGCTCAATGCGAGTGAGGAGCAGTTCGATGCCCCGGTGGTGTACGGTTCCGGCCGCGACGGGTACATGATGCACAATCTCGACGACAAGCGGGAAAACATGACGCCGCTGTTCGAGACCATCCTCGACCACGTTCCGCCGCCATTTGCCAAGCCCAACGAGCCGTTTCACATGCTCGTGTCCAACATCGACTGGAGTGACTACGTCGGTCGAATCGCGATCGGCAAGATTCTCGGCGGCAAGGTGAACATGGGCGACACGGTGTTCACGATCCGCCATTCGGACGGGAAGCGAATTCGTTCGAAGGTCACGAAGATCTTCGAGTACACGGGACTTTCGACCACCGAATCGGCCGTCGGCGGCGTGGCCGGCAACATCGTCGGCCTGTCCGGATTTGAGGATATCGACATTGGCGACACGCTGGCGGCAAACGAGGATGCTCACCCGCTGCCGTTCACGCAGATCGATCCTCCGACGCTGGAGATGCAGTTCGCCGTCAACGACGGCCCGCTCGTCGGCCAGGAAGGCAAGCTCGTCACCTCGCGTCAGCTCCGCGAACGCCTCTTCCGCGAACTGAAGACCAACGTGTCGATCAGCGTCGAGGATTCGGACCGCGCCGGCGTCTTCAACGTCAAGGCGCGCGGCGCCATGCAGGTCGCCGTCCTCGCCGAAACGATGCGCCGCGAAGGTTTCGAGTTCCTCGTTTCCCGGCCCACCGTGATCGAGAAGGTCATCGACGGAAAGCGGCACGAGCCGTACGAGACCGTTTGGATCGAGGTGCCGGACGAGTGCGTCGGCGCGGTGATGCAGAACCTCGCCAACCGCAAGGGGCAGCTCACCAACATGGAGAAGCACCCGCACTCGACCATGATCGAGGCGACCATCACGACCCGCGGCCTCATCGGCCTCGAGATCGACGTCGTCAACATTACCAGCGGCCGGGGCGTCACGAGCCATTTGTTCAAGGAGTACGGTCCGTACGCGGGCGAAGTGCTCACGCGGCTCACCGGGACGCTGATTGCCACCGAGGCGGGCGAAACGACGAGCTACGCCCTCGTGATGTGCCAGGAACGCGGCAAGCTCTTCGTCGGGCCCGGCGAGCAGATTTACGAGGGCATGATTGTCGGCGAAAATCCCCGGAACGAGGACATCGCCGTCAATGCCATGCGCGAGAAGAAGCTCACCAACTTCCGCTCGCAGGGTGAAGGCGTCGCGACCGGCCTCACGCCGGCCACGAAGCTTTCGCTCGAGCGCGCGATTGAATACATCGCCGCCGACGAATTCGTCGAGGTCACCCCGAAGAACCTGCGGCTGCGCAAGCGGATCCTGAAGGAAGTCGACCGCCGCAAAGTCGCGCGCAAGGAAAAGGCGGCCGCCGAGTAAGGTTTCCGGACGTCCTCCCGCTTCCGCCGCAGGCACCGGCCCGCGGCGGTTCAGCGCGCGGATGCCGCTGCCGTGGTTCGCGTGGATCCGCCGCCTGGCATGGCGGCATCCCCGCGCAGATAGACGATCCCCACCAGCAGCCGCCGGAAATTCTCCGGCGTGACATAGATCGAATCCATCACCCGGTTGTGGTCGCCTTTCGACCAGAAAACGTTTCCGCGCTTTTCGATCAACCGGTGCGCGACCAGGCCGCCGATCCGCGAGTCGTAATACGTCACCACGTCGCCCGGCTTGAGCGACTCGAACGGCACCGACTCGAGCAGCAACAGCGCGTTTTCGTTGAAATACGGGCGCATGCTTCCGGTCGGCGCAACGAGAGACACCACGATGTCGCGCCTTTCCACCTGCTGGATTGCGGCCGCGAGCCGGATCGCCTCCTCGCGGCTCAGTACCGAGGTCGGCGCCAGTTCGTTGCTGGACCAGGTGGGACGCCCTTCGTACGCCGCGTCGACGGAATCGATCGCCGGCGCCATTTCAATGCCATTCCGGGGAGCCGCCCCGACGACCGCTCCAAGTTCCAGCCCGACCAGCACTGCGAACACCCTCTTCATTCTCGAATCTCATTCGGCGCAGATGAAAATTCACTTTAGACAACATCCTGCGCATCCATTGCCATTTGATGTGTATATTTTAATCACAGCTTTCGCTTGTAGATAGTCCCGACGGCGCCGGACGGCTGATATCGAAGCCGGGGCGGCGACGTGGAGGACGCCTCGGAACCAAGGGATGAGGCATCTCGCGTCCGAGCATGTACCTCCACCCGCGAGGCGCTACAACAGCTCCTGGGGAAGCTTCGGCATCAGCTTCTTGATTTCCTGCACGGCGTCGCGGTGACAGACGAGCACGGCATCCGCCGTCTCGACCACCACCAGATCTTTCACGCCGACCAGGGCAATCGCGCGGCCGTTGCTGAAGGCAATATTATTGGCGGAGTCCGACGTCACGACCGTCCCGCGCGTCGCGTTGCCATTCGCATCGGACGGGAGGTGCTTCGGCAGTGCGGTCCACAATCCCACGTCGTCCCAGTCGAATTCGGCCAGCAGCGTCTCGACCGGGCGCGCCTTTTCCATGATCGCGTAGTCGACCGAGATCTTTGGCAGGGCCGGAAATCTTTCTGCGATAAAACCGGCGACGCGGCTGCTCTCGCGCGGAAAATCGCGCACGAACGTCGCCAATTCAGGCGCGTTGCGATCGGCCTCCGTCAGGAACGTCCCCGCCCGCCAGACGAAGATCCCCGCATTCCAGCCATAGCGGCCGGATTCGAGGTAACGCTGCGCCGTCGGCACATCAGGCTTCTCGACGAACCGCTCCACCTTTCGGATCAAACCGCCGGGCCCGCGATCAACCTCCGCCCCCATCTCGAGGTATCCGAAGCCGGACGCGGGATAGGCCGGCTTGATCGCGATGGTGACGATCGCACCCGACTCGCTGGCGCGTGGAAACGCCGCGGCAAGCTGACGACCAAAGGTGGCCGAATCGGCAATGAATGCATCTGCCGGCAGCAATGCCAGGGTGGCGTTTTCCCCGCCCCGGGCCCGCACGAGCGCCGTCGCCAGCGCGGCCGCCGGCGCCGTGTCACGCTTGGCCGGCTCGGCGATGATTTGATCAGGTGAGACGAGGTCCCGGAGCGCCGCCCGCGTCGCCGGCAACTGGGTTTCGTTCGTCAGCACGAACACGTTTGATCGCGGGACAACCCCCTCGATCCGACGCAACGTCTCCTCCAGCAGGGTGCGCTCCGAGAACAGCTTCAGCAGATGCTTGGGGAGCCTGGCGCGGCTCATGGGCCAAAACCTTTCGCCGCTGCCCCCGGCCATGATGCACGCGTAGAAGTGGGAGGAATCGCTTGTCATTGCCCCGGTTTTCCCAGTCGTCCCGTCGGACGCCAAGCATGAACCGACGGAAGCCGGCAATTCGCTCCGCTCACATCGTCGCGACGATCTTCCCAAACTGTCCGCCCTCCTCCATCAGGGCAAAGGCGGACGCGGCGTTCGCGAGCGGAAATACCTCGCTGACGACGGGCCGGATTTGGTGCCGCGCGACAAATTCCACCATCGCGGTCCAGTCGGCCGGCGAACCCATGGTGGTGCCCAGCACGGACAGCTGGCGCCAGAAAATCTTGCGCATCGGGAGCGCCGGCGGGTCGCCGCGCGTCGCACCGAAGAATGCGATTCGGCCACCGGGCGCCGCGACGTCGATCAGTTTTCCGAAGCCGTCGCCGCCCGCGCTGTCGATGATCACGTCAAACGGCCCCGGGGTCTTCCCCGCCTGGTCCGCCCACCGGGGATTGCGATAGTCGAAGCCTCCCTTTGCCCCCAGCGCCGTCGCCCGGTCGATCTTTTCCGGCGAACTCGACGTCACCCAGACCTCGCATCCTTCGGCGATTGCGAACTGCATCGCGAACAGCGCCACGCCCCCACCCACTCCGCTGATCAACACGCGCTCGCCGGCGACGGCCTTGGCCCGCGCGAACAGCGCCCGAAATGCCGTGAGCCCGGCCAGCGGCAGAGCCGCCGCCTCCTCCCAGGAAAGATGCGCCGGTTTCCCGGTCAGTTGGGCCGCCGGAACCGCGATCCGTTCCGCCAGCGTGCCGTCCCGCGGCAGGCCAAGGATCGTGAACGCCGAATCCTGCGCCGCCTCCCGGTTCCCCCATCCGAAACTGGGGTTGATGATCACGTCGCGGTTTTTCCACGACGGGTCCGTGCCCTCTCCGCACTCCACGACGACGCCGGCCCCGTCCGAACCCGGTTGGCACGGCCACTTGAGCCCGGCGTACTGCCCGGCCTTGATCCAGACATCGCGATGGTTCAGCGCGGCGGCGCGCAGCGCGACGACCACCTCTCCCGCGGCCGGGCGCGGATCCGGCACTTCGGCAACGCTGAGCTGATTAACCGCGGGCAATTGGACGGCTCTCATGGGTGCGACAGATGCGAACATCAAGTACCAGGAAATCCTCTCCTGCAAACCGTCGTGGTCGAAGTTCGGCCCATTGGGTTTCGGACCGGCTTGATCCTCGCGTGGCGATGACTGTTACTGTTTCGCGCGCATGCTCATCGTCCTCCACAAGCCGTACGGCGTGCTCTCGCAGTTCACGTCTGATCCCGGATGCCGGTGGCGCACGCTCGCGGAGTTTGGGCTGCCGAAGAAGGTGTACGCGCTTGGGCGGCTGGACGCCGATTCCGAGGGTCTGCTTCTCCTCAGCGATGAACCGGGGCTCAACAGCCGGTTGCTCGATCCGACGCACGCCCACCGGCGGGAATACTGGGCCCAGGTCGAGGGCATCCCGTCAGCGGAGGCGCTCGCTCGGCTCGAACGCGGCGGTCTCGATCTGCGTGATTTCAAGACACTGCCCTGTCGGGCTCGGCTGCTCGACCCCGCTCCGAACGTCGCTCCGCGCGATCCGCCGATCCGCGTCCGGAAATCCGTGCCCGATGTCTGGCTCGCGCTGTAATTGATCGAGGGAAAAAACCGACAGGTCCGAAGAATGACCGCGGCAATCGGCCACCCGACGCTTCGTCTGATCCGAATGCGCGTCGGCGAGTTTGGACTCGCCGACCTCCCCGCGGGCAAATGGCGCGAGCTCGACGTGTCGGAACGCGAAGCCGTTTTCCGCTGGCGGCGGGGCGAATGACCGCCCCACCTTCGCTCACACGGGAGCTAGCGAACGAAATGACTGATGATCCGCTCCCAGGTGTGGGTCGGCGCAAACCGCATGATGAAAAGACTGATCGCGACCTGTACCGCGTAACCGGCGGCAAACCGCCGGTCGAACGCACGGGTCAGTGCCGTTTTTACGACCAGGAACAACGCGCCGATGAGAAGCGAGGCGAAGAACGGTCCGAACCAGCGGCCCCACATGGTTGCCGCATACATGTCCGGTAATCCGGTGATTCGATCCAACGCCGCCGGCATGATGCAAAGCGTCGCCAACAGCATCATCGGTCGATGAATTTCCGGCCGACGACGATAGCGAATTCCAACCGCGACATATCCACCGAAGGCCAGAATGCTGAAGATCGGGACGGCCGTGAAATGAATCCGATTGAGTCCCCACAAAACGATATCCGGCTCCACCCGGGTGGTCGCGATCGGCGTGTAGAGGCCGACGATCACCATCGCCGCCGCCAGCACCGCGCCCAGCGTCCCGAGCGTGATGTGCATCTTCCGATTATGCGAGGCGATCAACAAGGGCTGGACCAGAAACAAGGTCATCCAGCCTGTCATCAGCACGCCATGGAGGATGAGAATTCCGCGGAGGGGAGGCGGAAAAGGATGAGCCGGGTACGCCCTTCCATGCAGGTAGAACTGCTGGAAGCCAACAAACATGAGGATGACGAGCAACGCCGCGAAGGCGGCGTACAGCCAGCGCGTGGGATTTGCGCGCGGCGGCGACTTCGGCCGAACGGTCTCGGCCGGCACAGCGGGAGCTGAGGGCATGGTATGTGGGGTTGAATTGCGCCGGTGCTGGATTGGACCGGCGCTCTCGCGGGGTAACGAGCGCGGCCGATCAAAGCGAATTTCAACCTATCGTCCAGTCCCAACGCGGCCGATCGCGCGCTGCTGGCCAACGGGCCGCGGCCGCTGGGGGAAAACTGCGCTCGCGACAAGGTCATCGCGGAATCGGCCGGCGCGTTTTCCGCTCAACGGGACGCCACCACCCGGGTCGAGTCGACGGCGGGGGCAGCAGGCGTCGGACTGACGAGCGCAAGAACCAGGGCGGCGAGGATCACGAGGGAAACAACTTTGAAGAGAGGATCATTTTTCATGAGCGGAATGCGATGGATGGCCGGATGACGCATACAGCCGATGCCGTGGTTTCAGACCCGTTGTTAATTTCCCGGAAAAACCGTGTAACCGCCGGCGGTTTTACAATTCGGCCGAAGACTCGGCTCGTGGTTTTTCGCCTGTCCGTGAAACGTTCGACCGCTATACGCATCACTGCTCCCCGTGCCCGAACTTCCGGACATCACGATCTATTGCGAAGCCCTGACCGAGCGCATCGTCGGCCGGCGCCTCGAGAGAATACGGGTGACCGATGTGTTCGTGCTTCGGACCGCGCGGCCGCCGGTCGACTCGCTCGAACAGCACACGGTCACGGGCATCCGACGGATCGGGAAAAGAATCGCGATCGGATTCGATCACAACGCCTGGCTCGTAATTCACCTGATGATCGCGGGGCGACTGCAATGGTCCGACCCCGGCGCCAAAGTGGTCACCCGCAATGCGCTCGCCACGCTTCTATTCGAGAACGGCGCGCTGGTGCTGACCGAGGCCGGAACGAAACGCCGCGCGTCGATTCACGTCCTCGACGGCGACGCCACCCTGGCGGCCCACGATCCGGGAGGAATCGACGTCTTCTCCGCCACGAACGCGGAATTCGCCCACGCCCTCACCCGGGAAAACCACACCTTGAAACGCGTGCTCACGGATCCGCGCGTGTTCAGCGGAATCGGCAACGCCTACTCAGACGAAGTCCTCCACGCCGCGCGATTGTCGCCGCTGGTCCTTTCCCAGAAGCTTACGGCCGCCGAGATCGATCGGTTGCATCTCGCGACACAGGAGACCCTGCGGGCGTGGTCCGCACGGCTTCGCGCGGAAAGTGCCGGTCGGTTTCCCGCGCATGTCACCGCGTTTCGCCCGGAAATGGCCGTGCATGGCAAATTCGGCCAGCCATGCCCGGTCTGCGGCACGAAGGTTCAGCGCATTGTGTACGCGGAGAACGAGGTCAATTACTGCCCGCGCTGTCAGACCGGCGGCAAGCTCCTCGCCGACCGTTCGCTCTCGCGTCTGCTGAAATCCGACTGGCCGAAGACCATCGACGAGTTGGAGTAACACCCGACAAAAGCGAAACCGACAGTGGCGCTCTACGTTTGCTTCAGCGTGATCTGAACCACCAGGTTGCCGACGTTGCGGCAGCGGTCGACGGCGCGTTCCATCATCTCGTAGAGCTTGTTGACGATGACGACTTC
>DASZYH010000149.1:0-14278 GCA_035545515.1 Opitutaceae bacterium
CCGCCGTCACCCTCAGCAAGCCGCCGACGGCGTGGGCGTAAATACCGGTAATCAGCCGGAACATCTGATTGAACAGGCGAAAGAAGGCGCCCAACAGCCAGTTGGCCCAACCGCCGACCAAGGCGCCAACCGCCGCTGCGATCAGCGCCGCCGCAGACGGCGTCAACCACGGTTCAAAACCGCTGAGTCTTTCGACGACGTCGGCGGGCAAGTGCGTCAGCGCGCGGTCAATCCACGGCGCCAGCGGCTCGGCCAACAAGAACCAACCTGCGGCGCCCGCCAGCAGCGGAAAGGCAAGCCACGGCAACGGCGGCGCCGCGCCCTTGGCATGTTTGTCGTGAGGCCGCAGCAGCACCGCAGTAAGTGCCGGACTGAGCGTAAGCGAATTGAAGGCCGAGATGATGGTCGAAATCGCGATCGTGATGGCGAACTGCTTGTAGAACTGTCCGGTCAGCCCGGTGATGAACGCGGTGGGGATGAACACCGCCGAGAGCACGAGTGCGGTCGCGACAATGGGGCCGGTGACCTCGCGCATCGCCTGCCGGGTCGCTTCGAACGGCGAGCGTCCGAGCGCGATGTTCCGCTCGACGTTCTCGACCACGACGATGGCGTCGTCGACCACGATGCCGATGGCGAGCACGAGCCCGAACAACGACAGCGCGTTGATGGAGAATCCCAGCGCCAGCATCACCGCGAACGTGCCGACGAGCGACACCGGCACGGCGGCAAGCGGAATGATCGAGGCGCGCCAGGTCTGGAGGAAAAGGATCACCACGATCACCACCAGGACGATCGCCTCGAGCAGCGTATGGACGACCGCGTGGATCGAGCTGCGCACGAACACGGTCGGGTCGTAGACGATGTCGTAGCTCAGACCCTGCGGAAAGTTCTTGGCCAGCTGTTTCATGGTCGCGCGCACGGCGTCGGAGGTCGCGATGGCGTTCGACCCCGGGAGCTGCGCGATCGGCAACGCGACGGCGGCCTTGTTGTTCAGCAGCGAACGCAGCGCGTACTCCGAGGCGCCGAGTTCGATCCGGGCGACATCCCGCAACTGCACCCGCTCGCCGTTCGGTCCGGTCTTGACGATGATCCGGCCAAACTCCTCCTCCGAGGCAAGCCGGCCCTTGGCGTTGATCAGCAGTTCGGTGTCGACCGGATGCGACGTGGGCTGCTGGCCGATGGCGCCGGCTGCCACCTGCACGTTCTGCTCCCGGATCGCGGCCACGATGTCGGACGCCGTCAGGCCCTTGGCCGCGACCTTGTTCGGATCGAGCCAGACCCGCATCGCGTAGTCACCGGAACCAAAGACCCGGACCTCACCGACGCCGTCCAGCCGCGCGAGCACGTCGCGAACCTGGAGGGTCGCGTAGTTCCGGACGTAGACGTCGTCGTACCGGTTGTCGGGCGAGAACAGGTGCACCACCATCAGCAGGTCCGGCGACGTCTTCGTCGTCGTCACGCCCAGCCGACGCACCTCCTCGGGGAGCTTCGGTTCGGCCTGCGCGACGCGGTTCTGCACCTGCACCTGGGCGTTATCCAGGTTCGTGCCGATCTTGAAGGTGATGGTGAGCGTCATCACCCCGTCGCTCGTCGCCTGCGAGAACATGTAGAGCGAGTTCTCGACGCCGTTGATCGCCTGCTCGAGCGGCGCGGCGACGGTCTCGGAGATCGTCTTGGGGTTGGCGCCCGGGTACACCGCGCGAACCACGACGGTCGGCGGAACGACCTCGGGATACTCGCTGACCGGCAGCCGCGTGAGCGCGATCGCGCCAACGAGGAAGATGATGATCGAAATGACGCCCGCGAAGATGGGGCGCTTGATGAAGAAATCGGAGAAATTCATGGGTAAGGCGGTGGCCGGGACGCGCCGCGGCGAGCGACGCGCTGGGAGGAAGGGAGTGCGGGCGGCGGGTTGCCGGGTGGGCCGTGCGAGACGCGGGGCGCTCGATGGCAGACGGTGCGGTCAGTCGGAGGGAACACGCCCGCCGGTCCGCACCGCCCACGCGGACGGTCTAGCGATGGTCCTGCTCGTTGCTGTCGACGGCCGTGAGCACGACCAGCAGAATGAGGACAATGACGACAGGGATCATTGGACGGCGACTTGGCTGACGTTGGGGGAGGAATGGTCGGCGATCGCCGCCGGTTCGGGCGTGACGGCCATCCCCGGCCGGACGCGCTGCAGTCCATCCACGACGATGCGGTCACCGGCGTGCAGACCGGCGCGAACGACGCGCTCGCCGTCAAATTCGGCGCCCAGCTGGACGGTGCGGTACGCCACGGTGTTGTTTTTTTCCAGCGCGAGGACGAACCGCTGGCCCTGGTCGATGCCGATTGCCCGGTCGCTGATCAGGAGCGCCCGCTGCGGTGCGCTGATCGGGACCCGCACCCGGGCATACAGGCCGGGGAGGAGCGAACCGTCCGCGTTCGAAAACACCATCCGGAGCATCAGCGAGCCGGTCGCGGGGTTCACCCGGTTGTCGGTCGACTCGATGTAGCCGCGGCGCGGATACCCCTGCTCGTCGGCGAGCTGCAATTGGACGGGGATCCGGCCGTTTTCGAGCGGCAGGCGGCGCTCCCGCGCCAGGCGGTCGAACTTCAGCACGTCCGCCTCGTCGAGGTCGGCGTAGACGAAGGCATCGCCGACGGAGACGATCGTCGTGAGCAGGGTCGCATTGCCCGGCGAACCGGACACGAGATTGCCGGCGGTGACGAGGGCGCGGCTGATCCGGCCCGTGATCGGGGCGCGAACCTCCGTGTACTCGAGATCCAGTTTGGCCGACTCCAGCGCGGCCTCCGCGGCGGCCACGGCGGCCCGTGCCTCCGTCGCCCGCGACGCCCGCTCTTCCGCCTCCTCGCTCGAGATCGCCTGGCCGGCGAGGAGACTGCGGGCGCGCGCCGCCTCGCGGTCGGCGACGCTGGCGTGCGCCTGCGCCTCCGCGACCTGCGCCTGGGCGAGGTCGAACCGGGCGCGGTACCACCGCGGATCGATCGTGAACAACACGTCGCCCTGATGGACAATCTGCCCCGCCTGGAACCGGACCGCCTCCAGATGACCGGAAACCCGGGCCCGCAGGTCGACCGTCTCGGCCGAATCGACGTGACCGGTGATCTCCTCGTATTCGGTCACGACCCGCTGGTCGACGGGTGCAACCGTGACGGTGGGAGCCGGTGGTGGCGTCGCCGCCGATGGCTCGGCCGCGGTGGCGTGCGAGGTGACATAGCCGGTGGCGGCGGCGGCACCCAAAATGGCGGCGGTGGCGATGATCGCGCCACGGCGGCGGGGAAAGTGGGAACGGACTTGCGGATCGGATACAGCTGTCATGGTCGTGGGAATGAAAGTGGAAAGCGAAGCGGGACTCCGGGGATCAGTCGCGATAGCGCGTGAGGATCGGCTGGAGCCGGTCGAGCGCGCCGCGATGCCAAGTCGGCCAGTGCGGCTCGCTCTGCGGGATCACCGCGAGGTCGAGCGAAGGAGCACGAAACACGGCCCCATCCGAGTTCGGATGCGTGGTCCGGGTGGCGCGGATGGGCGAAAAGGCGGCGCGAGAAAGGTGCAGCGTCGCCCGCGTGGGCGAATTCAAAGTCAGTCGGTTATTCATGGCAGGCATGAGAGTGGCGGACGGATAGTTGACTAGTTGGCTATAAAGGAGGCGAAAAAAAACGCGCACGGATGTCGTGCGCACGGTGGCGTGCAGGCAAAAATTACTTGGCAGTCGCGGAGGTCGCGGTGGCGGGCGATTTGGCGCCCAGCAGGGCCAGCATCGCAACCGGGAGCGGCTTGAGCAGCTCAGGGTCGTTCATGATCCGAGCCTGGCTCACCGCACCCTCGATCAGACAAGCCAGCCCAACCGCTTTTTCGCCAGGATCGCCGGGCTCGATCACACCCTCCGCGATGGCATCGCGAATGGCCGATTCGTAGTAGCGGCGTTTCCGGGCAACAATCTCGCGGATCTTGGCGGAAAGGTCGATTTCCTGGGTGCTCACCTCGGATCCCACCGAGCAAACCGGGCAGCCCAGCACGTGGCCGGTCTGTTTGAAATGGCTCGCGTGTTTTTCGTAAATAGCTGCCATGTAGTTCTTAAGCCGTTCAAGCGGCTCAACCGATGGCGAAAAACACGCGTCGAGCTTCGACTTCCAATCGTCGCGCCAGAGCTTCTCCAACGCAGCGGCAGCCAGTTCAGCTTTCGAATCGAAGAAATAATAGAAACTCCCCTTCTTCACCTCAGCCCGCTGGCAGATATCATCAATGCTGACGGCGCCGTAGCTCTCCTCCCACATGAGGTCGAGTGCTGCGGTCATCAACCGCTCGTCAGCGTCTGAGGTTCTGCCCATGGGTTCGAACGGATAGTTGACTGTTTGTCTATTGCAAGCGGAAAAACCGCGAAATTCTGCCGGCGGCCGACTCGGCGGCGTCAGGTGGTCAGTTGGACGTACTCACGGTGACGGCGAATGAAGCTCGCCACATAGGAGCACTCGGGAACGACCCGGAGCCTCTCTGCTTTGGCGTACTCGAGCGCCGCCCGGACCAGTTTCTCGGCGATTCCCCTCCCCCGCAACTCCGGCGGGACAAACGTGTGGGTGAAGGCGATCTCGCCGGCGCGGATCTGGTAGTCGGCCACGCACAGGTGGCCGTCGACACTGGCTTCAAACCGGTTGGCCCCCGGATTATGCGTCACTTTCGTCGGTGATCCTTCGTTCGGCTTCATTGCTCCTCGGCGGTTCACATCGTGGCGTTCCGGATCGAACTACGCCCCGCGGCGCTTCCGCGCAACCGTGGTTCGCGCTGCCGGGTGCGTCCCCGGCTGGTGTGGCCGCCTAGGCTTGTTCGGCTTCGTCCGCCGCTTCCCGACTCCAACGCTGCGCCAGGACACCGCAAATCACAAGTTGGAGGGGGTGATAGAGCATCACCGGCAAAAGGATGAGCCCAAGTCCGGGATGGCCTTCGAAGATCAACTTCGCCATCGGCACCCCGGCCGCGAGCGTCTTCTTCGATCCGCAGAACATGGCGGCGATCCGATCGCCCCGGGCGAAGCCAAGCGCGCGCGTGACCACGCCCAACAGCGAGATCACCACGGCGAACAGAACGAGGCAGATCAACAGCACGAACCCGAGCTGGCCCAGGCTGTAGTTCGACCAGACACCGTTGCGGAACGAGTCACAGAAGGCCGTATAGACGATCAGGAGAATGGCCCCGCGATCCACGACGGTCGTCTGCGACCGGTGCCGCGACAGCCATCCGCCCAGCCAGCGCCGCATGACCTGGCCCACGAGCAGCGGAACCACGAGCCACCGCACGAGATCGAGGACCACCGGACCGAGCGGCAGCGCGTGCCCGGTCGTCCGCATCTCACCCGTGATCCAGAGCGGTGTGAGGATGACGCCGATCAGATTCGAGATCGTCGCGTTGAACACGGCGCCGGCCACATCCCCCTTCGCGACGCCGGTGAGAATGATCGCCGACGAGATGGTCGACGGCAGCGCGCAAAGAAAGAAGAGCCCGAGATTGAGGTCGTCCGCAATCCGGCCGTGGAGCAGCACGAACAGGCCGACGCCGAGAAGCGGGAAGAAGACGAACGTGGCGAGTTGCACCAGCAGGTGCAGGCGCCAGTTCAGCGCCCCCGCCCGGAGCGCGGCGAACGAGAGTCGGGCGCCGTGCAGGAAAAAGATGAGCGCCACCGCGAGTTTCGTCAGGATTTCCGGATGGAGCCACCCGCCCTGCGCACCGGGTCCCGGCACCAGCCATGCCAGTGCGATCGCCGCCCCGAGCCCCGCGAGAAACCAGTCGATCTTGAGCTTCACGCGAATTTTCCCCGCACGCGCGTCCAGACGGCCACCAGATCCTCCCGCCCCTCGATCCGCATTTTCCACAGCATTGCACCGTAGAGCGCGATGCCGAGGGGAATGAGGGCAACGACGGTGATCAAATCAGCTTTCCGCCCCCAGCCGGTCGCCGCGAGTCCGCGATACCCCGCCCATACCACGAGGCTCATGACCGCGCTGGCGAGGATCACCTTGCCCACGCTGCGCCAGAGCGGCGTGAACCGCATTTCCGGCAGCTTCCGCGCCAGGGCCCGTTGGAGCAGCAGCGTCTGGACGATGATCGCCGTCGTGCTCGCGATCACCAGACCCGGCGCACCGAACCAGTGTTTGAGGACGACGCTCAGGACGAGATTCACGACAAAATCGACCAGCGCCACGCGCACCGGCGTCCGGGTATCCTTCACCGCGTAAAACGCCCGCACCGTCAGGTTCACGATCGAGAAGAACGGCAGCCCGATGACGAACAGCATCACGAGCGGCGCCATCGCCGCGGCGTCCTCGGCGGTGAATTTGCCATGCTGGTAGAGCAGGCGGACGATCGGATGGCTGAGCACCGCCAGTCCCGCGGCCGCCGGAACGTTGATGATCAGCACGAGGCGGAGCCCCTTGTGAAAATCGGCCGCCATCCGGGTGAATTTCCCCTCGACCGCATGCTTGGCGAGCAACGGATAGACGACGGTCGATACCGCGATCGCGAAGACTCCGATCGGAAGCTCCATCAGCCGGTTTGCCATGAACATCATCGCGGCGGCCGCCGGCAGCGAGTACGCCAGGAGACGCGAGACGGTAATGTTGATCTGGTAGATGGCCGTACCGAGAATGCCCGGCGTCATCAGGCGCGCGATCTGCCGGACGGGTTCGGTCAATCCGAGGGTGAATCGCGGCGTCCAGCCGGCGCGGACGAGGACCAGCGCCGGGACCAGCATTTGGAACACCCCGCCGACCAGCACGCCGACGCAGAGCCAACGCACCTCGCCGAGCGGGCCGTGCGCGAAATGCAGGCCGGCGCCGGCCAGCGAGGCGATCATCGCGAGATTCAGCCAGATCGGCGACAAGGCCGGCTCGGTGAACCGCTCCATCACGTTCAACGTGGCGTTGAAGGCGGCCGCCAGGCAAACCAGCACGAGATACGGAAACATCAGCACGGCCAGATCCGCCGCGAGGTACCATTTCGGATCCACCCAGGGCACCAGCCGCGCGTTGCTGAACACCACCATGGCAACGGCGACGAGGGCCCCCGTCACGAGGAGCAGCCAGCTCCCCACGCGGTTCAACAGGTCGAACGCTCCCCGTTCCCCGTCCGCCCGCAGACACTCCTGGAGCGTCGGCACGAACGCCGCGGTCAGGGAACCCTCGCCCAGCAGCCGCCGAAACAGATTCGGCAGCGTGAACGCCGTGACAAAGGCATCGATGAAGACCGTCTCACCGAAAACCCAGAGCTGCACCTGGTCGCGCAGCAAACCGAGCACTCGGGAAATGACGGTGAAAACCGAGACGATGCCGATGTCTTTGAGCTTCTTGGACACTCGCGACGTTTCTCGGGGCGACCGTCCCCCGGAGCAAGACCTTAGGAGATTGGTGGAACGCGAGTCCCCATCGCGTTCGGTCGTCAAACCAGCCCGATGGGGACATCGGGCTCCACCTGGCGACCGGGCCGGGGCACCGCCATGCCGAGCGCTCCCATTCGCGACGAAACCGGAACCGTTTCCCGAATCCGCGGTTTGCCGTTTCCCGATTTCCCGCCTTTTCAGTTTTCCACTTTTCAGTCCGCGCCCTTGGTCAGCGTTTTCAGCCGGAGAATATAATGATTCGCCGTGATGTAGAGCGTGCTGCCGTCGTCACCCCAGGCGCAATTCGCGGTGGGAACGCCCGTACTCAGCTTGCCGAGCAGCTTCCCTCGGGGCGAAACAATCACAATGCCGTTGCCCGGCGCACTCGTCCACAGGTCGCCTTTGCGATCGACCTTTAATCCGTCGAACACGCCCCGGCTCCCGCGCAATTCGGGGCCGCTGGCGTCAAAGAACCGTCGCCCGTGGCTGACGCTGCCATCCGCCTGGACATCGTACGCCATGATCCGCGTGTCCGCGGAATCGCTGACATTCACATAGAGCACCTGCTCGTCGGGCGAAAATGCGATGCCATTCGGGTACGTCAGATCCTTGATCAGCAATGTCACGGTGCCGTCGGCCGCCAGTCGATACACGCCATTGAACGGGAGCTCACGCAGCGGCGACTGGTTTCCGCGATCGAGCCCATAGGTCGGGTCGGTGAAGTAGATGTCGCCGTTGCGCCGCACCGCGAGGTCGTTCGGGCTGCTGAAACGCTTGCCGTCATAACGATCCGCCAGGGTGACGAACCGGCCGTTCTCGTACCGGGCGATCCGGCGCGCGCCGTCCTGGCAGAGCAGAAGTCGACCCTGCCGGTCGACCGCCAGTCCATTGCTCCCGGGTTCCCGAAACCCGGGAGCAGGTGCATCCCAACCGCTCGGCTGAAGGAAAACCGCGGGCTTGGCGTCACCGGGTGCCCAGCGCCGCGCGATGTTGGCCGGCGGATCAGAAAAAACGAGCGCCCCGTGGTACCAGACCGGCCCCTCCGCCCACTGGATGCCATCGGCGATCTTTTCCATCGCGGCGTCCGGCGCGAGCAGATGATCGAGTGCCGGATCGAACCGCTCGATCCGGCCAAAGGGTTCCGCCGCCACCGCCATCAGGGCCGAACCGGCCAGCAGGAAAAAGGGAATCAGGGGTTTCATGGGGGAGCCGACTTTGGCAGGCCCGCCGCCGCGGTGCAATGACCCGTCCTGTGCTAACACATGCGGCGCCGCCCCGCGCCGGAAGCATCCGGGAGCTTTCGCGGTCGCCGGCCCTCGGCTGATTTCCCTGCCCTCCGGCGATTTGCCGCCGGATTTCCGCCCACGCCCGCCGTGCCGCTTGCACTGCACCGATCGAAACCTACCCTGACGCCGCGCATGAGGTACACACCCGCCAAGCCGGCGCTGACCGGCGAAACGCTCGACTCGCTCACGGAGAAGCTCCGCGCGCGGGGCGAACCCGCGTTCCGGGCCCGCCAGATCCTCGAATGGCTGTACAAGAAGCGCGTGCGCACCTGGGATGAGATGTCGAATCTCTCGAAGCCGCTGCGCACGTGGCTGGATGAGACCTTCGACCTGCTCCCCGCGACCCTCGTCCTGAACAAGCAGTCGCACGATGTCACCGACAAGCTGCTGCTGGAGCTGCGCGACGGTTCGCTGATCGAAACCGTCATCATCCGCGCCCCGCAGGAGGGCGTCGGGGTCGACCATTCGCGCAAGACCATCTGCATTTCCACCCAGGTCGGCTGCGCCATGGCCTGTGCGTTTTGCGCCAGCGGACTGGCCGGCCTGAAGCGCGATCTCTCCGCCGGGGAAATCGTCGCGCAGCTCCTGCAGGTCTGCCACCGCGAGGACGAACGCACGCCCCGCGCCCGCGCCGAACTCGCTTCCTTCGACAACATCGTCGTGATGGGCATGGGCGAACCGCTGGCCAACTACGACGCGATCCTCCGCGCCCTGACGATCGTCAATGCCGACTGGGGGCTCGGTTTCGGCGCGCGCCGGATCACGCTTTCGACCAGCGGGCTGGTCCCGAAAATCCTGAAGCTGGCGGACGAGCCGCTCGGGATCCGGCTCGCGATCTCGCTGCACGGCGCGACCAACGAGGTTCGGGAGAAGATCATGCCGGTGAACCGGGCCTTCCCGCTCGAGAAACTCATCCCGGCGGTGAAGGCGTTTTCCGAAAAACACGGCCGGATGGTCACGCTGGAGTTCATCCTGATCGAGGACATCAACGATTCCCTCGAACAGGCGGCGGCGCTGCGCGACATCGCCCGCGATCTGCACGCGCACGTGAATTTGATTCCTTACAACACCGTGGAAGGGCTGCCCTGGAAGCGGCCTTCGCTCACGCGGCAGGAAAAGTTCGCCGACGTGCTCCGCGCGGCGCGCGTGTCGGTGACGCTGCGTCGCGAGAAGGGCCACGACATCGACGCCGCGTGCGGACAGTTGCGGCTGAAGACCGAGAAGGAACGCTCCGCCCTCGACGCGACGGCCGCGCCGCTTCCGGTGGGCGCGGGGAAAAATTGATCGCGTCACCGCGGCAGCACGTGCCTGCGGCAACCGACGGGGCTGGTCTCAACCCGCCTCCAGGCGGCGATATCATCCCCAACATTACATTTTCGATAGGTGGCGTACGCCGGCCTCCTACATTTATCGCGATAAATCGGATTTCCCGAAATTCGGCCTTGAAAGTCGGACGCGGGAAATCTTTTTCGTCCTTCTTTCCGATGACTTGAGCCGGCCGGAACCTTTCCGGTTCATTCGGTCTCATCGGCCATCCCTCTTCTGCTTCATCCCCATGATCGAAGTCAAAGGCTTGGTTAAGACCTACGGTGCGAAACGCGCCGTCGACGGCGTCAGTTTCGCCGTGAAACGTGGCGATATTCTCGGCTTCCTCGGTCCGAACGGCGCCGGCAAATCGACCACCATGAAGATGATCACCGGCTTCCTGCGGCCCGACGCCGGCAGCGCGACGGTCGATGGCATCGACGTGACCGCCAATCCCGTGGCGGTGAAGCGCCGCCTCGGCTACCTGCCCGAGAGCGCGCCCGCCTATCCCGAGATGACGGTCGAAGAATTCCTCTCGTTCATCGCCGAGGTGCGCGGCTTCCGCGCCGACGCGGCGAAACGGGCGCAGGTCGACCGCGCCATCGGTCTCACGCATCTCGCGCCGGTGCGGAAGCAGACGATCGAGACGCTCTCGAAGGGCTTCAAGCAGCGCGTCGGCTTCGCGCAGGCGCTGCTCCACGATCCACCCGCGCTGGTGCTGGACGAACCGACCGACGGCCTTGATCCCAACCAGAAGAACGAGGTGCGGTCGTTGATCAAGAACATGGCGGTCGAGAAGGCCGTCATCCTCTCGACCCACATTCTCGAGGAGGTCGATGCGATCTGCACCCGCGTGATCATCATCTCGCAGGGCAGGGTCGTCGTCGACGAAACGCCCGCGCAGCTTCGCGCCCGCCAGCCGGGCGCGCGGCTCGACGAAATCTTCCGCAGTCTCACGCGCGGCGACATCTGACGCGCGTCACCGACCATGGCCACGATCCTCGACCAGCCGCCTCCGGCGGGTTTCGGGAATCCGCCGCCCTCCACCCCTCCGTCCTTTTCCCTGATGAAACAGATTGGTCCCGTCTTCAAACGCGAGTTCCTCGGCTATTTTCGCTCGCCGGTCGCGTACGTCTTCCTGATCGGGTTTCTCGTCATCTCCGTCGCGCTCGCGTTCTCCCGCTACGGCGGGTTCTTCCAGGCCGGCATCGCGAGCATGGAGACGTACTTCATCTTCTATCCGTGGCTCTTCCTCTTCCTCGTGCCGGCCGTCGGCATGCGCCTGTGGTCGGAGGAGAAACGCTCCGGCACGGCCGAGCTGCTGTTCACACTGCCCGTCACCACGCTCGAGGCGGTGCTCGGAAAATTCCTCGCCGGCTGGGCCTTCCTCTCCCTCGGCGTGCTGCTGAGTTTTCCGATGGCCTGCACCATCGCCTATCTGGGAAATCCCGACTGGGGCGTCGTGGTGACGACCTACCTCGGCGCGATGCTCATGGCCGGCGGTTACCTCGGCGTCTGCTCGCTCATGTCCGCCCTGACGAAGAACCAGGTGATCAGCTTCGTGCTCAGCCTGCTCGCCTGCGCCGTCCTGCTCTTCCTCGGGTTCAGCAGCTTCAGCGACCTGCTCGAGTCGTGGTTCTCGGTCGGCGTTTCCGACGCGCTGTCGAATTTCAGCTTCATCACCCACTTTGACGCGTTCACGAAGGGCATCGTCGATCCGAAGGACGTCGTGTTCTTCCTCTCGCTGATCGGGTTCACCCTGTTCCTCAACGTCGTCGCCCTCGAACGCTAACCCTTCCGGCCGCGCCATGAAATTCAGCGCCAAAGCAATCGCGATTGTCCTCCTGTTCGTCGGGCTCGTCCTGATCAACTACCTCGCCTCGACCGTCCCGGTCCGGATCGACGCGACCGCGGATTCGATCTATTCGCTGTCGCCCGGCTCCAAGGCGATCCTCGCGAAGATCGAGGAGCCGATCACGCTCGACCTCTATTTCTCGAAGGACGCGACCGGCGTGCCGATCGCCTACAAGAACTACGCCGCCCGCGTCGAGGAGATGCTGCGGCAATATGTCCGCGCCTCCCACGGGAAGCTGACGCTGAACATCGTCAACCCGCGCCGGGACACCCCCGAGGAGGAAAAGGCCACGGCCGCCGGCCTGAGTCCGCAGGTGTCGCAGCAGGGCGGAGAGCAGTTCTACTTCGGCCTCGTCGTGACCCAGGCCGACCAGCAGAAGACGATCCGGGCCTTCACGCCGCAGCGCGAGCAGTTCCTCGAGTACGACATCTCCAAACTCATCTACAGCGTGCAGGAGTTCGACAAGCCGAAGCTCGGCCTCCTCACCAGCCTGCCGCTCCAGGGCAGCAGCCCGCAGGAGATGCAGATGATGATGATGATGCGGCAGCAGCCCAAGCCGTCGCAGTACGTCGTCGAGGAATGGCGGGACACGTACAACATCGTGACGGTAAGCCCGACGGCGACGGAGCTCCCCGCCGGTCTCGACGTCCTGGCGGTGATTCATCCGGAAAACCTGTCACCGAAACTCCAATACGCGATCGACCAGTTCCTCCTCAGCGGCAAGCCCGTGTTCCTCGCCGTCGATCCGTCCTCGCTCTATTTCAAGCAGCAGGGCGGCCAGCAGGCGATGTACGGCGGACCGCAGCCGAACGTCTCCAGCGATCTCCCCACCCTGCTCAACGCCTACGGCGTCCAGTACGACCCGACGAAGGTCGTGGGTGACCTCGACAACGCGACGCAGGTCCAGACCGCCGCGAACACCGTTTCCCGGTATCCGATCTGGATCACGCTGCACAAGGACGCGTTCGACCCGAAGGCCATTGCGACCGCCCAGCTCAATTCGGCCATGTTCGTGGAACCGGGCTCCATCTCCCAGAAGACGGGGAGCACGCTGACGTTCACCCCGCTGATCCGGACCTCCGCGCAGTCCGGCGAGGTGCCAACCTCGATGCTCCAGTTCGCGCAACCGGACGACATCGCGAAGCAAATCACGCCCAGCGGCCCCAAGACGATCGCCGCGATGATCACGGGGAAATTCCACACCGCGTTTCCCGATGGCGCCCCGGCCGACGCCAAGCCGGCCGACCAAAAGGACGCCAAGGCGAAGCCGCCGACACCGCCGGCCCCCGGCCTGAAGGAATCGAAGACCACGTCGACCCTGGTCGTGATCGCGGACACCGACTGGCTGTTCGACGACTACAGCATCCGCAAATTCAACTTCTTCGGGCAGACCGCCGCGGAGCCGTTCAACGACAACCTCGCGCTCGCCGCGGACACGATCGACTTCCTCGGCGGCTCGAAGGACCTGATCTCCATCCGCAGCAAGGGAACGTCGCTCCGGCCGTTCGATGTCGTCCGCAAGATGCAGGCGACGGCCCAGCAGAAGTACCAGCAGAAGCTCACCGCGCTCGACGCGCAGCTCCAGGAGGTGCAGACGAAGCTGAGCGAGCTCCAGGGCAAGAAGACCGAGGGCAACCGCCTCCTCGCCACGCCGGAAATGACGAAGGCAATCGAGAACTTCCAGAAGCAGGCGGCGGAAATGCGCTCGCAACGGCGCGAAATCCGCCTCGCCCTCCGCCAGGACATCGACCGGCTCGAGAACAAGCTGCTCGTGATCAATCTCCTCGCCAGCCCGATCCTCGTGCTGCTCTTCGGGTTTTTCTTCTACCGCGCTCGGAAGGCCTGACCACCGTTTACTCCCCGACCGATGAAACTCCGCACGCTCGCCATTTCCGTCGTTGTCCTCGCGATCATCTCCGCGGTCGTCTACGTGGCCCAGCGGCCCGGGCCGCCACCGTCGCAAGACCCCCGCGTCGGCCACCCGCTCGCCGATCGGGCGGTGATCGAGAAGGCCGCGCAACTGCAGGTCACCGATTCCGGCAAGACCGTCACGCTCACCCGCCAGCCGGACGGCAGCTGGAAGGACGCCAGCTACTATGACCTGCCGGCCGACTTCTCGAAGTTGTCCACCTTCGTCGGAAGTCTCACCGATGCGAAGGTCGAACGGTTTGTCACCGCGAATCCCGAACGCCTCGAACGGCTCGAATTCAAGGACACCCGGATCGAGCTCCTCGACAGCGCGAAAAAGCCGCTGTGGTCCGTGGTGCTCGGCAAGAACGCCGAGACGGGCGGAGGCCGCTTCCTCAAGTTCGGCGACGAAAACAAGGCCTACCTCGCGAACCTCGACGCGTGGATCGACAGCGATCCGAAGAACTGGGCGAATTCCGAACTGCTCAACGTGAAGCCGGACGATGTCGCCAAGGTGGAGGTCGAATTCCCCGCCGTTCCGCCCGGCTCGAGCT
>DASZYH010000150.1:0-4645 GCA_035545515.1 Opitutaceae bacterium
GCCGGTTGGCCGCCTATCGGGTGACGCGGTAGCGGAGCCAGACGACGCCGCCGGGGCGGTGGTGAACACCGAGGAGGCGAAGAGGGGTGCCGAGTTTCCCGAGTTTCGCATCGGGAGCGTCGAACACCGTCGGCACGTTCTGCGCCCCGTCGGCGTAGGGGCACACGAGCAGGCTGATCTCATCGACGAGTCCCTCGGCGAGGAGCGAGCCGTTGATGCGGCCGCCGCCCTCGAGCATGAGCTTGCGAATGCCGAAGCGCCGGTGCAGCCGGGCGAGCACCGAGGCAAAGTCGATTTCCGATTTGCCGCCGATGAGGTAGGAGATGCCCTTCGTCCGCAGGTCGGCGAGATAACCGGAGGGAGCCTTGCTGGTCGTCACGACGACAAAGCGGTCGCCGCGCATGCGGTTCGAATCGTCCCAACGGATTTTGCCGGAGGGGTCGACGGCGACGGCGTAGACGGGCTTGGGTTCACCACGCTTTTTCTCCACCTGGCTTTGGACGATGAAGTCACCGGTGGGCACCTTCGCTTTGCGGGACCAGGTGGCGTTGCGCGGCTGCTCCATGAAATCGCCCTGAAAGGTCTGGCGGCCGCACATCCAGGCGTCGGCCTTGTGGAGGGCGTGGACGGCTTCGTATTGTTTTTCGGCGGCGGGCGAAAGGGACCAGCGTTCGGTTTGGATCCGTCCATCGACGGTTCCCATCATGTGGCAGACGACGTGAGGGCGGTTCATGGGAAGAGGGGAAGAGCGGAAGAGTGGAAGGGCGGAAGAGCGGAAAACGGGGAGTTGGAAATTGGGGGGCGACTGAAAACGCGGTGGATGGAAAATCGGCCGGAAAGGTTGCCGGCGCAAGTGGAGCAGGAGGGACGCTCTCCTCAATCGGGACGACGCGTCCTCATTGGGGCGATCGTGCGTGACTGGTGGATCCCGATGTCCTCATCGGGATTTGACGTACTCGGTTCCAAACCAGCCCGCCGGGACGTCGGGCTCCACCTTCGTTGGCCGACTGCGCGAGGCTACGGCGGATGAGGGAGAACGCCGATGGTTGGAGATGAATTGCCGCTTCGTGGTTTTAGGAAGCCACGACCGCCAGCGGCGGCATCGGGATGTCGAGGGCGGCGGCGACGGCGCGGAGGAGCTCGAACTCCGTGATCAGGACCTGACCGTCGTATTGCACGACGTGCGCGGCCGCGACCAGCGTGCGCTGTTTGATCGGGAGGCTGGCGCTTGCGAGCTTGTCCAAAGCCTGGTCGAAGGCGGCGAGGTCTGTCGCGGACGTGGCCGAAAACTGGAGCTGGGATTCGATGAGCTTGATCTGGGCCGCGCCGGCGGCGAACGCCGGCGGCGCGACGGCGGAATCGGAGGTCGAGGCGCCGGCGAGCACGGAGAGAACGACGGCGATCTCGGGCACGACTGCGTTGAGCGAGTAGTACTGAACGACGGCTGCTCTCGGAGCCCGGCTCAGGTTCAGCGTGTTCGTCAGGATGCGCTGGAGGGCGTATTCGAAGGGCGAGATCTGGTTGTCGGCGCGGATCAGGTCGTCGAGCACCGCGAGGAACGGCTGGAGCGCGGTCGACGGGACCAGGCGCAGCGCCGGCAGCGTCAGCTGGAGCAGCGGCAACCGGTGTTCCTCGCGGATCTGCTGCAAATCCGGCTGGAGCTCGTCGAGGATATGCAACGCGTCGGCTCCGAGCCGCGCGATCATCTCGCGCTGGCGGGTCCGCACTTCGTCCGAGCCGTCGAGCAGCAAGCCGCAGATGAGAACGCGGGCCTCGGCGGTGGTCTGCGCGGCGGAGCGCAACCGGGGAGGCGTCGCATCGAGGAGAAGCTGGGCGTTCGCGATCTGCGCCGGCGTGAGACTGCCGATGGCGGCGATGGCGGTGGTGGCGGCGCGGCTGGAACCCGCGACGGCCGGCATCGGTGTGGCCGGGGTGAGCGGCGGCGGCGATCCGGCCGGGACGGCGGTCGCGCGCGGCGGCACCAGGCCGGCACCGACGAAGGACTGGCGGTCGACATCGACGACCTCGGGAGGCTCGAAGAATTTCCCGTCGAACGTCGGCTCGACGGCGCGGATCCGGTCCGCCAGCGGCGGATGCGTTGCCCACAGCCCGGTGATTCCCGAACCAAAGGCCTGGGCGAAGAAGAAGTGGCCGATCGCGGCGCTCTGATTGTGCGCCATGGTCGAGCCCAGCGCATACCCGCCGATCTTCTTCAGCGCGCCGGTGATGCCGGCCGGATTGCGCGTGAACTGCACGCTCGAGGCATCGGCGAGAAACTCCCGCTGCCGCGAGACCGCCGCCTGGATCAGACGGCCGAAGAAATAGCCGACGTAGCCGATCACGATGAGCGCCAGTCCGACCACCAGGATCACCGCGACCGTGCCGCCCGAGTTACCCCGGCCGCGGGAGCTCACGCGCGTGCCGCGCAGCGACCACAGGATGCCGCGGCCGACGAGTCCGAGGACGAGGATTCCGAAAATGATCGCGGCGATGCGGAGGTTGAGCCGCATGTCGCCGTTCAGGATGTGGCTGAACTCGTGGCCCACGACGCCCTGGAGTTCGTCCCGGTTGAGCTTCTCGAGCGTCCCGCGCGTCACCGTCACCACGGCATCATGCGTCGTGAGACCGGCGGCGAACGCGTTGATCGCCGGCTCCTCGTCGAGCACGTACACCGCGGGCACGGGAACGCCGGACGCGATGGCCATTTCCTCGACGACATTCAGGAGCTGCCGCTCCTTCAGGTCGCGCGTGCTCGGGTCGACCCTCCGGCCGCCCACGCTTTCGGCGACGGCCTTCCCGCCGGCCGAGAACTCGCTCCACTTGTAGAGCGAGCCGAGACCGACGATGGCAAGGGTGGCCAATGCAACCTCCGCGAAGAGGCGCGGCTGCCACCAATCGAAACCCGCGCCGGACGACGGCGCCGCCGCGTAATCGTACTGCGAATACCGATGCGCCCGGTGCTGCCGCGCCTGGTCGAGGCCGATGACCGCGGCGGCGTACATCGCAATGATCGTGCCGATCACGGCGAGGATGAAGAGCAGGACGAGTCGCGACGTGCGTTTCTTGGCGCGGGCCTGGGCCTCGAAGAAGTCCATGGGAAGCGAAAAGGCGGAGAGGCGCGACCGGCGGCGCGCTCAGGCATCCTCCCGTCGGGCGGCGGTGGGAGGGAAGGGGCCGCCAGCGCGGACGTCTCCGGCCGGTCGGAGAATTGTGCCGCGGTCAGTCGCGAAGGTTCGCATGCCCGCCGGCGTTCAGGAAATCAGCCGGATCGTCAGCGGATACCGGTACACCCCGCCGTCGGCGGCCTTGACGGCGGCGATGATGGCGAAGATGAAGCCGCCGACGAACATGGCGGCGCCGAGCACGATCACGAGCGGGATGGCGATGATCGTGGCCGCCAGCAACCCGCAGCCCAGGCTGTAGATGATGAGCGAAAGGTGGAAGTTCATCGCTTCCTTCGCGTTCGAGGCGGCGTAAACCGACTCATCCTTGAGGGCGAGGTAAACGACGAGCGGAATGATGAACCAGAATCCGATGAGGAACGACAGGTGGCTGAGCATGGCCCAGATCTTGTCGCCGCCCGAGGGAGTGGTGCGCACGGCCGCCGCAGCGACGGCGGGAGCGGGTGGGGGAGGAGGCGGAACGGCGGACGCGGAGGGTTCCGGTGACGGGGTAGGGCCTGGAGTTTCCATGGGAGAAAGAGTTGGATGTGACATCCTAACCCATTTCGACGGGGCGAAGTTTCAGAATCCGGCGACGGGAACTCAGGTGAACTGGACCTTCGGCGCGTTGCGCTCGGTGGCGTCCTCGATCTTGAACAACTCGGCGGGGAGGAAACCGAACATCCCGGCGAACGCGACGTTCGGGAAGCTCTCGCGCGTCGTGTTGTAGACCATGACGCTGTCGTTGTAAGCTTGGCGGGCGAAGGCGATCTTGTTCTCGGTCGAGGTCAGCTCCTCCGTGAGCTGCATCATGTTCTGGTTGGCCTTGAGGTCGGGGTACTGTTCGGAGACCACCATGAGCCGGGAGAGCGCGCCCGAGAGGCCGGTTTCGGCGGCGACGAGGTTCTTGACCGCGTTGGCGTCAGCCGGATTGGCGGCGGCGGCCTGCGAAGCGGTGTAGGCGATGTTGCGGGCCTTGGTGACGTTCTCGAGGGTTTCGCGCTCGTGCTTGAGGTAACCCTTTGCGACCTCGACGAGGTTGGGGATGAGATCGTACCGCCGCTTGAGCTGGACGTCGATCTGGGCGAAGGCGTTCTTGAACCGGTTCCGAAGCGTGACGAGGTGGTTGTAGATGCCGGCGATCCACAGGCCGAGCACGACGATGATGGCGAGAAAGACGCCGAGGACGATGAGGGCAGCAGTCATGGTGATAAGAGGATTGCGGAACGAAGGAGCCGCAAAGTCTGTCGGGCGACGAATTGTGCGCCAGAAGGAACGATTTACAACGCCATTGATTGTTTCCAGCGCCGGAGGCAAGGTGGCGCCGTGGTGACCGGTAACCGAACAGGGCAGGGAGCAACGGGCGGACGAACCGCCGCGTGGACCCGAGGCGGGGGACGGCGGGCGGCGTGGCGGCTGGCCGCGGCGTGCGTCTTTGGCTGCGCGCTGGCGAAAGCCGCCGAGCCGTTCCGGACGGTCGTGCC
>DASZYH010000151.1:0-5116 GCA_035545515.1 Opitutaceae bacterium
ATTACCTCGCATCTTCAGATCGCCTCCTCGGTCCTCTTACTTTCACCCCCTTACCACGCGCCGCCCCGAACCGCGGTATTGATGAAATGCCGTTTTCGCCCCGGCCCGCCTCCCGCGGGTGGGCGGCGCGTCCCAATTTAACCCTGGCCCGCGGTCAGCATCGACCGCCGGCCATGGAGCGCGAGAAATCGGTCTAGGATCGAGCAGTAGCGGTGGCGTCCCAATTCATCCCTCGGGATAGCGCCAACCGCCCACCACTGTAGGCTGCGAGCTTGCTCGCGCCCGTCCATCGACGAACACTCCGCAACTCTTCCCGAAAAGGGGTCAAACTTTGCACTTTGCACTTGTTTGGATAACTCCCGAAAAAGGGGTCAAACTTTGTACTTTGCACTTGTTTGGATGGGATAAAATGACAGGTTGGTCAGGTGCCGCGAAAACTGAGATTGGAATACGGTGGAGCGGTCTATCACGTGATCAGCCGGGGAAACTACCGGGCGCATGTGTTTGGTCAGGAGGGGACGAAGTTTGCATTCCTGAAATGTTTGGACGAAGCGTGCGAGAAGGCGGGTTGGGTCGTCCACGCGTGGTGCGTGATGTCGAATCATTATCATCTCTGCGTGGAGACGCCGCAGCCTAATCTGGTGGAGGGGATGCGGTGGTTGCAGGCGACGTTTGCGGTTCGGTTCAACCGGTTGCGGGACGAGCGGGGACATCTTTTTCAGGGCAGGTACCAAGCGTTGCTGGTCGCGCCGGATGCAGTGGGGCGGGTGTGTCACTACATTCACCTCAACCCCGTACGAGCGAAGCTCGTCGAGCCGCATGAATTGGGCGTCTGGGCGTGGACCAGCGCGGCGGCGCTGGTGCAACCGCGAAGACGTCCGCGCTGGCTGGACGTGACGGCGGCATTGGTGGACGCTGGAGGATTGGCGGATACGGCCGCTGGTCGAGGAAAGTACTTGGAATACCTCGGGTGGCTGCAGGAAGACGAGCGTGGGAAGAAGGAACTGGAATTCGAGCGGATGTCGCGTGACTGGGCGGTGGGAACGCGTGAATTCAAGAAGGAGCTGATCCGAGCGCATGGCGAACTAGTGGCGCGTCGGAAGGCAGGGGAAGCGGGGAACCGGGAACTGACACAGGAATTGTGGCTGGAGCATCTTCAGTCTTGCCTGCGTGCAATCGGGAAGACGGCCGAAGACGTGGAGGAAGATCCAAAAGGAGCCGTTTGGAAGGTTGCGATTGCCGCGGCGATGAAGCAGCGAACCACCGCGTCAAATCCGTGGCTGGCGAGGCAGCTGAAGATGGGAAGTCCGTTCCGGCTTAGTCGCCTAGCCAGTCAGTGTCGTCACGACCCAACCGAGTTCGAGCCGTACGTCCGCAGAATTGCAAAGTGCAAAGTTTGACCCCTTTTTTGGATGGTGTCTTGCGTTCGGATGACGCGTGGCCGTCGTGTAGCGTGCGTCTGGATGATGTGTGTCGTGCGCGGGATGGTGTGGCGGCGACGAAATGATGTGAGCTTGGTGGAAAACGTGCGCGTCGTGTGACGGGCGCGCGCGGTGTTGCCTCAATGCGTTGCGTCGTACGTCGGACATGCGACGCGGATGTCGTCGTGCGTTCGCCAAAATGCGCATTGAACGTCGAGCGCGTGAAGTCCTGGTGCGTGCCAGAATGCGCGGCGACGACGTGCGGTGGGACGGCGAAGAGCAGATGATGAAAAAGGCCGAAAAGGGCGGGGAAGGGGCTGGACAGGGGGTTTCGGGGATGTGGCCAGATGTCCGAATCTATTTGGCCGGATTCTCGGTTTATTTGGCCGGATTCTCGCCGGCGGACACATAAGATACTATAAAACAATAGTTAAGCTCGTTATGGCCGGATTCCCAGATCCGGCCAAATAAACCGGGGAAATGGCCGGAAAACCTCGAAACCCTGCCTTCTGACGGTCTCGTGACGGTGTCCAGCCGCGGGTTGCCGTCCTCGTGATTTGCCACGGCATTTGAGGCAGGAAGCGCCAGTCTCCGATTGGTTGCCGTTGCAGAACCGTCAACGCAGTTCGCGTTTCGATCGTCACAGCGGCTTCCGCCAACGGACATGCGGTCATGGTGAACTGAGCGCTGGGTGCGACGGAACAAGCAACGACAGCGAAGCGTCATGTTGGGACCGGGGAGCGACGAAAGAGCCGTCTGCACATTGGTTCCGCCATGACATGAGCGAGCCATGAGGCGGCCTAACACAGGCGTATCGCATCGCGGTTGCGATCGGTGACCGGGTTTCGTCTCGCCAGGCACGACAACTGCGTCACTTATCTCGGACGTTCCACGCCCAACGTGCCTGTTTCCACCCCGTTACCCACAATCGGAGTGCGCTCCTGCGGAGCATTGCCCCTCCGTCGCTTTGCCGGAACGGCGCTAATGCGATTGTGCTCCGTCGGTGGAGCCCGATGTCCTCATCGGGCTGCGGCATTAGCCCACCCGGCCCGAGAGGCCCGAGCCCGATGGGGACATCGGGCCGGACGTTGTCCGCACCCAGTTCAAGCCCGATGGGGACATCGGGCTCCACCTGAACATCGTTTCAGTCCGGTGCGCGGCGAGGGGACCGACCATGGCTGAGCCGGGCAAAGCGGTCTTTCTCTCGTATGCCCGCGAGGATGCCGACGCGGCACGGCGGATCGCCGATGCATTGCGCGCATTCGGCGTCGAAGTGTGGTTCGACCAGAACGAGCTCCGCGGCGGCGACGCGTGGGATGCGAAGATCAAGACCCAGATCCGGGAATGCACGCTGTTCGTGCCGGTGATCTCCGCGACGACCGAGAACCGGAGCGAGGGCTATTTTCGTCGGGAGTGGAAACAGGGCGCAGAACGGACGCACGACATGGGCGCGAACCGCGCCTTCCTGCTGCCGGTGGTCCTCGACGAGACACTGGAGGCCGGAGCCGACGTCCCGGACGAATTCATGCGGGTGCAATGGACCCGGCTGCCCAACGGGGTACCAACCCCCGAGTTTGTCGGGCAGGTCAAGCGCCTGCTGGAGGACCCGCGACGTTTAGCCGTTGCCGGGCGGGGGCGCCCGACCCCGCCGGAAATGCAAACGCAGCCAGGGGGCGGCGTCCCAGGCGGCGGGATGGTGGAGACGCGGCGCCCTCGCGGCGTTTCAGCGGCGGGGTCAAGCCTGCCCTCCGTAGGCCAGGCGAAGCAGGGCGACCCCGCCCTGCAGCACCGGCGTCGGTTCGGCGCCTGGGCGGCCGTGCTGGCCGCCATCGCGATGATCGCCGTGACCTCTTATTTTGCGCTCCGCGGATCCGATCGCCGCCCCGGGCCGCCGGTTGCTTCGCCATCCGCCTCGACTGCCTCAACCGCCGCTCCCGCCGCGACGTCGGCCGCCACGCCGGCGGTCGACGACAAATCGATCGCCGTCCTGCCGTTCGCGAATTTCAGCACCGACAAGAGCAACGAGTTCTTCGCCGACGGCCTGCACGACGAGGTGATCACCGCGCTGGCCAAGATCCACGACCTCAAGGTCATTTCGCGGACCTCGGTGATGGCGTACAAGAACCCCGAGGAACGCAACCTGCGGAAAATCGCCGCCGACCTCGGCGTGGCCCACATTCTCGAGGGTAGCGTTCAGCGCGCGGGCAATCAGGTGCATTTGAACGTGCAGCTCATCGACGCCCGGACGGACGAGCACGTGTGGGCCGACAGCTACACGCGCGACGTGACAGACATCTTCTCGGCCGAGACCGACCTGGCCGTCGCCGTCACCACGGCGCTCAAGAGCACACTGTCGCCCGATGAGAAGTCGCTGATCGACCGCCAGCCGACGACGAGCCGGGCGGCGTATGACCTGTATCTTCGGGCCCGGGTGCTCGACGAGCAGCTTTCCTATGCCTCGAGCCGGGACGACTGTGAACGCGTGGTCGAACTCTATCGCCGGGCGACGGACCTGGATCACTCGTTTCTCCTCGCGCATGTCCAGGCGGCGCTCCTCCAGGGGGCGATGTATTTCCTCTCGAACATCGACCCGACGCCAGCGCGGCGGCAGGCTGCCGAACGCGAGGTCGAAGCCGCGGAGCAGTTGGCGCCGGATGCGCCGGAAACCCATCTCGCACGAGGCGCCTTCGACTACACCTGCAACTTCGACTGGTCCGCCGCGCTGGCGGCCTATGAAAAAGCGCAGGCAGGGTTGCCCAACAATGCGCAACTTGTCTACCGGATCGGGTTGGCGGAACGCCGGTTGGGCCGGATGCACAATGCCCTCGCGCAGTTTCAGCGGGCGGCGGATCTCGACCCCAACGACGCGGACACCGTTCTGACCTTGATGGAAATGGCCTTTGCCCTGCGGCGGTATGCCGACGTCGTTCGGATGTGCGATCACTACGGCCCGCGGCTGAGCAATCCAGATCCGGCAACCGAATACCGGATTCGGGCCAGCTACGAACTCGACCACGACCGGGCGAAATACCTCCGCGACTATGCCGTGCTGCGGCCTCCGTCGAGCGACCATGACGGGGCGCAGGCGGCGTATGACCAGGCGATGCGGGTGGGGGACTTTCGGGCCGCTCAACGAGCGCTCGCGAATCCCGCGCTGACGTCGGTCAATGAGGCAGGCGGTTTGTTCAACGCGCCCGTCGCGCTGCATCGCACGCTGGTCGCCTGGCTGCTCGGCGACTCCGCAAGCACGCGTCGCCTGGCCGCCGAGGCGATCGCTGCATTGCGTGAAACCACGCCGACGGTTCGGCAGCGACAATGGGTCGCGATGGACATTGCCCTCGCCGAGGCCCTCGCGGGCCAGACCGACACGGCAATCCGCGAAGCCAAAGCGGCCCTGGAACGGGCAACGGCCGCGGACAAGTACTCCGCCGCCGATTATCAATTCTCGTATGGCCAGGTCCTCGTTGTCGCCGGACGCAACGCGGAGGCGCTCAAGGTGCTGCGCGGGCTCATGAACGAGCCGATCGGCGAGGGACCGAACGAAATGCGATACGAGCCCGTGTGGTCCCGATTGAAGGATGATCCCCGCTTCGACGAGATCCTCAACACCGCGAAACCGCTGTGATGGCTGAACCCGGCAAAGCGGTCTTCCTTTCGTTCGCCCGCGAGGACGCGGAGACGGCGCCGGCGGATTG
>DASZYH010000152.1:0-15848 GCA_035545515.1 Opitutaceae bacterium
CGATTCGCACCCTCAACGCACCACCACCGCCGGCTGCCCGGGATGCGCCGCTTCCCCGACGAACCCCGGCATCTGCAGCCCGTTCACATCCTCGGCCTCGAGCGCATGCGTGAAATAGTCCGGCCGGTTTGAGCCCCACCCGACACGGCAGTTCTTCAGCACCACGTCGTCCGCGTGCCGGATGCCGATGCCGCACGTCCCGTGCGGCTCGATGCCGGCGAGCGCCGTGGTCGGACGATTGTCCCACATCCCGCCGGGATAGCGCGTCCAGCGATCGAAGGTCACGTCCACATTCTCGAACCGGACGTCGCTGATCCGGCTCTGCGCCGAACCGTCGATCCGGATGCTGTTCTCGGCCCGCCCGGTGACATTCTGAACGCGCAGCCCGCTGAGTTTTCCGAGCTTCGTCGTCGGTGTGCGCGGCATGGCGGTGAAGGAAATCGCCTCGCCCCGCCCCCACCACGGATCGGAAAAGAACCGCGACGTGAACGTGATATCTTGAAATGCGATGTTCGAGATGTTGCCCTCGTCGCGCAGCTGGATGCAGAGCCCGCGGCACCCGGTCTTGATCGTGCAGTTCTCGAACCGCACGTCGCTGATATCCTGCGTGGACTCCGTTCCGATCTTCAGTCCGGAATCCTGCGTCTCCAGCACGCAATCGTGCACGCGAATCCGCGACGATGGCCCGTAGGCCGCCCCCGGTCGCGTCGTCTTGAGCACGATGGCGTCGTCGCCGCACGCGATGGCGCAGTTGCGGATCTCGACGTCGCGACAATGGTCGGGATCGATCCCGTCGCAGTTCGGCACGTCCATCTGGTTTCGCACCTTCATGCCGTCGACGAGGACGTGCTCGCAGCCGAGGAGGTGGAGCGTCCAGCTTGGCGCCTGGCGGAAGGTCACATCGTGCACCTCCACGTCACGGCAGCCGGTGAGCAGCGCGAGCCGCGGCCGGAACGGCTTCGGCACCCACCATTCGTTGGCGGCATCATATCGCTCCATGAACTCGGGTGACCGGCCGTCGATCGTGCCGGTCCCGGTGATCCGCAACCCCACGGCGCCGGTCGCGTTCAGCGCGCCCGATCCGCCGAAATGCGCCGGATCCGTGCTGACGACCAGCTCGGCGTCATCGGCGAGGTGAAAATCGATTCCGCTGCGCAGATGCAGCGCACCGGTCAGGTAGCGGGAACCGCCCCGCAGCAGCACGCGACCGCCGCCCGCGCCGGCCGCCGCATCGATCGCCCGCTGGATCGCCGCGGTATCGAGTGTCCGGCCATCGCCCATCGCACCGTGGGACCCGACGTCGAAATCCCGCCGCTTTGCCCCGTGGGCGGATCCGGCCCGGACAAGGGTCGGCAGGAAAACACCGATTCCGGCCCATCCCGCCAGTTGACCGGCCGACCGAAGAAAATCGCGCCGGGTTGAGGGTTCGAAATCAGAGGGTTTTCGCAAGGGGCGGGAGGGCATCGGGGACCGACACGAACGAATCTCCGCGCGCATGGCGAGCCTCACCATCACGCGTCCTGCACGGCTTCCAAACCCGTTGTCAGGGACCGCAAAGGACCGATGTAAGCTCGCAGCCTACAACAACAAGCGAGCCAATCCCTCAGGAATTCCACGCGCAATCCCGGCTGGCAGCGTGGGTTCGAAAATCATGCCGCCCCGGACGCGACAATAGGCGTGATCCGAACCCTCCGATGTGTTGCGGTCCACCTTTCAACGACGTGCAGGCGCAAGAGGATCGAATATCACAAACTGTTCGCGCGGAGCCGGTATCAGCTCCCGGCGAACGGCTCAACGGACATCCGGTGGCCAAGGAACAGTTCGAGGGCGACCCCATCGAATCCGTCCTCAAGGCACTGGGCACCGACACCACCACCGGGCTCTCCAGCCAGACCGTGCAGGAGCGGCAGCAGCGCTTTGGCTTCAACGAGATTCCCGAGGCCAAGCAGTCCTCCTTGCTGCTATTCCTGCGCAAGTTCTGGGGCCTCACCTCGTGGATGCTCGAGGCGACCGTCGTGCTTTCGGTCGCACTCCACCACTATCTCAGCGCCTCGCTGATCGCGGCGCTGCTGCTCCTCAACGCGATCCTGAGTTTCTTCCAGCAGAAGCGCTCCTCCGAGGTCGTCGAGGCGCTGAAGAAGAAGCTCGCGATCAAAACCCGCACCCTGCGCGACGGTGCCTGGTCCCTCGTGCCGGCGCGCGAGCTCACCGTCGGCGAGGTCGTGCGGCTTCGCGCCGGCGATTTCGTCCCGGCCGATGCGAAGATCTTCGCCGGCACCGCCAGCGTCGACCAGTCCGCCCTCACCGGCGAGTCGCACCTCGCGCAAAAGGCGCCGGGCGACCTCCTGTTCTCCGGCTCGGTCGTGAAGAGCGGCGAGTGCAACGCCGTCGTCGGATTTGTCGGCCGCGACACCTACTTCGGCAAGACCACCGAACTGGTCTCGTTCGCGAAGCCGCGGCTCAACATCGAGGAGATCATCTCCAAGGTCGTCCGTTTCCTGATGATCATCGTCATCGGGTCGCTCGCCCTGACCGCGGTCGTCTCCTACTACCGCGGCGACAACCTCCTGGATCTCCTGCCGGTGATCCTGATCCTGCTCGTGTCCGCCGTCCCGGTCGCGCTGCCGGCGATGTTCACCGTCAGCATGGCGATCGGGTCCCAGGAGCTTTCGAAGAAGGGCATCCTCGTCACCCGGCTCAACGCGTCCGAGGACGTGGCGTCGATGACCACGCTGTGCGCGGACAAGACCGGCACGATCACGGTCAACCAGCTCTCGCTGGCCGAGACCTGGACGTCGCCGGGGTTCACGGCGGCGGAGCTCTACCGCTGGGGCGCGCTCGCCAGCCTCGAGGCCAACAAGGATCCGATCGACCTGGCTTTCATCCACAAGGCGGCCGAACAGAAGATCGAGCTGGGCGCGTTCCGTCAGACCGAGTTCGTGCCGTTCGATCCCAGCACCCGCAAGACCGAGGCGACGATCGAGTTCGGCGAGCGCCGCGTCCGCGTGATCAAGGGCGCCTATCCCGTCGTCCGCACGCTGTGCGGCCTGCCTGAGTCCACCCATCTCGCCTCCATGTCGGTGATCAATGGCTGGGCCGAAAAGGGCTTCCGTGCCATCGCCGTCGCGCTCGTCGACGGCGCCGCCCCGCGCTTTGTCGGCATCGCCGCACTCTACGATCCGCCGCGGCCGACGTCGCGGGGCTTCATCCAGGAGCTGCGGGAACTCGGCGTCTCGATCAAGATGCTGACCGGCGACGCCCGGCCGATCGCGCGCGAGGTCGCCCGCGAGGTCGGCGTCGGTTCGAACATCGCCACGCCGGAGGCGGTGCGGGCGGCGATCGAGTCCAAGGACCCGAAGGCGTACGAGATTGTCCGCAACGTCGACGGGTTCGCCGAGGTTTTGCCGGAGGACAAGTTTCTCATCGTCAAAACGCTGCAGCAACAGGGCGAGATCGTGGGAATGACGGGCGACGGCGTGAACGACGCCGGCGCGCTGAAGCAGGCCGAGGTCGGGATTGCCGTGAGCAACGCGACCGACATCGCAAAGAAGGCTGCCAGCGTGGTCCTCACCGACGAGGGTCTGGGGAACATCGTCAACCTGATCAAGATGGGCCGGATCATCCACCACCGGGTGCTGAACTGGATCCTGAACAAGATCGTCAAGACGTTCCAGACCGTCGTCTTCGTCTGTGTCGCCTACCTCCTGACCGGCCAGTACATGGTGACGGCGCTCGAGATGGCGCTCCTGCTCTTCATTCTCGATTTCGTCACGATCGCGTTCTCCACCGACCACGTGAAGTGGAGCAAGCAGCCGGAGGTCTTCGAGATCGGCGGCCTGGTCTGGATCGGCATCATCCTCGGTGTCCTCGCCGTGGTGGAATCGCTCGGTATCCTGTATCTGGGCACGCGGTTCTTTCACATCACCGCCCACCCGGGCGCGCTGCACAGCTTCGGGTTCGCGCTGCTGTTCTTCTCCAACGTCTGCACCGTGTTCCTCATCCGCGAACGCGGGCACCTCTGGGAGTCGGCGCCGAGCAAGCCGCTGCTCTGGGCCATGGGCGCCGACTCGGTCGTGGTCTTCGTCATGCTCGCCTTTGGCTGGATCGTCACGCCGCTGCCGGTGGCCCTCCTCGGACTCCTGGTCGGCTGCCTCGTCGTCTCGACCGTGTTCAACGATTACGTGAAGGTGGCGGTCTATTCGCTCCAACGCGTCGCGCCCTCCGAACGCAGTCGCGAGTTCGAGCGGCTGCTCCGCCGCCTCTCGCCGCTTCGCGTCTGGTGGGGTTTCAAGAAGAAGCCATGAACCTCCCCCTCCGCTGCTCCTTCCTTCCAGGCGTGACTCGCCCGCAAACCGCGCCTGAAGTCCATTTGTCACTCAACTTTCCCCCGCGATGACCGCCCCGAATAAACTGTCGCAAGCGTTGGCGAACGTCGTCGGCGATACGCCCGACTACCGCTTCTATTTCCTGTCGGAACTCGTGAAGCGCAGCGTCCAGACACCCGATGGCCGCCCGGCCGGCCGCATCCGCGACGTGGTGGTGAAGCTGGCGACGCCGTATCCGCACGCCGCCGGCCTCCTGCTCGACCACGGTTGGGGCAAGCCGCCCGAGTTTGTCCTCTGGGAGCGTGTGACCAAGTTCACGCCCGACCGGATCGTCGTGGACCGCGCCGAGACCGACACTCCCTTCCAGCCGTACGTCGACCAGCCCGGCTGGCTGCTGCTGCACGAACACCTGATGGGGCAGACGATCCTCGACATCGACGGTCGCCGCACGAAGGTCGTCACCGACGTGCATCTCCTCGAATCGAAGCGGCGGATGCTGCTCGTGCACGTCGACGTCGCACCGAACGGGTTGATCGATCGCCTCGGGATGCGGCATCGCCAGCAGCTCATTTCCTGGCGCATCTTCCATCCCCTCTCGGTCGAGGACGCCGCGTCCGACACGGTGATGCTGACGGTCACGCGCAAGCAGAGCAAATACCTGCCCGGCGACGACCTGGTGTACGCGCTCGAAGAGCTCAAGCGGCACGAGGTCTCCGGGAAACCGTCACCGGAGGCAGCCGCGGCCCCGACGTCGTTGCCGCTGTCGCGCGATTACGTGGCGGTGTCCGAGGAAATGCGCGCCGGCGATGTCGTTCGCCTGCTCCGCGCGGTGCCGCACGAGCCGGACGATGTGTCCGACATCTACGTCGTTTCCGCCACGAGGGTTCTCGAATCGGTCGTCAGCCTCCCGGTGCTGGTGCTCGCGCCCGACGACGCCCCCGTGCGCACGCTGACGGCGACCCCCGCCGCCCAGGCGCTGTCGGTGACTCCGGCCGACACGCACCGGAACGTCCAACACAAGTTCGACCACTCGACCGCCCGGATCCTCCCCGTCATCGATGCCCAAGGCACGCTCCTCGGCATCGTCCGGCGGGTCGATTTCGTGAGGTAATCCGCAAATGGCGGAGAGGGCGGGATTGGCCCCGCTGCGCGGGGGTGCTGCGCACTCGCGCTTCGCGCGCCCCTTCTCCGCTCGCTACCGCTCGCTTCGTCGAACCCGGGTTCTCATCCCTCCCGAATTCGCTGGCCTGCCAGCCGTAGGCCCGGCGGAGGCTGGCGGAGAGGGAGGGATTCGAACCCCCGGTGAGCTTTCACCCACAGCGGTTTTCAAGACCGCCGCAATAGACCACTCTGCCACCTCTCCGGTCGCACGTGCCGAGAACGCTGACCTTCGCCATGCCCGCGGGGCAAGTCGATTTAGAGCCGCGTAGTTTGATTCGGAGCCATTCGGTAGGGCGCGGTGCGTGCCCCCGCGCATCAAACCAGCCCGATGGGGACATCGGGCTCCACCGGTGGAACTCGATGTCCTCATCGAGTTCAGCGCCCCGGCTCCTCCGGACCCCAGGTCCAGTACAGCCCGAGGTACCACAGGATGTGCCGCTCCCCTGAAATCGTATGCCCCGCGCTGAACAGAATGTTGAAGTTGTCCGAGACCTTGACGTACCCGCCGACGTTCGCCGCCACAAACCCGCGGCCATCGGTCGTGTCAGCCCCCTGGCTCCAAAGCTCCGTCCCCAGCGTCAAATACTTCCCAATGTCCCGCTGTACGAGCCAGCCGCCGAATCCGTAGTTCCGCTGGCCGGGCGCGGAGTTGAACGCATACCCGCCACCGCCATAGGTGGTCCAGGGGCCCCAGCTTTTTTGAATCCACAGCGGCAGCCGGTACCACGTCCGACCATTGCCGAGCCCGCGGGTGCTGCTGCCAGTCGCCACCTCCGCCATCGGAAACACGCCCACCTGTGGCCGATCCGCCGTCTCGTCGACAAACCGATATTTCACGCCGGCTTCCATGTCGCCGAAGCCGGACGTCCAGCCAACGCCGGGGCCCGACACGTTGGCGATCGGGGCCACCAGGTGCAGTTGGAGATTGGGCAGCGCGCCATAGTTCAACTCGATCGCCGGGGCCGAGATCGCGTCGCCGTCGCTGGTGCGATCTCCCGTTCCGAACACGTAGAACTCCCAGTGATGCAGGTCGACCGGCTCGGGATCGTCGGTGAGAAAGGGCGGACCCGCCCGCAGCCCGGTGCACAGGGCCAGCAGCAAAGCCGTCAATAAAACCGGCCGAAGAGGTGGGAATCGCATCGTGGGAACGTGGGTTTACCGAGAACTCCGATCCTGACGTTTGGCAAACGGCTTCGTTCCGCTCGTTTGCGCCGGGTCAATTGTTCGATCACCCGGCGACCTCGCGCACGGGAGCACGCGGGTGTAGCCCGTTCGTTCCGCCGCCCCACCCGTCATCGCCATGACCGCCCCATCCTCTGCCGCGTTCGCGGCGCTCGAAACCGCCGCTGCACTCACGTCCGAGCAAATCGACGCCCGTGCCCGTGAACTGCTCGCCCAGCTTTCGCTCGACGAAAAACTCTCGCTGATGGACGGCGACACGCCGTTCTGGCCGGGCCTCGCCGAGATGATGTCACCCGGCGGCTACGCCAGCCGCGCCTGGGTGGCCGGCGCCGTGCCGCGGCTTGGCGTTCCCGGCATCCGGTTCGTCGACGGACCACGCGGCATCATCATGAAGGGAGCGACGACGTTTCCCGTGTCGATGGCCCGCGGCGCCTCGTGGGACGCGGCGCTCGAGGAGCGCGTGGGCGACGCCATCGGCCGCGAACTGCGCGCGCTCGGCGGCAATCATTTCGGCGGCGTGTGCATCAACCTGCTCCGACACCCGGCCTGGGGTCGCGCGCAGGAAACCTACGGCGAGGACCCGCGGCATCTCGGCGCGCTCGGCTCCGCCCTCGCCCGCGGCGTCCAGCGCCACGTCATGGCCTGCGTGAAGCATTTTGCCCTGAATTCGATGGAGAACGCCCGGTTCAAGACCGACGTCACGATCGACGCGCGCGCCTTGCACGAGGTGTACCTCCCGCACTTCAAGGCCGTCGTCGATGCCGGCGTGGCCTCCGTGATGAGCGCCTACAACAGCGTGAACGGCGAGTGGTGCGGACAGAATCGCGTGCTGCTGACCGACATCCTCAAGCACCAGTGGGGATTCCAGGGCTACATCATGACGGATTTCATCTTCGGGCTGCGCGACGCGCGGAAAGCCGCGCTCGCCGGACAAGACATCGAGATGCCGTTCAGCATGCGCTTTCACCGCGAGTTGAAACCGTTGGTCGAGCGCGGCGAGATCCCGGTCTCCCGGATCGACGACGCTGCGCTGCGGGTGCTGCGCCAGCAGGTCCGCTTCGGCCAGGGGCGCGACCCGGCGGCGTACCCGCGCAGCGTGGTCGGCTGCGCTGAACACCGCCAGCTCGCACGCGAAGTGGCGCAGAAGAGCATCGTTCTCCTGAAGAACGACGACAACGCCCTGCCGCTGGCGAACGTGCGGCGGCTGGCGGTCATCGGACGACTGGCCGCGACGCCGAACACCGGCGACGGCGGCTCCAGCAACACGCAGCCGGACCATGTGGTGACTCCGCTCGAGGGACTCGAGGCCGCGTTGGGAAAGAGCGCCCTGGCATTCGACGACGGCAGCGATCCGGCGCGCGCCGCCCGGGTCGCGAGCGAAGCCGACGCCGCCGTGCTCGTTGTTGGCTACACGCATGCGGACGAAGGCGAGTACATCCCACCGGACATGATCCCGATGTTCGCCCCGACGTTTCCGCCGCCCTCGCCCGCCGAGGCGCCGATCGCCGCGAAGATCGGCGGGGGCACCGCCGGCCAGGAAGGCGGCTTCTCACCCGGCGGAGACCGCGACCGGCTCACGCTGCATCCGCGCGACGAGCAACTGATCCAGGCGGTGGCCGCGACCGGCCGCCGAACGATCGTGGTGCTGATGGTCGGCAGCGCCGTGATCACCGAGGCGTGGCGCGATCAGGTCAGCGCGATTCTGGTGCTCTGGTATCCCGGAATGGAGGGCGGTCACGCGCTCGCCGACGTCCTGCTCGGCCGGGTGAATCCCGGCGGCCGGCTCCCCTGCACGTTCCCGCGTCAGGCCGCCGACCTGCCGTACTTCGACCGCAACGCCACGAAGATCACGTACGATCTCTGGCACGGTTATCGGAAACTCGCCCGCGACGGTGCGGCGGCCGCGTTTCCCTTCGGGTTTGGGCTCAGCTACACGACGTGGCAGCACGCCAACCTCCGGCTGAACAAAACGAAGTTCGCACCAAGCGACACGATCGAGGCCAGCGTCGACGTCACGAACACCGGCCCCGTCGTCGGCGACGACGTCGTGCAACTCTACGTGTCCGCCATCGGATCCCGCGTCGAACGTGCGCCGCGCGAGCTGAAGGCATTCGCGCGGATCACCGTCGCCCCGGGCGCGACCGAGCGCGTGACGCTGCGCGTGCCCGTCTCGGATCTGGCCTGGTACGACGAGCACCACGGCTGGACTGTCGAGCGGATCGCCTACGACCTGATCATCGCCCGCCACGCCGCCGATCCCGACCCGCTGCGGGCCCAGATCACGGTGGTCTGAGTCGGTGCCAGGAGCGGTAGCTCACCGTAATCGAACGGCAGCGTCCCGATTGCGGGACAAGTTGATGCTTCGACGAACCGGTCCGCCACCGCCTCGGTGAACGGAGATGAATTGCGCTTCCTTCGGCCCGAGGCATTTGTATCCGCCACCTTTGGTCGGGCACGGCTCCTGCAGAAGCCGCGCCCTCGTTCCCATTCCCATGCGTCACGCCCTGCGCCACCTGCTCAAGTCCCGGAGCTACGCCGGAGCCGCGATGCTCGTCGTGGCGATCGGCGTCGGTGCCGTCACCTCCATCTTCAGCGCAGTCAACGCAGTCGTCCTCCGGCCGCCATCGTTACCCGATCCGGAACGGCTCGTTGCCGTTTACGAGACGAACCCTGGCCGCAACATTGCCTACTTCTCCTGCGCCTATCGCAATTACGTCGACTGGCGCGCCCGTACTCACAGTTGGGCCAACCTGGCGGCGATCGGCGAGCGCACGATGAATCTGACAGGAACCGGTGAGCCAGAGGTCATCAACGTCCGTCCGATGTCGGCCAGCCTGCTGCCGACGCTTGGCCTCACGCCCGTGCTGGGACGCAATTTTCTCGCCAGTGAAGACCTCCCCGGGCGGGGCCGCGTTGCGATCATCAGCACGGCGCTCTGGCGCGAACGCTTTGGAGGGCGCGACACCGTCATCGGCCAGACGCTGACGCTCGATGGCCTGCCCTACGAGATTATCGGCGTCGTCGATCCGGGCGCGGCCTTTCCGGGCGAGTTCGAGATCGGAGTACCGATGGCGATCGATCCGGCGACGGCGCGTCGGATGGAACATGATGTGGCGGTCTTCGGACGGCTCCGCCCTGGCGTTTCCGTCCTGCAGGCGGACGCGGAGCTGAAGGCGGTTGCCGCAGCAATCTGGCGCGAGAATCCCGAATCGGATCAGGGGTGGAGCGTCCGCTTGGTTCCGTACGCAACCAACCTGGTCGGGGCATCCGCGCGCCAGGCACTTTTCCTCCTGCTCGGCGCCGTCGGGGTCCTGCTGCTGATCGCATGCGCCAATCTCTCGAACCTGATCGTGGCCCAGACGTCGGTCCGTTCGCACGAGATCGCGGTGCGCATCGCGCTCGGTGCCACCCGCGGTCGGGTGGTCCGACACCTCATCGGCGAGGCGCTGCTGCTGACCATTGCCGGCGGGTTGGGCGGACTGCTGCTCTCCTGGTGGATTGTCGGAGCGCTGCATCACATCCCGTTTCCCCGCGCGGGAGAAATCTCGCTCGACTACCGCGTGCTCGCGGTCGCGGCGCTGGCGACGGTGCTCACGGGCCTGCTGGCGAGCGCGGGGCCGGCGTTCGCCGCATCACGGACCGACCCGCGTGGTGCGTTGAAGGGCAGAACTCCCGAACTGGCCGGTCAGCTCCGGGGCCGTGACGCCCTGGTGGTGACCCAGATCGCGCTGGCCCTCATGCTGTTCATCGGGGCGACATTGCTCGCGCGCAGCTTCTGGCGGATGGTCCGCGCGAATCCTGGTTTTGACGTCCAACGCGTGATGACCTGCGTACTCCGCCCGACCGTCAACACTCAGACCTTCTACGATGCCCTCGAATCGCAGGTCTCCTCGCTGCCCGAGGTTGTCGCCACCGGGTTGGTCAGCAGCGCCCCCCTGTCGGGGCAGAACACGAGCCTCAACATCTTCCCGGACGCGCCCAACCTGCTCGGCCAGGGCATGTCCGCCCAGGCGGATTGGCGGCTGGCGGATGGCGGGTATTTCGCCGCGCTCGGGATCCCGGTCATCAGCGGCCGGACGTTTGCGGGATTGCGCTCCGACGTCGCGCGGGACGCCGTGGTCATTTCCGCGTCGTTGGCGCGGACGCTATGGGGAAACACCGATGTGATCGGTCGCCGCGTGGATCCAGGAGGTCACGGCCGCTGGCTCACCGTCATCGGCGTCGTGGGCGACGTGCATAGTGCCAATATCGCGACGGCCACGGTGCCGACCTTTTATTATTCACGTTACCGGTTCGAGTACGGGCCCATGACGCTGGTGACGCGCACCCGCGGCGCCGAGGCTCCCCTCCTGGCCGCAATCCGCGAGTCGGTGAAGCGGATCGATCCGACGGTTCCGCTGTATCATGTCCGCACCATGGAGGACCTGCGGGACAAAAGCCTCATGCAGCCGCGGATGCTGATGGTGTTGCTCGGGGCGTTTGCCGCGACCGCCCTCCTCCTGGCCACGATCGGCACCTATGCGGTGATCGGGTTCATGGTCCAGAAGCGGACGGGCGAAATGGGAATTCGCATGGCGCTCGGTGCGGATGCGATGGACATCTTCCGGCTCATACTGGGGCGCGGCGCGAAGCTGGCGCTGATCGGCGTCACGATGGGATCCGCTGGAGCGCTGCTCGCAACTCGGGCGCTCGGGGCGTTCCTGTTCCAGACGCCGCGGACCGACGTGGCGAGCTTTGCGCTCGGAATCGCGACCATCGTCCTGGCCGCTCTCGCCGCCGCGTTCATCCCCGCCCGCCACGCCGCGCGAGTCGATCCCTGCGTCGCCCTGCGCACGGAGTAGGTCCCCGCGCTGGCGGTAACAAACTCACCCCCGGCCTACGTCGACGAGCCGCCGTTTTAAAGATCACGTCATACGACCGAGCGGCAGATGAAACGCGATGTCGTCGGCGCGTTTCTCAGACCCTCAGATCGATCAAGCCCGACGGGGACATCGGGCTCCACCAAAGCTGCAAGCTCCTGGCAAGGACGGGACGGATGTCCAACGCCCTGCCGGGACGGCGCCGGGGGTGGACGTGACAAACCGTGTCAAACCGCGGCCGTGTCACTCGTGACAATCGTCCCCCCGGGGGGATCTGTCACGATCGTGACATCTGGCACTCGTGACATCTGACGGGCTGTCACGATCGGCCGTGTCACGCCGGCCAGGTGCCGGGGGGTTGGCACGATCACCCACTTGTCACAAGTGACACCCTCGGCCGTGTCACTCGTGACAAACGTCCCCCCCGGGGGGATCTGTCACGATCGTGACATTTGGCACTCGTGACAACTGATGGACTGTCACGATCGGCCGTGTCACGACGGCCGGGCCCGGGGGGTTGGCACGATCACCCATTTGTCACGAGTGACACCCTCGGCCGTGTCACTCGTGACAAACGTCCCCCCGGGGGATCTGTCACGATCGTGACATTTGGCACTCGTGACACCCGGCCGGGGTGGAGCGGGGATTCGGCATTTAACCGACCGGATTTGGCCGGATTCCCGGTTTATTTGGCCGGATACTCGCCGCGTCCCGGCTTTTACGAGCGTAACTAACCGCCAATCAACAAGTGCCGGATTAATGTCCGAATCCGACAATCCGGCCAAATAAACCGGCATCCTGGCCGAATAGGCCCAATTCCCCGGGGTGTCATGGGGCGGCCGCATCGTAACCACCGGTAGGGCGGACCCCGTTCCGCGCCATGGCGTGGTTTCCCAACTGCACTTCTTCGGCGGAGAGCGACGCATTGTTGTAGGCGCGGTGACCCCACCGCGCGGGAGCTGACGAACGCTTCGCCCCGCGCGGTGGGGTTCCTCCTTCGCCCCAGCGCTACGGCGGACAGGCACCGCGCCTACATCAGTCCGGCCCTCGCGGCGCTAATTCCTACTCCCTGCCCGGCGGGCAGAGTCGCCCGCCGACCAATGGCGCCATGGCGGCCAGCGGACCCACCTTTGGCTAAGCCGGGACGATTTAGTTGAACCACGAATCGACACGAATAAACACGAATAGGGAATCGTTGCCGCGACGTTGCTGATTTGCGCACCGAACAGTGGCTTGGTCCCCCACTCGTCGGAATTTCGGCGTTCCCTCTGTATTCGTGTCAATTTGTGTCCATGGCTGATGTCGCTCCGCTCGGTACGTGGTTTCTCCACTGCATGGTTCCGGCTAAGGCGGTGGCGGCCAGCGGACCCACCTTCGCCAAGGCTACGGCGGGCAGGGTGGCCGTACCAATTCGCGCCGACCACGGTGCGCGGCGACGGGCCGCGCCCCGGCGGCAACGCCGCTCGGATTTCAGCGTGTCAGCGTTTCAGTTTTTCAGCGTTTCAGATCCTCAGATCTTCAGCATCTCTCCCGGTCCGCCGAGCACCAGCGTCGGTCTGGCTTCAGCTTCCTTCCGCCGGTAGTCGCCGCGGCTGAAATACTTTTCCAGCCACACGTACGCACAGATGAAGAAATATCGGCTGCCCATTTCCTTGATCTTGAGCTTTGCGACGCCAAACCGGCGGTTCTGCCACGAGATCGGCGTGATCGCATAACGGTACCCGCGGACGATCGCCTTCAGCGGGATCTCCACCGTCAGGTTGAAGTGCGCGCTCAGGAATGGCCGGCAGCCGTCGATCACCGTCCGCCGGTACGCCTTGAACGCGTTCGTCGTATCGTTGAGCGGAATGCTGAAGCCGAGACGCACCAGCAGATTCGCCAGCCGGTTCACGAACAGCTTCACCCGCGGATAATCGAACACCCGGCCGCCCGGCATGAACCGGCTGCCAAACGCGCACTCATGGCCCTGGTTCAACAGCCGCCAGTAGGTCACCGCATCCGCCGGCGCGTCCGATGCATCCGCCATCATGATGACGACCGCGTCGCCGCGGCTGTGGTCGAGTCCCCACACCACCGCCCGGCCGAACCCGTGTTCGCCCAGGTTGCGCGTCGGCGCGAGCACCGGGTAACGCGCCTTCAACTCCTGCAGCACCTCCCAGGTCCGGTCGCGGCTGCCGTCGTCGACGACGACAATCTCGTGCGGGATGCCTTCGGCTGCAAAGGTGCGGACAATGGCTTCAATCGTGGACGGCAGCGACTCCTGTTCGTCGCGGGCGGGAATGACTACGGAATACAACGAGAGCGGGGATGGGATGGGCATGTTCGAACGCTTGCTGCGCTAAAGGGGGGCGGACACATCCAGCCAGTCGGGATGGCTGCGGGCATGCGTCGCGATTTCTTCGAGAATTTTCCGCGTCGGCATGGCCGGACGCCACGACCACAGCTTCCGCGCCTTCGCGGCATCGAGCACCATCCACGGGATGTCGAACGCCCGCGGCGCCGGATCCGAGGCCACGTCGTGCGGCCCGAACTCGGCGGCGCACCAGTCGCTGAGCTGCCGGAGCGACATCGCGGATTCGGCCCCGCCGGCGAAGTTCGCGATGCGATCCTCCGCCGCCAGCGATGGCGCCTCGATTTGCCGGAGCAGCACCGGCACGAGATCGCGCGGATGCAGGCAGTCGCGCACCTGGTGTCCCGATCCGCCAAAGCCGATGTATTTCAGCGGCCGGTGGCGGAGCCAGGAATTGATCCAGTACGCGAAGATTCCCTGGTCGGGCCGGCCAAACTGCCCCGCGCCCGCCAGCACGCCGCACCGGTTGATGAACACCGGCAGCCGGAACGTCTCACCGTACTCGAGCGCCAGCGCCTCACTCGCCAGCTTGCTGGCGCCGTACAGGGAAATCGGAGCGGTGGTGGAGAAGCTCTCAGCGACGCCGTCGGGGCTCACGCCGGCCGGCAGCGTCGTGCCAGCCGAAAGCCGAAACGCGCCTTCGTGCGACTCCATCGGCAGCCGCGACAGCGGCACGATCGAATACACGCGGCTCGTGCTCAGCAGGATGAAACCCGCCCGGTGCTGCTTGCAGAATTCCAGCAGGTTCACCGTCCCGCCTAGGTTGTGTTCGATCAACTGCCGCGAACTCGTCCGGCCGTCGACACCCGCGAGCACGCTCGGGTTCGCGGCGGCGTCGATCACCCAGTCGACCGCCGGCAACGCCTCGAGGTCGCTCGGCGCGCGCAGGTCACCGTGAAAGAGTTTCACCCCGAGCCGCTTCAGCTCGGCGCGGTTGGTCTCACTGCCCGGCCGGATGAAATTGTCGAAGCCGCAGAGTTCGTAGTTGCCGCCCTGCTCCGCGAATGCCCGCGCCAGGGTGCTCCCGACAAAGCCACAGACTCCGGAGATGAGGATGCGGGGACGACCGGCCATGGAGTGTCGAATCGGCGGCGGAACCGGGAAAGGTCGCGGGTGAGCGGCGGTGGGGCGCCCGGCGGGTCGGGTGGGTCGACGGGGTCACGCCACGGCGGCGAGCCGGCTTTCGGCGGCGTGGTCGTTCGCCGGCGCCGCCGCCGGCTCCTGACCTTGCCGGCGCTGCCAGGCATCGACGATCTGGCGGATCGTCTCCTCGAGCGACTGCGTGATGTTCCACGCCGGATAATGGGCCCGCATTTTGCGCAGGTCGCTGTAGTAACAGATGTGGTCGCCGATGCGGGCCTGGTCCACGTACGTGCAGACCTGGCGCTTGCCCGTGAATTTCTCCGCGATCTGGAACGCCTCCAGGATCGAGCAGGAGTTGGCCTTGCCGCCGCCGAGATTGTACACCTCGCCCGCGCGGGGCGCCGCGACGAACGCCGCCATGAAGCGCGCGACGTCGAGCGAGTGGATGTTGTCCCGCACCTGTTTCCCGAGGTACCCGTAGATATTGTACTCCCGGCCCTCGAGGTTGCATTTCACGAGGTAGCTGAGGAAGCCGTGCAGTTCGACCCCGCTGTGGTTGGGGCCGGTGAGGCAGCCGCCGCGCAGCGCGCAGGTCGGCAGACCGAAGTAGCGGCCGTATTCCTGGACCATCACGTCGCCCGCGACCTTCGACGCGCCGAAGAGCGAGTGCTTCGACTGGTCGATCGTGAACGTTTCGGGAATTCCGTGTTCGTACGCCGGATCGGCGTAGTCCCAGCGCGTCTCGAGCTCGCGCAGGGCGATCCGGTTCGGCGCGTCGCCGTAGACCTTGTTCGTGCTCATGTGCACGAACGGCGACTCCGGGCAGGCCTGCCGCGCCGCTTCGAGGAAGTTGAGGGTGCCGACCGCGTTCGTGTCGAAGTCGTCGAA
>DASZYH010000153.1:0-22495 GCA_035545515.1 Opitutaceae bacterium
GGAGTGCGCAGCTCGTGGCTGACGTTGGCGACAAAATCCTGGCGGACCGCCTCGAGCTGGCGCAGGCGCGTGATGTCGTGAAACACCAGCACGGCGCCGCTGCGGGTTCCCGTCGGATCGTGGAGCGAGACAGCGCTGACCTGCAGCACGCACGGCGTGGGGCGCTCGACCCGGATCTCGTGTTCGAGCGGGGCGGTTTCGCCGACGGCGCGGCGGGCGAGGGCGGCCACCTCATGGTTTCGGATCGCCTCCAACAGCGTGCCGCCCGCCATCATCCGCGAGAACGCGAACATTTCCTCGGCGGCATGGTTGGCGACAACGATGTGGCCGGTCGCGTCGATCACCACCAGGCCCTCGACCATCGCGTCGAGCATCGCCTCGGCGCGCGTGCGCTCCGCGCGCTGCGCTGCCCCAAACGCTTCCCGCTGCGCGTCAAGATCCCGCACGCGGCGCAGTTCGGCGTCGGCCAGGGCCTGGCGCTGGCGGCGGATGACGACATACGCGCCAACCAGCAGGGCGAGGAGCAGGAGGTTGAAGAGGACCACGGCCAGCCATCACAATCGCCAAAACGCCCGGATGCCAAAGCGATTCACCACCTCCGCGGCTATGCCGTGGCCGGTGCACGAGCGAGCCGGCGCGCGCTCGGAAATGCGCCCGCCGGGGGGCTGCCTGTGGTGACCATGGTTTGGTTGTGTCACGTCCGGGGAGATTCTTCGCCAACGGCTCAACTCCGGCTCAGCGGGCGAGCGCATGGTACAGGTGGAAAAGGGCATAGCCGATCACGCCGGTCACCGGGAGCGTCAGCACCCAGGCCCAGACGATCCGCCCCACCAGGCCCCATTTGACCGCCCGGATCCGTTTCGTCGCGCCGACGCCCATGATCGAGCTCGAGATCACGTGGGTCGTCGAGACGGGCACGCCGAGCGTTGAGGCGCCCTGTATGACGAGGGCGGCCGTGGTTTCGGCGGCAAACCCGTGCACCGGCTGAAGCTTCACCATCTTGTGTCCCATCGTCCGGATGATTCGCCAGCCGCCCGAGGAGGTGCCGCTCGCCATCGTCACCGCACAGACCAGGATCACCCACTTCGGGACGACGAACTGCGGGGTGTAGAGGAAATGCGCCCAGACCGGCAGGTGGTTGAAGAGGCCGGCTGCGGTGCCGGTGAACAGGGCGAGCGTGATCACGCCCATCGTCTTCTGGGCGTCGTTGCGACCATGGCTCAACGCCATGAAGGCGGCGCTGCAGAATTGCAGCTTGCCGAACACCTGCGAGACGCGACGCGGGGTCACTTTCCGCAGGACCATCGTCAGCAGCGTCATCAGGATCACGCCGCCGATGAATCCCAGGACCGGCGACGTGAGCATCGGCAGCACCACCTTCGGCCAGATGCCTTCGGACCACTTGAGCACCGTCCAGTTGTCCTGCGCCGTGGCGACGGCCGCGCCACACAGTCCGCCCACCAGCGCGTGGCTCGAACTGGAGGGCAGTCCCAGCCACCAGGTCAGTAGCCCCCACGCGATGGCGCCGACCAGCGCGCACAATACCGTGATCATCGTCACGCCGCCGGTGTCGACGAGGCCGGCGCCGACGGTGGTGGCGACGGCCGTGCCGAGAAAGGCGCCGGTCAGGTCGCCGAGAGCCGCGAGCGTGATCGCCTGCCGCGGCGTCAGGACCTTGGTGGAGACGACGGTGGCAATGGCGTTGGCCGCGTCGTGAAACCCGTTGATGAACTCGAAAACCAGCGCGGCAAGCAGGACCAGCAGGAACAGCGTCATGGTCGGGGCGAGGGGCTCCGTTACGAGTATTTCAGCACGATCTGGACAACGATGTTGCCGGCGTTCCGGCAGCGATCGACGGCCTGTTCGACCATCTCGTAAAGCTCCTGGAGGATCACGAGTTCCTTGGCGTCATAGGGGCCGTTGTACAGGTCCTTCAGCAGACCGAGCATCACCTTGTCGGCCTCGCCCTCGGCGTACTGCAACCGGTCGTTCGCCTCGCGGATTTTCTCGATGTGCGTGCCGGACTTGAGCTGCTTGACCATGAATGCGACCGCGTCGGCGGCCTGCGACATCAGCTCGGCCTGGCGCTGGAAGGCCGAGTGCGGCACGCGGCCGGGGTAGATCGAGAGCCGCTCGACGATCTTTTCGACCTGCTTCGGAATCCGGTACAGGGCGAACGACAACGCCTCGATGTCCTCGCGTTCGAGCGGCGTGACGAACGTTTTGCTCAGCTCCTCCGTCATCTGGTAACGGATCCGCTTTTCCTTCCGGCGGGTCTGGACGAATTCGTCGAGCGAGTCGTGCGACCCGGCGGCGAGTTTCTTCAGGTAGGCGGCGAACAGATCCACGCTTGCCTTCGCCTCCTCGGCGCCCGCTTCCAGCAGTTCGAAGAACTTGTCGTCTTTGCCGAGCAGTTTTTTCAGCGAGAGCATAGATGGCCCTGTGAGTTAGCGGCGAATGTTACGATTGCGAAACAAAAACTTTGAGGCCACCGACGGAAGGTCTTGCCCTGCAGCGTGCGAGGCACTCACCGGGTGCAGATTCGCAATCGGTGGAACGCGATGTCCTCATCGCGTTGGATCGAGCCAATTTGTCCTGTAGGCGCGGTGACCCCACCGCGCGTGAACAGACGATCGCTCCGCCTACGCCTTTCCCCGCAGCGCGATCCAGGCGTAGCCGATCCGCTCATGAACCGCGTAAGTGCTGCGCTCGAGCGATTCGACGTCCCAGAGAAAATCCCGCCAGTGAAAGCGTCCGTCCCAGTGCGAGCTGAAATCGGTCGGACAGGCGAGGGGATTGAGCCCGGCGGCGTGGAACAGCGCCATTGCCCGCGGCATGTGCCAGGCGGACGTCACGAGGGCGAACGCGGCGGAGCCGACGCGGCGTTTCACTGCGAGCGACTCGTCCTCGGTGTCCCGGGCGTGCTCGATCCGCTGGATTCGGTTTTCGGCGATGCCGAGCGAGATGGCGGCGCGCTCCAGCACGGTTGCGTGCGTGACCGGGCTCTCGTCAGCGGGACCGCTGACGATCAGGCGTGCATCCGGCAGCAGGCGCAAAAGCCGCACCGCCTCGGTGATGCGCGCCCGGGCGGAAGGGGAGAGTTCGTCCAGGGCGGACAGGCCCGGCGAATCACCATTGCCGGCGCCCAGGACCACGACGTACCGGCAGGCGGCCACGGCGGACGGGAGCGGCGCGCCGGCGACGAGCTCGGGCACCGCGGGATACCTCGTCTCGAGCGGGCGGACGAGCCAGGTGCTCACGAACTTGTTGCCGAGGAGCAACAGCAGGATCGTCGCCGTCGCGATCAGCGCCCGGCCGAGCCGCCCGCGCCGGGGCCGCCGGAGCAGGAGCCAACCGGCGACGAGCAACAGCAGCAGGACGGGAACGGGCATGATCCAGTACCCCAGCAGTTTCTTCAGCCAGAAGAACATTCCCCGCGAGATTACGGGGGCCGGACGGACCGCGTCGATGGCGGAATCCGGAAACCGGGACGAGGTGGCCCGGCGGCTCCCTTTTTCGCCGGCGCCGGCTTTTGTTCTGAGCCCGCGAACAGACAATTTTCGCCATTCCGAAACCTGAATTATCCATTCCCGCGGCGCGGTTCTCAGAGTACGATGCGCATCTTTCTATTGCCCCGACCGTCCCGCGCGACGGACAATTTTAATCATCCCCCCAATGATCACCCGAACGGTTCGATTCGCCGCGCTCGGCGCGTGCGCCGCCCTTGGATTTGCTGTTCTCTCGCAGGCAGCGGAGGCTCCCGCAAAGGAGTCCCCGTCTGCGACGATGAGCACCGACTATGATTCCCCCGCGGCCCGCGAGGCGCGGATCCAATGGTTCCGCCAGGCCAAGTTTGGCCTCTTCATCCACTGGGGCCTGTACTCGATCCCGGCAGGCTACTGGAAGGGGCAGCGCTCGCCGGGCATCGGCGAGTGGATAATGAACCGGATGAGGATCCCCGTGCACGAGTACGAGAAGTTGGCGGGCGGTTTCAACCCGATCCAGTTCAACGCCGAGGCGTGGGTCCAGATGGCCCAGGATGCCGGCATGAAGTACATCGTCATCACCTCGAAGCACCACGATGGCTTCGCGATGTACCACTCCAAGGTGTCGCCGTACAACATCTACGATGCGACGCCATTCCACCGCGACCCGATCAAGGAGTTGGCGGAGGCGTGCGCCCGGCACCACATGCCGTTCGGATTCTACTACTCGCAGTCGCAGGATTGGCACGAGCCGGGCGGCATGGGCAACGACTGGGATTTCCCATCGAACAAGGAGAAGAGCGCCAGCGGCGCCTACGACGCGTACCTCCGCAACAAGGCGATTCCGCAGGTGAAGGAACTGCTGTCGAATTACGGACCGGTGTGCCTGCTCTGGTTCGACACGCCGTACGAGATGACGAAGGCGCGGGGCCAGATGTTCATCGACGCGGTGCGCTCGATCCAGCCGAACACGTTGATCGACGGCCGGCTGCTGCCGGGCGGCGCCGGCGGCGACTATCAGTCGACCGGGGACAACGCCATTCCCCCGTCGGCCAAGGCCGGGGACTGGGAAGTGCCGGCAACGATCAACCACACGTGGGGCTATCGCCAGGATGACACCGACTGGAAATCACCCGGCGAAATTCTCTTCAAGCTCGTGGACATCGTGAGCAAGGGCGGCAATTACCTGCTCAACGTCGGTCCGACCTCGATGGGCGTGATCCCGCAGGAAAGTCAGGACAACCTCCGGACCGTCGGCCGCTGGCTCAAGGTCAATGGCGAGGCGGTTTATGGCGCGGGCCGTTCTCCCTTTGGCGAGGAGTATGGCGACTATGCCGCGCACCTGAAGGATCGCAGCGGCAAGCCGGTGTTTCTCGCGCGGGACGACTGGCGCTGCACGACGAAGCCGGGCAAGCTGTACTTCACGGTGTTTCACATCAGCCGCGCCCCGAAGGGCGAGGGTGCAGGGTTCGTCCTGCCCTCATTCAAGAACGCGATCAAAGGCGCCTACATGCTTGACGATCCGGACCACAAGCCGCTCAAGGTCGCCACGGCCCCCGATGGCAGCCGGTGGATCGGTGTTTCCAACTTCATCAACAACTCGATGGGAGAGGTCGTCGTCGTCGACATCGACGGCGACAAGGTCGAGCGCTGAGCGGAAAACTGGTTCGTGAACCCACGAATGGACACTGATAAAGTGCCGCGCGAAACCTGCCGCTCGCCCGGCAAGGTAGTGAACATCCAGCGGACATCACGATGGTAGGGCGAACCGTCCCGGTGAGCCGAATCTGCGGTGGAGCCCGATGTCCCCATCGGGCTGGATCGGGCAACGCGATGAGGACATCGCGTTCCACCTCCCCAGAATTGGTGAGAGCCGACGTTTTGTTTGGTCTTTGTGCCCGGCGCCGTTTTCAAACGGTCCGCCCCTGAGAACGCGCCTAGTCCGTTGACGCTCCCCTTTGCGTCCGACACTTCCTTTTCGCCCCCCCAACCTCAAAACCACTGTGAAATCCTCGCTCGATCATCCGAGTCCGACCCCGTCCGCCACCGGAGGCTTCTTTACCACCGACGACGGCCGGAATCTCACCGTCACGTTCTTCCTCGTCGCCTCGCTGTTCCTGCTCTGGGGCGTGTGCAACGGCCTGATCGACGTGATGGACAAGCATTTTCAGGACATGCTGCACCTGTCGAAGTCGCAGTCGGCGTGGGTGCAGACGGCGCACTATCTTGGCTACGCGATCATGGCGCTGCCGGCCGGGCTGCTCGCGCGGTCGATCGGCTACAAGGGCGGCATCATCTTCGGCCTGTCGCTCGTCTCGGTCGGCGGGTTCTGGTTCATCGCGGCGACGCACATCGCGTCGTTCTGGTCGTTTCTCCTCGGCGTCTGCATCATCGCGATGGGCCTCACCGTGCTGGAGACCGTGGCGAATCCCTACACAACGGTGCTCGGGGCGAAGCAGCACGGGGCGTTTCGGATCAACGTGGCGCAGTGCTTCAATGGCGTGGGCTGGATGTTCGGGCCGGTGATCGGCGGCGCGTTCTTCTACTCGGCCGGCGGCGCGGAGGCGGCGAACAAGACGCTCTACATTCCGTACGTGGCCATCGCGATCATCGTGCTGGTCATGGCGGTCATCTTCTTCTTCGCCAACGTGCCCGACCTCAACACGAGCGACGAGTATCACGTCGACGACAAGTCGCTGGCGGTGACGCAGCGCTCGATCTGGACGCATCCGCACTTCGTCGGCGGTGTGTTCGCCCAATTCCTCTACGTCGCGGCGCAGGCGGGCATCTTCAGCTTCTTCATCAACTACATGATCGCGGAGGTGCCACCGATCTCGCACGCGCTGGTCGACAGCTGGTTTCTCAAGGGCGGCGCGGTGCTGCGGAATGGCGCCGAGTTCATCAACGAACAGGGCGCGGCCCGGCTCCAGGGCGTGCTCGGCTTCGGGCTTTTCTTTGTCGGCCGGCTGATCGGCTCGGCGATTCTGCGCCGGGCGCGACCGCATCGCGTGCTGGCCGCCTTCTCCGCGATCAACGTGGTGATGTGCGCGATCGTGATGATGAAGATCGGCTGGGTGTCGGTCATCGCGGTGCTGCTGACGTTCTTCTTCATGTCGATCAGCTTCCCGACGATTTTCGCGCTGGGCATCTACGGCCTTGGGACACAGGCGAAGAAAGCCTCCGCCTTTATCGTCATGGCGATCCTCGGCGGTGCGATCATGCCCAAGGTGATGGGCCATCTCGGCGACCTCTATAACATGTCGATCAGCTTCCTGATGCCGCTCTGCTGCTTCATCTACATTGCGATCTACGGTTTCTCCTGGTCGAAGCTGAGCAAGTCGGACGGCACGGCGGTCGCGCCCAGGCACGGTCACTGATCGGCGCGGATTGCGCCGGACGGCGCGCGGGCCGGATCCGGGCCGCGCGCGCCAGCCAGATAGCCGCAGCAGAGAGGGGGCGAACGAATCGCCGTCTTCGCTGTCCACGTCGCCGCATGTCTTTACCGGCGACGCTCCCCGGCCGGGGTGCGGTGGGGGACAACCCGACCGCGCCGACGCGGGATCGCGGGCGTTCGCCGCGGCTGAAGATCGCGCTGGTGTGTGACTGGTTTCTCCCGCGGATCGGCGGGATTGAACGGCATCTGGCCGCCCTCGCGGGTCGGCTCGCGGTGGCGGGGCACGACGTGACGGTGATCACGCCGATGCAGGGAGCGGCCGCGGATATTGCCGGCGTCCGGATTCAGTCGGTCCCGGCGACGCTGCTGCCAGGCGCCGGATTGTTGTGGACGCCCCGGTCGTTCCGCCGACTCGGCCAGGTCGTGACCGGTGGAAACTTTGATATCGTACACGCGCATGCCAGCATCGTTTCCCCCGCCGCCTTTGCGGCGCTCTATCATGCGCAGCGCGCGGGCATTCCGGCAATCGCGACCATGCATTCGGTCATCGGCGGCTCGCGCCGGATTTTCCGCGCGCTGGATCGGATCTCCCATTGGAGCCAGTGGCCGGTCGTGCTCTCGGGCGTCGGCCGGCGGGTGGCGGGGGAACTGCGCGCGCTGGCACCCTCGCGTCCGGTGATCGTGCTGCCCAACGCGGTGGATCCGGCGGACTGGCGGCTGGCGCTGCGCCGGCCGTCGGACGTCGTCGCGATCGCCAGTGTGATGCGGCTGGTGCCGCGCAAGCGCGGCTCGGCCCTGCTCCGGGCACTTCGCTATGCATCGGACCGACTGCCTGAGGGATTGAAGGTGCGGCTTGAAGTGGCTGGCGACGGTCCGGACCGCGGCCGCCTCGCGGCGCTGGCCAGCTCGCTCGGGCTGGACGTCCGGTTCCTTGGCGCCTGCCCTCCGTCCGCGGTTCGAACGCTCCTCGCGGGGAGCCATTTCTTCGTCCTGCCGAGCCGGCTCGAGGCTTTCGGGATCGCCGCGCTCGAGGCGCGCGCCGCGGGATTGCCGGTCGTGGCGATGCGCGAGGGCGGCGTGGGCGAGTTCATTGTCGACGGCCGCGACGGATTGCTGGCGGACGACGACGTGCAGCTCGCAAACCATCTGGCGCGGATGTGCACCGACACCGCCTTCCGCGAGCGCATCACGCGGCACAACCGCGAAACACGTGTGGACTGCACGTGGGATCGCGTGCTGGCACAGCACCTCGCCGTGTACGCCCGAGCCCGGGCGGAAATGCGGTTGTAGGCGCGGTGACGTCACCGCGCATCGTTCCGAGCGGTAGGGCGTGGACTGCGCTCCGCGCCATGGCGGCCAGGGGCTCGCCGGCCCTACCGATTTGCTTCGGTCTAGCCCGCGCGTCGGGGAGGGCTGGAGACGGGGCGGATGCTCCGCCAAAACGTCTGGCCGTAGCCGACTCCGAGCATCGGCAGCAGGAAACAGGCGTGCAGCGCCAGCCCCAGTGCCGCTGATTCCGCCGCCGGGACACCCGCCAGCCGGTACGCGGCGATCGCCGCCAGTTCATAGGTCCCGACATTTCCCGGCGAAACGGCCATCGCGGTGGCGAACGTCACCGCCGCAAGCACAAGGAGGGTGGCCCCGAGCGACAGATGAATGCCCAAGGCCTCCTGCACTGCAAACACCGCAGCCAGCGCCAGGACCTTCATCGCGACGCTCAGAGTCGCGGCGAACAGGAAAACGCGGGGACGCCGCAGGACGTCGAGGTGGCGGCCCCAGCGCGCCCGCCAGCCGGTGCCCTCGGGATGCATCGCCGCCGTCCGGGCGAGGCACCACAACGCCGCGAAGCCGGCCAGCACGGCGACCGGGAGGATCCAGGTCAGCCGCTGCCAGATCCACGGGAGCGGTGCCGTGGCGATCACGGCGATCAGCAGCGCAATGCGCGCGAGACCTTCGCAGAGCTGTTCGAGCGCAAGCAACGACACGGCACCCGGGACATCGGTGATTTCGGTCGTGACCAGGAGACCGGCCGCCACGGCGTGGCCGCCGCCGAACGGGAGGGTGTTCATGCTGGCCATCGACACCGTGACACAGGTCCACAACGTGCCCCAGCGCGGGCGCTTCCCGCGCGGGAGCAGGTGCCGCCACTGCTCCGTCATCAAGGGGAGGACCGCGAAGTTGGCGAACACGGCTGCGGCGATCCAGCCGGGGCTTGCTCCGGCGATCGTGCGCATCGCCGCGCGGACATCGATCGCGCGCAGGAAGATCACCAGGCAGACGGTTGCCGTCAGGAACGCGACCGGCCACAGCCAGCGATGGCGGCCCCGGCGAACCGGCGCGGCGCGTGAGACGTCAGACACGTCAGGTCGCGGGTTGGACAGCGGTGAAGACAAGCTCATCGAGTGGCAGGAACTGGACTCCGCGCTGTTGCAGCCCGGTGATCGCGTCGCGCCACACTCGGAGCGCGGGCCGGCCGGTCCGGAACCGGCAGTCCCACCGGAGAGCGCTGCGGCGAAAGTCGGCCGCCTCCCAAGGGTGGACGAACAGGACGTATGGCTCCCGGGTCGCCCGGATCCAGGTGGTTCGGATCATGCGGGGCAGACGCAGCACCGACGACGTGACCGATGCCGGAACCCGGATCAGTTCGGCGACGGTCGCGTGCGGGTGATGGGCCTCTCCGAACTTGTACCGTGCGACCGATGAATCGACGTTCAGCCCGTTTCGCACCAACAGCGGAAGATACGCGGGCGGAAAGCGAAGGTACGGCGCGCGAAAGCTGACGACAGGCGCGAAAGCCCGCAGCGTTTCCAGCGAACTGCGGAGTTCGGCGTTGGCCTCCGCGCGCGTAAGCTGCGTGAAATCAAGGTGGAGATCGCCATGGCATCCCAGCTCGTGCCCATCGGCGACCACTCGGGCGACGATGTCGGGAAACCGCCGCGCCATTTCGCCAGTGGTAAAGAACGTCGCCCTTACCTGAAGCTCGGCAAGGAGGTCGAGCAGGGCGGGCATCCCTTCGGTCATCCCGCGGCAGGTCTCGAGGAATGGCGGACAGTCCTGCTCGACGTCGACCGTGAACGAAGCGATGCGCGCACGGCTGCGGCGGGCGAGGGAGCGTCCAGAGGGGATGGGAGACGGCAGAATTTTGAGCATGGGCGACGGCCGCCATGGGCGAACAGACCGGAGACGATCTCCTGCAGACAGGGCATCACCGGCCGGGGCGGACCGAACCGTCCGCGGACCCGCGCGTGGAAGGTTTGTTCGCGCTCACGACCGTCATCACCAGTCGCCGTGAGGCACGGAGCCCCTTCCGCGCCGCCCCGGCGGAGGAGTGACTCCTGCCGGCCATCCGTAGGCCGCGAGCTTGCTCGCGCCATGGTTTGGATGTGAGCAGGGGACTCGCGAAAAAATGCGGTCGCTACGCTTCGCGGCGTGAGGCGCCTCCTTCGCCGGACCTGCGAAGGACACCGCATCCGCCCAGCTAACCACGCGAGCAAGCTCGCGGCCTACATCGGAATAGGTGGCTCGATCCAGCCGGTAGGGCGCGGACTCCGTTCCGCGCCTCGGCGGCCAGCGGAGTGGCCGCCCTACCATTAGCGCACGAACCTCCAACAACGCACAACCAGCAACAACCGCCCCTGTTCAGTCGGGAACCCTTTGCTACGAAATGGATCGGTAAGGGCTTCTATGCGCCTGCCGTTCGATGTGCTTGCGTCGCTATTCATGGCGTTTTGCCTCCTCGTGCTGTTTGCGTCGCATCGCCTCGCGCACGGGCCGGACAGCTATCGAAGGGTGCAGCAGCAGGGCACGAGTTTCTTTCTCGGACTCAACCTGATGAACGCCGGGTACTGGATGCTTCAGCCCATTGTCCGCTGGTGCTCCCGGTCCGGAGTCACCCCGGCGATGGTGACCTGGTGTTCGCTCGTGCCGGCGGCCGCCGCGGCGATTTCGGCGGCGACCGGCCACTGGGGCGTCGCGGCGTGGTGCCTGCTGGCCGCGGCGCTGCTCGACGTCGTCGATGGCGCGGTGGCGCGGACCACCGGCGAGGCGTCGGCGGCGGGAGCCGTGCTCGATTCGGTCCTCGACCGGTATGCCGAGTTCATCTTCTTCGCCGGCGTGGTCGTGTACTATCGGAACGATTTGCCGGCGCAATTGGTGACGCTGGCGGCGGTGCTCGGATCGTTCCTGATCAGCTATTCGAGCGCGAAGGCGGAGGCGCTGCAGCTCGCCCCGCCGCGGGGCCCCATGAAGCGATCGGACCGCTTGGCGCTGCTCGTCGTCGCCACGGCCGTCACTCCGTTCTCGCTCCACTGGCTCGAATCGTCGCCGCGACACTACGCGTGGCCGGTGCTCGTCGCGGTGACGGTGATCGCGGTGCTGGCCAACGCGTCAGCGATCCAGCGCTTCACCGCACTGGCCCAGGCCGCCGGCGAACGCTCGGCCCGGGAGTCGAAGGGACGCCCGCCCGCCCGTCGGCGCGACGAGTCGGCCGGAACGCGCCCGTCGCGTCCCTCGCCCGCCCGCCCGGTCACGCGCGACGTGACCTCCTAGTAGGTGGAACGCGATGTCCCCATCGCGTTTCGTTCGAATCGAGCAGCCCGATGAGGACATCGGACATTCCCCTTCAAAGCGTTCGCCGGAAGAGCCACGTGGCGATGCCGAGCGCGAGCGCAGAGAAGCCAAACAAAAACAGCAGGTCGTGGCTGATCGGCATCAGCCCGGTGTTTTTCAGCAGCAGCGTCTTGAAGCCATGCACGGCGTACGTGAAGGGGTTGACCGTCGTCATGGCCCGCATCCACGGCGGGAACGCGTTCACCGGATACACGGCCCCGCTCGGGAAGAAGAGCACCGTGTTGAGCATCCCGAAGATCGCGCGCGGCAGCAGGGGATCATTCACGCGCACCACGATCAGGAACATCATGCTGATCAGCGCCAGCGCCGTCGCCACGACCAACACGAGCAGCCGCGCGAGGCGAAACACGTTCAACGGATCGGGAATTCCAGCGATCAGCGAACCAAGGGTGACGAGCACCGCGCCGGAGATCACCGCCTTGATCACGCCCGAGAGGTTGAAGCCGAGGATCAGCTCGAATTTCGAGATCGGGGTCGCGAGGTAGCCCTCGTGCAGCCCGCGCGCCTTGTCGTCGATGAAGATGATGCCGCCGCCGATCATCGCGGACACGAAGATCGCCAGCACGATCGTTCCCGGCAGCAGATACTGGATGTAGGGCACGTAGGGATAGAGCTCGACCGTCTCAAACGTGGCCTTCGCCTTCATCCGCTCGCCGGACGGGGTCTGGCGGTACGCGGAAACGAGCTGCTGGAGCGAGCCGGCGAGCGCGGACGAGGAGAACTGGTCCGTGTTGTCCTCGACGAGCGCGATCTGCGGCGACGCGCCGGCCTCGAGCTTGCGTCCGAAATCCGCGGGGATGTTCAGCAGTCCGTTGATCCGTCCGCTGCGCAGGTCCGCCATGGCGCGTCCCAGGTCGGTGTAGTCGAGCGTCTCGAACGTGCGCGCATTGGCGGCGACCGCGCGGCACATTTCGCGCAATTGCACGGAAGGGACCGTGTGGTCCTGGTCGACGATGCCCAGCCGGAGGTTCTTCACCTGGCCGCCGAACGCATAGCCCAGGAAGACGAGCTGCACGAGCGGCATGAGCAGCGACATGACCATGAGCGCCGGGCTGCGACGGAACCGTCGGAGATCGCGTTCGATGATGGCCCAGATGCGGATCATGGCGGTTCAGCGGGGACGCGGCATCGTGCCGAAGGTGGAGGCGGGCGCCTGGAGCGCGTCGCGGAGCTGGTGGCCAGTGTAGTGCATGAACACGTCGTCGAGCGTGGTGCTCTGCACCGAGAGCGAGGCGACGCCGATGCCCGCCGCGCGCGCGGCCTCGACGAGCGCGGTCGTGGTGAGCGGGCCGTTGTTCGAGGCGAGCCGGAACACGGGCGGCTCGGCCTTGACTTCGGCGACTTCCGGCAGCGCGCGCAGCGTGTCGGCCCAGTTCGCCGGAATCTCCGTGAAACTCACCTCGACCGTATTTCGGCCGGGCACCGACGCCTTCAGCTTCAGCGGCGAATCGAGCGCCACGACCTTGCCGTGGTCGACGATCGCGATCCGGTCGCACAGCTTGTCCGCCTCGTCCATGTAGTGCGTTGTCACGATGATCGTGAGGTCCCGCTGGCGTTTCAGCCGGGCGAGCATCTCCCACACGGCGGTGCGCGACACGGGGTCGAGGCCGGTCGTCGGCTCGTCGAGGAAGAAGATCTTCGGTTGGTGCACGAGCCCGCGCGCGATCTCGAGCCGGCGCCGCATCCCGCCGGAATACATCTTCAGCGGCTTGTCGCGCCACTGCGTCAGGTCAACCGCCTCGAGCAGCTCGTTGATCGTCCGCCGGCTCGTTTCCCGCGGAATGCCGTAGAGCTTCGCGTAGATGCTCATGTTCTCGTCCGCGTTGAGATCGAGGTCGGACGTCATCGCCTGCGGGATCACGCCGATCGACTTGCGGACCTCGTTGGGCTCGCGGACCACGTCATGGCCATTGATCCGGGCGGTGCCGGAGGTGGGCGGCACGAGCGTGGTGAGCATCCGGAGCAGGGTGGACTTGCCCGCGCCGTTCGGACCGAGCAGTCCGAAAATCTCGCCGTGTTTGACGTTGAACGTGAGATGATTGACGGCGCAGAAATCGCCGAAGCACTTCGTCAGCTCCTGGACCTCGATGTCGAACATGCGGCGCGGGCCCGGGGCGTCAGGACGAGAAGGGAAGGACGACGTAGGCGGTCATTCCCACCGCCAGGCTCCGGTCGCGGTTGTCGCACCGGAGCCGGATCTCGAACGTCTTGATGTCGCGCTTGGTCCGGCTGACGTCGCGCTGGGTCGCGTAATCGGCATCGACGCCGCGGAAAAACACGGTGCCCTCGCGCTCGGCACCCGAGGGGAGGCGGACCGTCAGCCTGTCGCCGAGATGGATCCGGTCGATGTAGGTTTCCTCGACGTCGGCGCGGACCCAGAGGTTGTCGGGATCGATCAGCGTGACGACTGCCTGGCCAGGATTGACGACTTCGCCGGGCAACGCGGCGCGAACGTCGACGATGCCGTCGACCGGGGCCTTGAGTTTGGTGTAGCCGACGCGGATCTCCGCCTTGCGCTTCTGGGCATCGGCGGCGGCAAGCTGGCGCCGACTGGCGGCGAGGGAGGCTTCACGGACCGCGACCTGCGCGGCCCCGGCCTGGGCCACATCGAGGGCGGCCTGCGCCGCGCGGACGGCGCTGCGCATGGCGGCGCCGCGGGCGACGGCGGCATCGTACGTCGTGCGCGCCTGATCGAGATCCTGGGCGGAATTGGCGCCGCGCTGGCGCAGGGTTTGGGCGCGGCCGAAACTGAGCTTCGCGTTGTCGAGATCGGCGTCGGCCTGTTTCACGTTGGCTTCGGCGGCGGCGACGTTCGCCTGCGCCTGCTTGACCTGCTGGTCGGTGAGCGTGCGCTGGTAGTCGAGTTCCGCCTTCGCCTGGCCAACGGCGTCGGCGGCGCTTTTCTCGACGCTGTCGTAATAGGCCTGGTCGGCCTTCCACTCGGCGGGGGAAATCTCGGCGATGAGCTGACCGCGCTTGACGATATCGCCCTGCTGCACGGCGAGCCGCTGGACCTGTCCCTGGATCTCGGGGCTGACGATGACCTCGTCGGTTGTGACGATCCCGGTGAGGACGAGCCGTTGCTGACGCACGTGCAGGACGACGCCGACGACGACGAGCACGACGATCAGGGCAATGATGAGGAACGGGCGTCGCTTCTTCATACAGACGATCTCGGAAAAGCCCCCGAGGCTCCGGGGTTCCGAACCGATGTCAACGGCCGGGAGCGTAATGCGCGGGCGCAAACCCTGCCGGCGAACGGTTTGGCCGCGTGCAGGCCGCGAGCTCGCTCGCGCCCCGACATCGCGATCACGGCGCTCCAAACCGCGCGAGCGAGCTCGCGGCCTACCTATCGATTCAATCCCACGGATTCCGGCATGGCCCCTTTGCGCTGTGCGCCGCGCGCAGTGTATTCGCCGGGATGGCCGCATTTCGTAGGCCGCGAGCTTGCTCGCGCGGATTGAAAGGTCTGGACCATGGCGTCCGCAAGCGGACGGCCTACGGGTGTAAACACCACACGCCGTGGTGTTGGTTTGGGTGTAGGCCGCGAGCTTGCTCGCGCCATTGTTCGCAATCCGCACGCTGTGACGGCTGTTCGAGCGTGAGAGATCGACAATGGCCGTTGCCTCGCTGGATTGAGGGTTTCACCGATGACCTCCTCCCTCGCCCCCGGCACTTATCGTCATTCGAAAAGCGGCAAACTGTACCGCGTCCATTTTGTGGCGAAGCACTCAGAGACGCTCGAGGACCTCGTGGTGTACGAGACGCTTTACGACAACCCGATGGCCAAGTTCTGGGTCCGCCCGGCGGCGATGTTCACCGAACTCGTGGAGGTTCAAGGCGAGCAGGTCCCGCGGTTCGTGCGGGTGTGAGTGGCCAGACCGGTGGAGCCCGATGTCCTCATCGGGCTGCTGGAGTTTGGCGCCGACTGGATTTGTCCCTGGATGCTTGGCGGCTACGCGAAGTGGACTGTCCCCATCGGCACGGTTCGAATCATCGGCGAGCATCCGCCGAATAACGCGCTGGGGACCCTTGTTTGCGGCCCAAACAGGGGACATCGTGTTTCCCCAAGGTCATTGGCATCGATCGGAAAGGTCTGATTGTAGGCGCGGTGCCTTGCCGCCGAAGCGCTTGAGCCAAGGAGGGACCCCACCGCGCGGGAAAAGATCGGCGCAACGCGTCGCGCGGTGACGGCATCGGCCCTGACCTCGCGAGCCGCAATGTCCGGATCTTCCCCGGCCCCCGGGTGCCCAGTCCGCTCACCGCGTTCAGTGAAACGCGCCTTCCACGTAAAAAAGTCACGCGGAACACCTATTCCACGTGTAAAAAAGTCACGTGGAATACCTATTCCACGTGTAAAAAAATCGGGTGGAACACCTGTTCCATCGAAGTCGGGGGCGCGTTGGGGGCCTGTCCCCTTTGACACGCCCGGCCGCGTGACCGCGGTGTCAAAGCCTCGCCGCCATCCCGGGGGTTTGACATGTCAAAGCCGGCCGCCCGGAGGGTTTGACACGCACCTTTGACACGGCGCTGGTCCGGGGCCGTCGCCAACTTCCGGCATCAGGGCTCCCCTGAGGGGTCTGTCCCCTTTGAAACGGGCCGCTCACCGTGTTCAGTGAAACGCGCCTTCCACGTAAAAAAGTCACATGGAACACCTATTCCACGTGTAAAAAATCGGGTGGAACACCTGTTCCAGCAAAGTTGGGGGGCGTTGCCGGCTCCGACTTCGTGGACGAGCGGCGGCAATTAGGGAATGCAGATATTCGCACAACGGTTATCACTGGATTCAGCGGCGAGGACGTCCTCTACGATATTTTCTATAGGATAAATACAGGTTCGGTGCCGCTTTCGTCACAAGAACTTCGGCAGGTCTTGAACAGGAGAGATTTCGCGAAATTCCTATTGGAAGTTACCACAAAACCGAATCCGCTGTGGAAGCTTCTCCGTATCAGTGATCCGGACCCGCGGCTCCGAGACGTGGAACTCCTGTTGCGCCTCGTCGCATGGCGCACAAATCTCCAGCTCTACGTCGGGAACATGAAGCCGTTTCTCGATGATACAATGAAGCGGCTCAACGCTTCATGGCTCGCAGCGGGCAGCGAAGTAGAATCGCTCGTTCAGGACCTGCTTGAGGGTACTCAAATGCGTCGTGAGCGCGCGTAGCTCGCAGCGGCACGAGGTAAATTGCCGGTGCGAGAGACGGCTGTGCTTTTCCTCGGTCGCACGCAGCGCGAGATAGATGCGTGTGGCTTCTTCGAGCGACTTTTCGTGCTCGGGATCGCGGTAGTTCGTCAGCGCGAAGTTAACGTAGAACGTCAACGTGCGCTTCCGCTCGGCGACCGCACGGAATAACGACTCGGCTTCGCGCAGTTGTTCGTCGCTCAGGCAGGTGAGCGCCGGCCGCAATCCGGAGACGGCCTGGACGGCTTTGATTTCGAGGGCGGCTTTCTCGGCAGCGGCTTCTTCGCGAGTTGGGAGGTTCTTCCGGATGCGGACACCGTGGAGCCAGCCAGCGACCCGCCATGATGTCGTGCCGTTGCGATTCACAAAGCGGCGGACGACGAACTCAGTCTGTTTCATGCTTAGGTTGCCACTTCAACTGGCAACCTGGCCTCCGAGTTTGGCCCTCCGTCGCTAAAGCTTTGGAGGGCAATCTTTCGCACTGCGAAAGATTGGGGCGGCCAACGGGATTCGAACCCGCGACCCCAAGATCCACAATCTTGTGCTCTAACCAACTGAGCTATGGCCGCCGTAAGCTGAGGAGCGCGGAATGTCGCGAGGCGATTCCAGCCTGTCAATCCCTCTCTCCGCGATTCCTAAACTCACCGTTGCCCCCTTGGTTTGGTGACCAATTGCGACACCGAACGACGACGGAAGCGTGTGCGCGGAAGTGGCTTTCATTTTCGGCGCAACGTGATCGGCAGGTTGCGTTTCGAAGCAGGGCGACCAACGTCGAGTCGCCCCATGAGACCGCGTCTTCTGCTGTTTTTGCCGGTTGTTGTGCTCAGCGCCTTGTCGGCCGCCCCGTCGGTGTCGGCGGCAAATGGTCCCAGCCTGCTCGAGCAGGCTTACGCACTCGATGAGGCGAAGCCGCGCGACGCGGCTGCCGTCGCGGCGCTTTACGAACAGGCCGCCGCGCAGGGCGACGCCTTCGCTCACCTGCGTCTCGGCTATCTCGCCGAAACCGGCGACGGCGTGCCGCAGGACTATGCCGTCGCGCGGGCGCATTACCAGGCGGCGGCCAATGCCGGGTTAAAGGAAGCGAAGCTGCGGCTCGCAATCTGTGACCTGGAAGGGTGGGGCGCTCCGGCCGACCGGGCGGCGTTTGCGCGGGAGGTGCGGCAGGCGGCCGAGGCCGGCGACACCGCCGCCCAACAGATCATCGCGAGCATGTGCTCTATCGGTTTCGCCGTGCCCCGTGATCAGGCGGCTGGCTTGAAGTGGCTCGAACGCGCCGCCGCGCAGGACGACCCCGACGCCCAACTCGTCCTCGGCCATCACGCGGAACGCGTACTGCGGTTGATGCCGGACAAAAGCATCGCCCGGAATTGGTACCAATTGTCCGCTGAACAGGATTACCATGCCGGCATGCGGGCGATGGCGCGCACGTTTCTGTTCGGCTCGCCGAAGGATCGCAATGTCGAGCTCGGGCAGAAGTGGCTGCAACTCGCCACCGATGGCGGCGATTCCGAGGCGCCCTACACGCTCGCCTTGTTCGAGGTCATCCGCCCCGATGTCGCGAACCGCGACTTCGCGCGGGCGGAGACACTCCTGAAACTCGCCTCCCAGCGCGGCAACGAGCGCGCGACTGAAGTGCTTCAATTGCTCGATGGCGGAAAGTCATTGCCCGAGGCGGTCAAATACGAGCTGAGCGTGCCGTTTGAAGAACGGTATGTGCAACGCGCCGCGATCGAGGTCGGCAGCGACCCGCAGACCCGCCAGCCGCAAATCTATCGGCTGGTGAAGCCGGTGTATCCGATGACGATGCGGCTCACCGGAACGACGGGCGATGTGATGATCGACTTTGTCGTCGATACGACCGGGCGGGTTCGGAACCCGTATGCACTCTCTGCCAGCAATCCGCTCTTTGCCGAGCGAGCCGTTGCGGCCGTGAAGCAGTGGCGGTTTTACCCCGGCCGGAAGAACGGACACAACGTCAACACGCACATGCGCGTGCCGGTTAAGTTTCGCTTGCCCGAGGAGGCGATGGAAGGGGTCGACGGTCTGCTCAGCGCAGCGGAAGGGCGCGCTCTCCAGATCGGCGGCGACGTCGTCGCGGATGCCAAGAACCTTACGATCGCAAAGCCGCGGACGGCGCTCGCCTATCCACTGCTGGCGGATGGCTCGCGAGTGCCGGTGAACACGAAGGTGCTGCTTCTCCTGGTCATCGACCCGGTCGGACATCCGATCCGCGGCCACATTCTGAGCGAGAGCCAGGACGCCGCGGCGCAAGCGGTCCTCGCCTCGGCCATGCGCGCCAGCTACGAGCCGAGGGTCACTGACGGTGCAGCGGTCGAAGGTCACGTGGTGCTGACGTTCGTCAGCCGCGATCCGACGCAGGTGACGGCGACGCGACAGTAGTTGAGCTGGATTCGCCATCCGCGGCGTGCCTTGTAAGCACTGTTGCGTCAAAACCGAGTGTCTCGCGAAGGCCGCGAAGGTTTGGAAGGTCTCCGCCGTCTGAAGGCTCACCGCGCTGATTGATTCTCGGCTAATGGACTGACGAACAGATCCATTGGTTAGGGCGAGACGGCTCGCCCTGCCGTTAGGCTATTTCACGATGCTCAATCATCGCTGAAACAGTCAGGAGAACCACAGATAGACGCAGATAAACACAAATGCGAGGCGGTCAGGGCAGGACGCGGAGTCCGTTCCGCGCCTTGGCGGCGAAGGGACTCACCGCCCTACCGATTGCACCATGGCGGCGAAGGGCTCCTCCTTCGCCCAAGTGCTACGGCGGGCAGGCTCACCGCGCTAGGAAGGAATTTTTTTTGCGCCGCTTTCGTGTCGATTCGTGGTTCCAGCTTTTTCGTTTGGCTCACGCTTTCGCGCTGCGGAGGGAATGGGTGGGGAGCGAGGGTTCGGGGGCGGCGCGGCCGGCGGCGGCGGAGGCTTTCTTCAACACGGCTTCCAGCGCCTCCAGGTACTGCAGGAATCCCCGGCGACCGGGCTGGGTGAGTGAGACGACCGTTTGCGTGCGGCCCGTCCGAGCGGTTTTTCGAAATGCAACCGCACCGGCTTCCTCGAGCATCTTGAGATGCCGGTTCAGGTTGCCGTCCGTCAGCGCACAGATCCGCTTCAGCTCGTTGAACGACAGCTCCTGATCGTCCGATCCGATCAACGCGGAGAGGATGGCGAGCCGCTTCGGCTCGTGGAAGGCGCGCTCGAGCGCGGCATACGGGTCGTCAGTTGGTTTGCTCATCGGATTTCACATGGGAAGCCAGGCCCCAAAAGCTCGCCCAGGTTGGCTTGGGCTCCCGGTCATAATGCAGCACGAAACCGCCGGCCCACTCCCCGGCGAAGAAGACAAGTCCCATCGGCCACGGTGTCGAGGGCGGCGCGATCAGGAACGCCGTTCCCGCCGCAACGTAGTAGGTGCCCACCCAGCCGATGCCGCGGGTGAGGACGCGGCGCGAGGCCAGGTTGGCGAGTCCGAACAACAGCATCCACATGCCCGGGAGGTCCTGAAACACCCCGTCGCGGACGAGGACGTAGGTCAGCAGCGCCCCGCCGCCGAGGGCGGGCAGGTTTTCCAGCAGCGGCTTCAGGTGTTCCGCTTTCCGCTCCTCGGCGGGATTGGCAAAGAACCAAATGAGCACGGCGCCGTAGTTGATTGCGATGGCGCCAGCCGCCACCGCGCCCCACACCAGGAGTTGGTGATTCGGTCCCGCGCCGGGGAATCGGGCGAGCCAGACGCTTCCGAGCAACGCGAGACAGCCGGCCGCCGCCCGCGCGCGGCCCGAGTAGCCCTTGAACCGCTGCTTTTCCACCATGTGCCGGTGAATGGAGCGGATCTGGTCCAGGGCGTCGTGGACATGGCGGATCATGGGCCACCGATAGCGGGCGCCGGCGGATTTGAAAATACTTCCTTTCGCAAAGTTGCCTCGCGCCACTGCCACGATTGCCAGCCCGAATACCGAACGAAGCGGCGCTCCGTCCGCACCAGCGCCTGCGTCGCCGCGCGCCGGGTCGCCTCATCCGGGGCGGTGCGTTCGAGGAGCCGCAGTGACGGCCACGCGGGCGCGCCCAGCCGTTCGAGGTAGCGAACGTCGATGCGGGCGGATTGGTGGTCGAGCCAGCGGCGCGTGTTGTAGCGGGCGGTGACTCCCGCCAAGTCGGCGAATTGCAGGACGTAGAACAGGCCGCACACGGCGAACAGGTTGGAGAGGATCAGCCAGCGGAGCGATTTTGCCGCTTGAATCCGCCAGCTCAGCAGCGCGAATCCCGCCGCGACAAGAACGAGAAAACTTCCGGTGCCGAGCCGCAGGACCGTCAGGTCATAGGCCTCGATATAAAGTTTCAGCCGAAGTCCGACGCTGAAGAGGAGGAGCAGGTTCTGCGCGATCCAGACGAATCCCAGCGTGCGGGTCACCCGGTGTGCGGCGACCGCGCGGTCCTGTTCGAACAGCCAGGTCAGCACGATCCCCGAGAGGAGGGTGGCGGCGATGAGCGAATACACGCCGTCGTGCAGAAACTCGCTGTACGAGACGCCGGCCGGCAGCGCGGCGTGGACCCAGAGAAAAACCGCGTCAACGGTGTTCGCCCAGCAGAAGAGCGCGTTCACGGCGGCCAGCATCAGCCACGTCCGCCAAAGCGCGTGGCCCGCATCCGCGGTGTCACGCGTCGGCCGCCAGCGCTCCAGCCACGCGCCGGACGCCCACACGCGAACCGAAGGCGCCAGGAAGGTCATGGCGCCGGTTGCGGTCACGCCCCAGAACAGGAAGCGCGACAACGGGGGCAGGTGAATGGATACCAGCCAGGAGGCGAGCTGGGAAAGCGAATGTCCGATGACGACGTTGCCGCTGCCGAGCAGCAGGGCGAAGGGGATGAGAAGGAGCAGCGCCGGCACGATCACCCCGAGCTTGCGCACCGCCCGGACGGCGAGCGCCTCGTGATTGTCGCCGCCGGTTGCTGTTTCGAGCGCCGGCAACAGCGAACCCCAGCGCAGGGGAGAGCAGAGCCAGGCGCCGGCCGCCACGAACGGTGCCGTAAAGCGGTTTCCCTGCTGCTGGAGCGCGACATCGATCATCGCAAACGAGAAGAGGGCGAACAGTGAAACCATGTTCGAGAAGCCGGTCTCGAAGACGCTTTGGGCGAGGGCGAGGGTAATCAGCACCAGGCCGAGAACCCGATACCGGTCCCACGCCAGCCGCGGCCGGTTCCAGCGCAGGACGAGCAGGGCGAGCACGCCGAAGATGGCGATCGAGACGCCGGGGCGCCGTTCGTAGAAAAGGATATCGGTCGCGGCGACCAGGCCCAGCACGCCCACGGCGTATCGCCTCGCCTGGACCATCGAAAACTCTCGGGTTGCCGCCGGTTGTTCAGCGCAAAGCAAAGGCGCGTCAAAGATCGGATTGTCGCTCATGAGTGCGCAACCTTTGCAATGCAAAGTAAAATGTCAATCCTGCGGAGATGATTCGCGGTAGGATAGGTCGCCGCTATGTGGGTCGGGTAATCGAGAATCGAAAATTCATCGGCTCGCTCTCGCTCACCGCTACGGGGGTGCGGCAATCGAAAATCCCTCGGCTCGCTCTCGCTCCTCCTTCGCCAGGCCTACGGAGGACAAGTCGCCGCTACGAAGATGAGGCAATCGTCTCGCCTTACTTCAATCCGTACGGCGGGGTCGGGCGACCCCGCCCTAGTGTGCCCGGCATGAACGTTAACTAATCAGATGAAAGGAGCTGATCGGAACAGATGGAGGTAACCGTAGCTGAACGACAAGGCAGCGGCCGCGAGGCTGTGGCTGAAAGAAGTCGCAGGCAAACTC
>DASZYH010000154.1:0-5006 GCA_035545515.1 Opitutaceae bacterium
CCCGCCGACCGGTGCCGTCTGGCCCGCCGGTTGCGCGACGATGACCGGCGAACCCGTCGCCGACTGTCCGTCGATCTCGGTGCGAAGGACCGCCCGGATCGGATCCGGAACATTGGTGAAGAACGTGTAGCCGGTATCGGACTCGATCTGGGCCGCGGAGGTCACGAAGTCCTGCCAGGGCGTGTTCCTGACGCCGGCGATATTCGGAACCTTGATCGCAATCACGCGCGTGGCGGCCGTGATGCGGCTGACCGCGGAGCCCGCTCCAAGCGGCACGACCACGACCACCTTCCAGGTGTAGCCGGGAATGGCGACACCGCTCGCGATCGTCGACCCGCCCAAACCGCTCGGCCCGCAGGTGATCAGGAGTTCGTTGCCCGCGGACGCGAGCGATCGGCAGTATGTTTCGAAGTTCGCCCAGACGCCCTGGTTGTTGTCGGGCGCCTGCGGAACCATGTTGGACATGTAGAACACCTGCTGATTGTCCGCCACGGTCACGGTCCGGTCGGCCGACGGGCACATGTGTCCGCGATCGTAGCCTGATCCGCTGTAATCGGTCGTCAGGACCTGGTAGAAACCGGCCGGAAGCGTCGTGTCCTGAATGAAATCCGACCGCCCGCTCGACCCCACATCGCCGCTCGTGAGATCCCAACCGACCCAGTTCGGCTCGCGGGTGGTGTCGTCGTAGTCCAGCCCGTATTGCGGTCGCTGGATCAGGTAGTGCGCATGGTTCGCCGGATCGGCGGTCGCGCCGCTGGGGTTTCCGAGTTGCGTCTGGAGCGCAACGTCGATCGTCGCATGGGCAACGACGGCGAAAAGCAGGGAGAAGAAAGGCGTCAGGACGCCGGCAAGGACGCGACGCGCCCGAGAACAGGAGGTGGTAGGCATGGCTGGTGATGCACGGACGGACCACGCCCCGGCGCGTGCTCGCGTGCCGGGACGAGTGGAGCTGGATGGATCTAACGCATCGACCAGCACGCGGCGAAAATCCGCGCCCGGGATCGATGCCAGGCACTAGGTGCCCGGAGGTCTGACCGCGCAACCGTCGCGATGGAATCGAGCCGAACCGGTGCCAGCGGCGACAGGTCGGAGGCGGGAGCAAAGCGTCGGGAAGCGGGAACGGTGGTCAGAGTGACGCACAGGGGCAGCAAATCCGACGCCGCGGACACGTCAACGCTCGGTGTGCTACATTCCCGTAACGAGATTGGGTGGCCTCCCCCAGGGCCTGTCTCGACTCCCATGTTTGCGGTCCAAATCACGATTGCGCGCCCGGGCCGTGGCCGTAGCGTGCGCCAAACTCATGTCCAACGTCCGCGATTTCCTTGCTCCCGCCGACACGTTTGGCCGCCGCCATCTGGGCGACAGCGCCTCCGACACCGGTTCAATGCTCCGGCTGCTCGGTCACGATTCGCTCGACGCGTTGGTCGACGCGGCGGTCCCCCCGGCGATTCGCCGCGAACCGCTGAAGCTTCCGGCCGCCGCCGGCGAAAGCGCCGCGCTGGCCGAACTCCGGACGATGGCGGGAGATAACAAGGTTTTCCGCAGCTTCATCGGCACCGGCTACTACGACACCCACACGCCGCCGGTCATCCAGCGCAACATCCTCGAGAATCCCGGCTGGTACACCGCGTACACCCCCTACCAGGCGGAAATCTCGCAGGGCCGGCTCGAGGCGCTCCTCAATTTCCAGACGCTGGTAACGGATCTGACCGGCCTCGAGATTGCCAACGCCTCGATGCTCGACGAAGGCACCGCCGCCGCCGAAGCCATGATGATGTGCCACCGGCTGAAGGAAGGCGACGCCGCGGCGCATCGGACGTTCTTCGTTTCCGAACGCTGCCATCCGCAGAGCATCGACATCGTGAAGACCCGCGCCAAGCCGCTGGGGATCAGCGTAACGGTTGGCGATCATCGCACCTTCCGCCCCGCCGCGGACTGCTTTGGCGTGCTGGTCCAGTATCCGGACACGACGGGGTCGATCCATGATTTCGAGCCCTTCTTTGCCGCCGCCCACGCGGCCGGCGCCTATACAATCGCCGCGACGGACGTGCTCGCGCTGACGCTCTTGCGCGCGCCGGGCGAATTCGGCGCCGACGTGGCCGTCGGCTCCGCGCAGCGGTTCGGGGTACCGATGGGTTTCGGCGGGCCGCACGCCGGGTTCCTGGCCACGAAGGATGCCTTCAAGCGCCAGATGCCAGGCCGGCTGGTGGGCGTGTCGAAGGACGCACAGGGCGATCCCGCCATGCGGCTTGCGCTCGGCACGCGCGAGCAGCACATCCGCCGCGACAAGGCGACGTCGAACATCTGCACCGCCCAGGTGCTCCTCGCCGTGATGGCCTCGATGTATGCGGTCTATCACGGCCCTGACGGGCTCCGGCGCATCGCAAAACGAACGAAGCTCCTCACCGAGCTCCTGGCCGCGGGTCTTCGCGATGCCGGCGCAACCGTCAACGCCGAGCCGGTGTTCGACACCCTCACCGTGGCGAATGTCGCCGCCAGCCGCGTGCATGCCGCCGCCGCCGCGAAAAAGATGAACCTGCGTGCGGTGGACGACCTGACCGTGGGCATCTCGCTCGACGAGACGACCACGTTGGAGGACGTACAGGCCTTGCTGGGTTGTTTCCGCGAATCGGCGGACATCGGATCGGTCCTTTCGACCGCCGAGTTGAAGCTCGCGGAGTTCGCGCCGCCACACGCGCGGACTTCCGACTTTCTCACCCACCCCACCTTCCACCGTTATCACACGGAGCACGAGATGCTCCGGTACGTCCGCCGCCTCGAGGCCAAGGATCTCTCCCTGGTACACTCGATGATCTCGCTCGGCTCGTGCACGATGAAGCTGAATGCCACGAGCGAAATGCTGCCCGTGTCGTGGCCGGAGTTTGCCCGGCTCCATCCCTTTGCGCCGGCCGAACAGGCCCGGGGTTATCACACGTTGTTCCGGGACCTCGAGACGTGGCTTGCCGAATGCACCGGCTTCGCCGCCGTCTCGCTCCAGCCCAACGCCGGCTCGCAGGGCGAATACGCCGGCCTGCTGGCGATTCGTGGCTACCATGAGTCGCGGGGCCAGGGCCACCGAAACGTCTGCCTGATTCCAACCAGCGCGCACGGCACGAATCCCGCCAGCGCCGCGATGGGCGGATTCAAGGTCGTGCCGGTCGCCTGCGATGCGAACGGGAACATCGATGTCGACGATCTTCGGGCAAAGGCCGGGCAACATGCGCACGACCTGGCGGCGTTGATGGTGACCTACCCGAGCACGCACGGCGTGTTCGAGGCGAGCATCAAGGAAATCTGTGTGATCGTACACGAGCACGGCGGTCAGGTTTACATGGACGGCGCCAACATGAACGCGCAGGTGGGGCTCACCTCCCCGGGCCACATTGGCGCGGACGTCTGCCACCTGAACCTCCACAAGACCTTCTGCATCCCGCACGGCGGCGGCGGGCCCGGCGTCGGGCCGATCGGAGTCGCGAGCCATCTGGTTCCATTCCTGCCCGGGCACGTCTTCGCGGACACGACCCAGGATCCGAAACCCGAGGGATCGAAACTCGCCACGTCCGGCGCGGTCTCCGCCGCGCCGTGGGGATCCGCGTCGATCCTCGTGATCTCCTGGATGTACATCCGGATGATGGGATCCGACGGCCTCACGGCGGCGACCAAGATGGCGATCCTGAATGCGAACTACGTCGCCAAGCGCCTCGAGAAGTTCTTCCCGGTCCTCTATCGCGGCAACGCCGGGCTGATTGCGCACGAGTGCATCGTCGATTTCCGATCGTGGAAGAAGCACGGGCTGGAGGTGGAGGATGTGGCGAAGCGCTTGATGGACTACGGCTACCACGCCCCGACCATGTCGTTCCCGGTGCCCGGCACGCTGATGATCGAACCGACCGAGAGCGAATCGAAGGCGGAGCTCGATCGGTTCTGCGACGCGATGATCTCGATCCACGGCGAGATGCAGGCGGTGGCGAACGGCGAGTCCGACAAGGCGAACAATCCCCTGAAGCATGCGCCACATACCGCGAAGGTCGTCTGCGCCGACGAGTGGCCGCACCCTTACTCGCGGGAGATGGCGGCGTTCCCGGACCGGTTCACGCGCGCGAGCAAGTTCTGGCCGAGCGTCGGCCGCGTCGACAACGTCTACGGCGACCGGAATCTCGTCTGCTCCTGCATCGGCATGAGCGCCTACGCGGAAGCGGAGGCGTGAGGGGGGGGCCGAGGGAACTCGTTCGACTGGCTTTAGGAACGACGCGAAAGCGGCAAAGGAATTTTCTACTGGCCACTCGCTCACGCTCGCAGCCACGGACTTCGAATTCTGTCGATCAGGCAACTTAACCCGTGGCGGCGCCCAGCGATTTCGTGGCTGCGAGCGTGAGCGAGTGGCCCGTTTCTCCATCGCGATTGTAGATGCGCCAGAACACCGGCCAATAGTCTGGGTGCAACACATCGATTTCCGGGTAACCCGGAATACAGGCCCCGGTATACCCGTAATCCGCTGGGGCGGCAACCAACCGGGCCCGCACGGGATTCTGGAGAATATAGCTGGCGAGCGACGATAGAGCACCTTTCTCCCGCTCATGCTCGCGTAGTACGTGGTCAAATGACTGCCGCTGCCAATTGGCCGAACCAAGACTGGTGCGGAGGTTCTTTTGAAGAAATTCGATCGCGCGTCTCTGATCGCCGCCGTCACTCCGGCCGATCGCCAGCAAATGAACATGGTCCGGCATTAGCGTGAATACCGGCACGATAAGCCGGTACCGGCAGCAGGTGTGCAGAAGGACCAGCTTCCAGTCCTCGAAAAACCTGGGGGTCAGCCAGCCGGTCACACGCCGCTCAATGTTGAGCGTCCAATGGACATACGCCGCACCTTGGTAGAACTGCTGACCGAGACGGGGCAGATGGCGCCTGGTTCCGGCATCCATTCCGCGAACATCGATACTTGAGTTATCTTGGTCAATTATTTTTACTTTTTTCTTAGATTCAAAGTGTCGTCCACTCGCTCACGC
>DASZYH010000155.1:0-16501 GCA_035545515.1 Opitutaceae bacterium
GAAGGGGAGGTTGGCGAGGAAGAAGCGGCGCTGGAGCGTGAAGGCGGTCGAGTTGTGGAGGACGCGGTTGATCCACGTCTCCTTTGCGAACAGCAACTGGCCGGCGAAGAACACGCTGTTGGGGAACGCCTCCTTGGCCTCGCGCGCGAGGCGCATCACCTCGCCCATGACGTCGTGGCCAATGCCGTTGAAGGTCGCCGTGCCGAACCCGTGCGCACGCGCCCAGTCCGCGTAACGCGCGGATTCTTCCAGCGTGTGCGTGCGAAGTGATTCGAGCTCGTCGGCGCCCTTGAAGTTGCCGGCGTCGACCGCGCCGACGGAGATGAAGACGAAATTCCGAAACGTGTTGCCGAAGAGGCGCGGCACGTGGAGCGCGGTGTGCAGGCCGAGCCCGTTGAACCCGTTGACGAGCAGGATGGCGGTCCGGCCCTTGGGATCGGCCGCGCCTTCCGCCAGCGCGCGCGACGTGGTTTCGACCGCGGCCGCGTCGACGATCGAATCGAGCCGGCGAAGCTGCTCGGTCGTGTGGCGGTAATGGCGCCGGATGAGGAACGCCAGCCCGATGAGGGCGCCGGTCACGAGCACGGTGATCCACGCACCCTCGAAGAACTTGATTACGGTGAGCGAGATCAGGATGAACGTCGTCAGGACCAGGCCGAAGCCGTTGATCGCGAGCTTGCGCAGCCAGGTCGGATCACGCCGGCGCTCCTGCCACCAGTGCACGACCATGCCGAGCTGGGAGAGCGAAAACGTGAGAAACACGTTGATCGAGTAGAGCACGACGAGCGCGTCGACCGATCCCTCGGTGAGCATCATCATCAGGGCGGCCGCGACGCCCATCAGCACGATGCCGTTTTGCGTCACGAGGCGGTCGCTGAGGTTGGCGAAACGCGTCGGCAGCCAGCGGTCGAGCGCCATGTTGGCGAGTACGCGCGGACCGTCGACGAAGCCCGCCTGCGCCGCGATGAAGAGGAGCACCGCCTCCGAAGCGAGCGTGATCCAGACGAAGCTCGAGCCGAGCGCATGCGGCCAGCCGGCCGTCATCTTGTCGAACAGGACGGCGTTGAGCGTCTTGCCGGCCACCGGCTCGCAATGGAACAGCAGGTACGCCACCAGCAGGCCGGCAACCGTGACGGCGAGGGAGACGCCCATGTAGACCATGGTGACGCGACCGGTGTGCACGCGCGGCTCCCGCAGGATCGGGAGGCCGTTGCTCACCGCCTCGATGCCGGTGTAGGTGCCGGCGCCCAGGCTGTAGGCGCGCAGGATGAGCGCGAGCAGTCCGATGACGCCCACCTCGCCGGAGACCAGGTGCACCTCGTGCACGGTGTCATGCGCGGCCGTGACCAGGCCGCCGGCATGGGTCGAGAGCGCGTACACGATCGCGAACGCGTGCGTGAGGACGAACAGGAAGAAGACCGGCACCCAGAGCATGACGGATTCCTTCACGCCGCGGAGATTGATCAGCGTGAGGCCAATCACGCCCGCATAGGCGATGACGAGCTTCCACTGCAGCCAGGGGGCGAGCATCGGGAGGCTGAAGAGCGCGTCGGCGCCGCTGGCGATCGAGATCGTGATGGTCAGGACGTAGTCGACCAGCAGGGCGCTGCCGGACACGACGCCGGCCGCCGGCGAGAGCAGCTTGCTCGCGACGAGATAGCCGCCGCCGCCGCTCGGAAACAGCGCGATCGTCTGCGAATAGCTGGCGCAGATTGCGACGATCGTGACGACCGACGCCAGCGCCACGAAGATCGCGAGGTGGTGGTTCGCGCCGAGCGCCTTGAACGTCTCCTCGGGACCATAGCAGGACGACGACAGGCCGTCGGCGCCCAGGCCGACCCACGCGAGGAGGGCGACGAGCGAGAGATTGTGGAAGAGGTTTTCCTCCGACAGCGAGCGGGCGCGGCCGAAGAAGAGGGAGCGGATGGACATGGCGGCGAGAACGCGCCGGTCGGCGCGGGGTGGGCCCGCGCGGACGCGACGAGGTGGTTGCGTTGGAGCGATCGCGGATATCCCCGCCCAAGCGAGGTTCGCTGGACCGCCCTTCCCATTGCCGACGAGGTTAGCTGACGGGCTGGGTGCTAGGAAGTCACCCCGGCCGCGGAGGTCCGCGTCCGTTCGCCCCGGTCGTCGCGCGCGAGGCGCGACGGCATTTGGGTCCCCCGGGCCGTCGCGCAGGAAGGCGCGGCAGCTTAGGCGTGCGAATCCAAAGAACGAGCGGCGAAAGGTGTCTGGCGCGGGCGCGAGGGCAAGCCCGATCTGGCCGGGAGGTGGCCGGCCAACGGGTTATTAATGCAATATTAATGCCGGGAGGCGGACTTACGACGCGGAATCAAAGGCGACGGCACCGGGTATGCTGGACGCCGGGTGAAGTTTGGACAGGTGTCCCGGGAAATTCTGCGGGGCAAACCGGTCCGGCGGTCCTCCAGTTGAGCGGAGGACCGCCGCTTTTTTTTGCGGGCGAGGCCGGGGCGCCGGCCGCGGCGGGATTGCCAATTTATGCGGCGTTTATGCCGGCGGCGGGGATTTAACGATCATTTAATCCGGGGTGATGGCATCGCGGCGGCTACCCCGGACCGCAACGGCATCACGGCCGACCATGAATCGCGTTGCAGGCTGCCGGCGGGCGTATCCGCCGGCTGGTGACGCGGGGCATGCGTCGCGGTGCGTGCCGCACGTCAACCCAAAATCAACAAGCTCATGCCGCCCTCACCGTCCCCCTCCTCATCGGTGTCGATGAAGCCCACGCTGGGACTCACCGGACTCACCATCAACGCCATGGCGCTCATCGCGCCGGGCGCGTTTCTCTGGCTCACGTTCCAAATCCAGTCGCTGTACGGCGCGCCGATGGCCGGGTGCGCGATGTGGTTCGGCATCGTGGCTGCGCTCCTGTTGTGCTTCGCCACGGCGCTCAGCTACGCCGAGCTGTCGAAGCTCTATCCCGGGGCGGGCTCGTCGTATCTCTATGCCGAGCAGGCGTTCCTCTCGAAGACCCGCGCCTACCGCTTCGCGCGGATCGCGAAGTTCATCACCGGCTGGGCCAGCCATCTCTACTACTGGGTGTATCCGGGATGCATGGTCGGCGTGACCGCGATCCTCGGCGGTTACCTCCTGAACCAGTTCTTCCCCGGAACGTTTTCCGGCTCGTACGGCAGCCCGCTGTTCATGTTCGGGTTCTGCATCCTCTTCGCGTTCGGCGTCGGCTACATCGCGTTCCGCGGAGTCACCGGCACGACGGCCGTCAACATGGCGATCAACATCGTGCAGATCACCGCGCTGGTGGTGTTCTCGATCATCGCGATCGCGTACCGTGCGCAGCACCCGCAGGGTTCGGTCGGCTACCACCTCTCCAACGGCGTGGCGGTGAACTACCAGGTGGCGCAGACACCGGTGAAGGACGACCAGGGCAAACCGATCCCGGTGCTCGACGCGAACGGCAAGCCGACCTTCGATGCGAACCACCAGCCCGTGTACCAGATGCAGGACGCGCAGGACCAGGACGGGATTCCGGTGCCGGCGGACAAGGACGGGAAGGCGGTGACCGATCCGAAGCTCGCGGCGCCGTTCACCGTCAGCTACGACGCGAAGGACGCGACGACCACCGACGACAAGGGCGTCACGACGTTCAACTTCCATTCCTCGGCCGGATCGGTCATCGCGCCGCACCGATTCAGTTTCGTCTTCATCCAGGCCTGCATCGCGATCCTGATCCTGGTCGGCTTCGAGTCGGTGACCTCGATGGGCGAGGAGGCGAAGAACCCGAAGAAGGACATCCCGCGGGCGGTCCTGCTGTCGCTCGCGATCCAGGGGGCGGTCTGCTACCTCTTCGAATACTTCGCGGCGAATTACCTGCTGCACAACGGCTACGCGATGCCGAACGCGGCGGCGTCGGGCGCGCCGATCGGCGACCTGATGGTGATCACCGGCACGTGGCTGTTCGGCAGCTACACGGCCGGCCGCGCGTTCATGCTCGTGCAGGCGTTCACCGTCCTGCTCGCACTGATCGGAACGACGCTCGCCTGCCTGAGCACGGGGGCGCGCGTGACGTACGCGATGGGCCGCGACGGCGAAGTCTCGTCGCACTTCGGCCTGCTGCACGGACGCACGCTCTCGCCGCACCGCGCGATCTGGGTGCTGTCGGCGCTGTCGGCCGTGGTCGGGATCGTGACGGTGAGTCTCTACCTGGGCGGGACGACTCCCGCCCCGCTCGATCCGAAATATCACAACCTCTGGTACAGCTTCGGCATCTTCTCGCCGGAGACCTATGCGAAGCTGCCAAACTCGCTGGTGGTGGTGACGCTGATCAGCAACTTCGGGACCTTCCTTCTCTACATGCTGACCTGCGTGATCACGATCGTGGCATTCCAGGAGCAGCCGCACTTCAACTTCATCAAGCACCTGGCGATCCCGGCCTTCGGCCTCGTCGCGAACCTGCTTTGCATGCTGTTCTACCTCATCGGGCCGTTCTCGGTCTCGGGCATGAGCTGGAAGGAGCCGTACATCGCGCTCGGCGTCGCGCTGGCGTGGGGACTGTATGGCCTGATCTACTTCCGGTCCGCGAGCGCGGCCCGGGGCAAGTCGATCCTCGTCGATTCCGACAAGGCGTCGGTGCCGGCCTGAGTCGATCGGATCCGCCGGCGCCGCCTCGCGGCGGCGTCCGGTGTCCCGAAGAGACCGATGCACCTGCGCTATGCCCGCCTGACGACGGCCGGCCGGATCCGGGAGTCCAACGAGGACTACCTCGACTACTGGCAGCCGGAGGATCCGCTCGTGCGCGATCGCCAGGGCAGCCTCGCCGTCCTGGCGGATGGCGTCGGCGGCCTTGCGGCCGGCGAGGTCGCGAGCCGGCTCGCAGTGGAGGCGGCACTGGAGACGTTCCGCCAGGATCCGCCCGGGGAGACGCCCTACGCGGGCCTGCGGCGGATGTTCGCGGCGGCGGCGACGGCGGTCCACCGCGCCGCGCAGGAACGGGGCGGCGGGCCGATGGCGACCACGCTGGTGGCGGCGCTGTTTCGCGATCATGCCGTGTCCGTGGCGCACGCCGGCGACTCGCGGGCGTATCACATCCGGAAAAAGACGATCCGGCGGCTGACGCGCGATCATGTTGCCACGTCGCTGCCGGTGAAACTCGGGCTGATGCTGGAGCGCAATGCGATGGTCCGCCCGGAGCGCTGTCAGCTCACGCGCAGCGTCGGCCAGGAGCCGTTCTGCACCCCCGACCTGGCGACGCAGTTCCTGCACCACGGCGACTTCGTCGTCCAGTGCACCGACGGCCTGCACGCGTTCGTGCTGGACGACGAGATCTGCCAGATCGTGTGCCGTCACCACCCGTACGATGCGTGCCGCGAACTGCTGGCGTTGGCGGAGAAACGCGGGAGCGACGACAACATTTCCTTGCAGATCATCGCCGTGAATGACTGGGAGAAGGTCGTGCATTCCTCGTCGCCGAACCGTTCCAAGGCCGTCACCGGCACCGGCGACCTCGCGCCCGGCCACGTGCTCGACGACCGGTTTGAGCTGACGGACCTGGTCGCGCGGAGCAACATGGCGTCGATTTTCCGCGCGAAGGACCGGCGGACCGGCGAGATCGTGGCAATCAAAGTGCCGCTGATGACCCTCGAGAGCGACGTGGCGGGGTTCGAGCGTTTCCAGCGGGAAGAGGAGATTGGGACGCGGCTGAACCACCCCGGCATCCTGCGCGTGATCAAGGTGGAGACGAAGAGCCGGCCGTACCTGGTGATGGAATTTCTGGAGGGCGAGACGCTGGCGCAGCGGCTCGCGCGGCAGCGCCCGCTCCCCGAGACGGAAGCCGCCGGGATCGCCGCGCAGATCTGCGATGCCCTCGCTTATTTGCACGAGCACGGCGTCACCCACCGCGACCTGAAGCCGCAGAACATCATGATGTGCCGCGACGGGTCGGTGCGGCTGTTCGATTTCGGCATCGCCGGAGTGAAGCAAGCCCGGCGGCTGACCTTCGTCGGGTTCTCCCCAACCATGGGGACGCCGGATTACATGGCGCCGGAGCAGGTGAAGGGAAAACGCGGCGACCAGCGGACCGACATCTACTCGCTGGGCGCGATCCTCTACGAACTGACGACCGGTTCGGCGCCCTTCCAGGGCGAGAGTCCGTACGTGGTGATGAACGCCCGGACGACCGGAGACCCGGTTGCTCCACGCCGGCTGAATCCGAACCTCACGCCGGTGATCGAGGAGATCATGCTGCATGCGCTGGAGCGCGATCCGGACCGGCGGTACACCTCCGCGGCCGACATGAAACGCGAGCTGGAGAACTACGAGGCAGTCGAGCTCGTCGGCCGGTTCCAGCACCTGCGCGAGCCGCAGACGCCAGGGCGCTCGCGGCAGCTCTGGCTGATCCTCGCGATCGTCGTGGCGGTGCAGATCGTCTTGTTCTTCATCCTGTTGATTTTCCTGCGCTCGCACCATTGAGCGGCCGGGTGGAAAGTCGGCGCGGTCCCTGCTTTGGCGGACGGGATGCGCTCCCGCGCCCGTCCCGCGAAGACCCCCGCTGAACCGTCCAGTCCCTGGACGGAGTACGCCGTCGCGATTGCCGCGATCGCGGTTGTCACCGGCGTCGGAATCGCGCTGCCCCCGATCTCGCACGTGGCGTTCGGGCTGATCTACCTGCTGACGGTGATGGTCGTGAGCCTGTGGATCGGCCGCGGGCCGGTGCTGCTGGCGGGCATCCTCAGCGCGCTGGCGTGGGAGTATGTGTTCATCCCGCCGCGGTTTGCGATTGCGATCGACTCGCCGGACGACGCGCTGCTGTTCATCACCTACATCATCGTCGCGCTCGTGGCGGGCCAGTTGACGGGGCGGTTTCGGAGCGAGGCGGAAAACGAGCGCGTCCGGGAAGCATCGGAGAAGCTGCACCGCGCGCTCTTCGACAGCGTGTCGCACGAACTGCGGACGCCCCTCGCGGTGATCGACGCCGCCGTCGATGGATTGGAGGATTCCGACGACGCCGCGAGGCGGGAGCTGACCGAGGAGGTGCGGATCGCGGTCCGCCGGCTCAACCGCCTCGTGCGCAATCTCCTTGACCAGACACGGTTGGAAGGAGGTGCGCTCCGGCCGCGGGTCGACTGGTGTCAGGTGGCGGATGTCGTGAATTCGGCGGTCGATGGCACGCGGGATGCGTTGGCCGGGCATGCCCTGGAAATCACGATTCCCGACGATCTTCCTCCCATCCGCGCGGATTTCGCGCTGACGGAGCACGCGCTGATGAATCTCCTGCTCAACGCGGCCTTCCATACACCACCGGGAACGTCGGTGCGCCTCTCCGCGGGCCTCCGGGGGGACGGGGTGTTCATCGCCGTGGCGGACCGGGGTCCGGGCTTTCCCGCCAACGTAAGGGAACGGCTTTTTCAGAAATTCACGCGCGGGGAGGCCGCGCGCGTCGGCGGACTCGGACTGGGCCTGTCGATCGTCCGGGGTCTCGTCCATGCGCAGGGCGGCGACGTGGCGGTCGCCGACAATCCGGGCGGGGGCGCCCTGGTGACGCTGTCGTTGCCGCGAACCGAAACGAACGGCAAATGAACGAAGCGCACCCGGTCCGCCTGCTCCTGATCGAGGACGAAATCCAGCTCCGGCGGCTGTTGAAGATCACGCTCGAGCACGCGCAGTACGCAGTGACGGCCGCCGAAACGGGGCAACTCGGGCTGGCGGAGGCGGCAAGCAGCCGCCCCGACGCGATGGTGCTGGACCTCGGCTTGCCGGACCTCGACGGCGTGGAGGTGCTGCGCCGCCTCCGGGAGTGGTCGCAGATTCCCGTCCTGGTCCTGACGGTGCGGGATTCGGAAGACACGATGATCGCCGCGTTGGATGCCGGGGCCGACGACTACCTGACCAAACCGTTCAGCAGCCGTGAACTCCTGGCGCGGCTGCGGGCCGTGCTCCGCCGCGTGCAGCCGACGGTGGAAAGCCCGGTCATCCGCTTTGGCGACGTCGAACTGGATTTTGGCGCCCGGATCGTGCGGCGCGCCGGCGTGCCGGTGAGGCTGACGCGCAAGGAATATGATCTGCTCACGTATCTGGCGCAGCATGCCGGCCGGGTCGTCACCCATCCACAGCTCCTCCGGGCGCTGTGGGGGGCGCGTGCCCAGGACAATGCGCAGTACCTCCGGGTTTACATGACGCGGTTGCGGCAGAAGCTCGAGACCGACCCGCACCAGCCGAAGTACCTGCGGACAGATGCGGGCGTCGGCTATCGGCTCACCGACGTCGAGTAGGGTTCGCCGCCGGAGGATGCGGTCCTATCGCGAAGTCGCGAGGGCGAGCAGGACGTCGCCGGCCGGGGTGGTCGGACCATTCTCGACGGAGGAGGCGAGCGCGGCGGTCAGGGCGGTCCGGGTCGCGTCGTCCGGTCCGGCGAGCAGGGCGAGGGGTTCCGGCGAAACGACATCGACGGTCGCGAGTGGACGAACGAAGAAACCGGTTGGCAGCGGCAGCGCCGTGGCGAAGTAGCGGCCGGTTTTGGGATTGAAGTAGCCCTCGGCGGAGCGCTTCAGGAGCGCCGAGGCGATGCCGGCGAGTTCCTCGCGATGGGTCGCCCGGGCGAGCGCCCGGCAGGCGAGGGCGACGGCCGCATCATCGGCAGGCGAGGCCTCGAGCTCCGAATCGTGCTGGTGGCGCAGGTCGCCGGCTGCGGTCAGCCCGAAATGGGTCTTCAGCGCATCGAACGCGGCTGTCGCGGCGGCGGTGTAACGCGCCTCGTGCAGTTGCTCCCCGGCCCTGGCCAAGGCCGCGATGACGAGTCCTTCCGCGGCGGCAGTGGCGCGACCGTCCCGCGGGAGCGCGGGGCGGCGATCGCGGATCGCGAGGAGCTTGGCCGCCGCGGCGGCGTCGGCCGGATCGGCCGGAAGCGTCGAGCGGAGGAAGTTCTTGCCCTTCAGCCAGCCGTTCGGATCGAAGTCGGCGGGAATGTTGCCGTTTTTCTCCACGCCGTGCGCCCGTTCGAAGGCGGCCGCCTCCGGCCCCAGCACCTTCTCGATCTCGGCAGCGGTCCACGCGTAGTGTCCGGTGTAGTCCTCATCGGTGCCGTCGCGCATCGCGTCGAACGTGGCGTCGGGCTGCATCAGCCGGCTGAGCGTGAAGTCGAGGATCCCGCGCGCGGCGGCAACGAACACGGCATCATCGCGGACGGCGGCGGCATCGAGATAGGCCAGTGCGATCCGGCCCTGATCGTAGAGCGTTTTCTGCGGGGTCGGGATGTGCCACAACTTGTCGTCGGCGGAGTGGAAGAATCCGCCGTCGAGCGGATCGCGCAGCGCGCTGTTCGCCAGCAGCCGGAGCGTTTTGAGTGCGAACTCGCGGTCCGGTCCGGAACGCTGGAGCAGGAATCGGAGCAGCTCCGGTTCGGGGTAGCGGGGCGGATCGCCGAAGCCGCCGTGCTGCTGGTCGGCGAAACCGAGCCAGGCGTCGGCGCTGGCGGTGAGCTGCGTGGCGATCTTGTCCGGTGCCGCCGGGGAGACGGGCGGCAGGTTTGGAGCGATCATCGCCATCGCCTCGGCGGCGAGGGATCGGATCGTCGCGGGGCTGCCCCATTCGTCCTGCGCGGACTGGGCGATCTTGATGAACGCCGGTTTGCCCCACTCCTGGACCGGAGGGAGATAGGTGGCGCCGTCGTAGGGACGCAGGTCGGGTGTCAGCCAGACGTTGAGGGGCCAGCCGTCGAGCTGCTTCACGCGATGGACGTAGGTGATGAGCAGCGCGGCGACGTCGGGCCGCTCGTCGCGATCAACCAGCACGCACACGAACGAGCGGTTGAGCAGATCGGTGGCGGCGCCGCCGCCGAAGGTCTGGCGCGCCATCGCGCGGCTGAGCTGATTGCCGAACGCGCCGACCTCGACGAAGAGCGGCTTGTTCTCGCGCCGGGCGCGCTCGAAGGCGGCGTCGCCCCACGGCATCCATTCCACCCGGGTGGTGGTGTAGGACCGGACAAACGCCGATGGCGACGTGGCGAGCCAGCCTGGCGCGGCATCGGCGGCGAGCGCACCGGGCGCCGAACCTGCGAGCCACAGCGCGGCGAGCACACCGAGCCGGCGGACGACGGCGCGCGCGCCGCACCGGAAGGCGAACAAGGAGTGGCACATGGGGTTGGGACGGGCGTGACGCAACCGGTCAAGACGTGAGCGCAGGTTGAGCAGGGACAAAATTCGCATCACTCGGGGACCCGTTTGGTCGAGATAAGAGCCGGCGAACTACCGGCACCAGCCCAAATCGAAACCGATGCGGCAAACTGCCTCCGCGTGGCGGTCACAGCCGATTTGGGCGGCCTAACGTGAGTCGTAGCCGCCGGAAGGGCGCGGAGCCTGCCCTGTCTTGTCCGCCGTAGCCTTGGCGAAGGCGGAAGCGCTTGGGCGAAGGAGGGTCCCTTCCGCGCCATGGTTCGATGCAGGGCGGGATCGCCTGACCCAGCCGCGGCTGGGAGTCCCAGCCCTGCCACCCGAGGCATCGCGCCGGCGACCGGCTACATCTTTGTTTCAACCGGTCTAGCGCCGAAAATGCGGGACTTCCGTACGGCGCGGAGTCCGAGCTGCGCTTAGGCGGCGCGATTCTGGATTCTCAGTTTGCCGCGGCCGCGTCACCGGCGGCGGCGTGCTGGGGCGTGAAGAGGAGGACGTGTCCCTCGCTCCGGACGACGACGAGGGATGGACCCCGGGTGCCCGGCACGTTGATTGCCGCCGCCGCGCGGGTTTCACCGGGGACGAGCAGACCGGATTGATACGAGGGCACGGGCGTGAAGTGGCCGCGGCCATCGCCATGGAGGAGCAGGCTGACACCGCCGTCGAAGCGCCCGGTGCTTGGCTCGGGCCCGAAATTGTTGCCGGCGCAGTACAGGTCGAGCCGGCCGTCGCCGTCGAGGTCGCGGGCGACGATCGCGTTGATCGGCGCGATCTGAGCCATCCGGGGCAGCGGCTCGAACTGGAAGGTGCCGTCAGGCTGCTGGTGGAAGACGCCGCTCTGCAGCTCCGTCGCCGCGAAGCGCCGGGTGCCCGCGAGGCGTTTGGCGCCGAAGATGTCGGTCAGCGTGGCCTGGCCGAAGGCGTGGAACGTGGGAAACTTCCTCACGATCCACGGGAACGAATAGCTGAGTTTGCTGCGTCCCCGCACCGGATAGAGGTTACCGCCCTCGTACTGCGCCTCGACCAGCTCGTGCTCGCCACGTCCGTCGAAGTCGCCCGCGTACAGGAGCGTCGGCTCGGCCGGCGTCGCGTGGTACTTCGTGTTCAGGCCGACATTGCCGGCGATGAGGTCGGGGCGTCCGTCGCCGTCGACGTCCGCCACCGCCAGGGCGCTCCACCAGCCGGTGACCGGGGCGAGCCCGGCCTTTGCGGTCAGGTTCTCGAAGCCGTGGCCAGTGTTGTGGAAATAGACAATCGGCCCCCATTCGGTGCTGAGCAGCAGATCGGGCCGCTGGTCGCCATCGACGTCGGCCCAGACGGCGCCGGTCACCAGGCCGATGTGGCGGAGTCCGGGAGCGAGTTCGTCCGTCACGTCGACGAGTTTCCCGCCGACGTTGTGATAGAGAAAGCTGCGGGGCGTGTCCGGATAGTGCCCCGGGACGACCCGGCCGCCGACGAAGAGGTCGGGCCGGCCGTCGCCGTCGAAGTCAGCCGCCGCGGCGGCCGCGGTGCTCTCGCCATCGGCCGGAAGCGTGCCGACCGGCGCCAGGGTGAACCCGCCATGCCCGTCGTTCAGGTACAACCGGTCGTTGAGCAGCGGATCGCCCGGCGGGTGGGCGACGCCGCCGGCGACCAGCAACAGGTCGGGATGGCCGTCTCCGTTCACGTCGAAGAACAACGCGTGGGTGATGTCGACGTCCGTTCCGTCGGCCCACGGCTGCCTGGCTGCGGGGAAATACGAGCCGTCAGCGCGACCGAGGTAGAGCTGCGCGGGCGCACCCGAGCTGCCGCCGACAAACACGTCATCGATCCCGTCGCCGTTCACGTCGGCGACGGCGAGCGCCGCGCACTCGTTGTTGAACCGGCGCGGCAGCAGACGTTGCGCGGTCAGCTCGTCGACCGGCCGGAGCGCGTTCACGTGCTGGAGGCCCCGCCGGTCCGCGGTGTCGACGTACCGGGCGTCCGGCGAGGGACCTCGGTGCAGGATCGCCGGCGCCGGCTTGAACCCGGCCGGAAGCGGCGGCTCCGCGATCGTGAGGAGACGGTCGACCGGCAGATGCTCCAGCGTCTGCACCTGGCCGCGCGGCCAGGTGATCGTCAGTTTCCGAATCTCGGTGTCGGCACCCAATCCGAAATGGGCGATCGCCGGTTCGCTGCTGACGATGCCGCGTTCGGTGAACAGCTCGCGCACCTGGACGCCCGACGCGGTTTCGATCCGCAGTTCGGCGCCGATCGCGTCGCGGTTTGGCACGCGGCCGGCGAGCTTGATCTCCACGGAATGCCCGGTGGCGGTGTGATTCCGAATGATGGTCGGGGGGGCGTTGTAATTGGAAAAGACGAGGTCGAGGTCACCGTCGCCGTCGAGGTCGGCCACCGCGCAGCCGAAACTGACGCCATCGTGGTCGAGGCCCCAGGCCTGCGAGACATTCCGGAACTTCAGGTCGCCGAGGTTCTGATAGGCGAGCGTCGTTTCATTCCGTGGCGGCGCGTGCCGCCAGACCTGCGCGCGCGCGGCGAGCGTTGGCGCGATGTTCTGTTTGTCGACCAGGTCCGCGTCGATGAAGTTGCGGATCATCCCGGAGGTGATGAACGCGTCGAGCCGGCCGTCGTTGTCGAGATCGCCGAACCGGGCCGACCACGTCCAGCCGGTGGCGTCGATGCCGAGGAGGTGCGCCACTTCGGCGAAACGATCGGTGCCGGTGTTGAGGTAGACGGCGTTCCACATGTACTGCGGGATCAGGTCGCTCACGCGTTCCATTTCCCAGAGACCGCGGCCAATCTCCTCCATCCCGTCCATGAACTGCGCGTGATTCCGATCACGCATGTCGGTGATCATGAAATCGACCAGCCCGTCGTTGTTGATGTCGCCCGCATCGGCGCCCATCGAGAAGTACGTGACGTGCGGCAGCCGCTCGTCGACGACATCGGTGAACGTGCCGTCACCCTTGTTCAGATACAGGCGGTCGGGTGTCTCGAAATCGTTCGCGACGTAGAGATCGGGCCAGCCGTCGTGGTTGACGTCGACCCACAATGCCGTGTGCCCCTGCGTCAGGCCCCAGATGCCGGATTGGGCGGTGACGTCGGTGAAATGGCCATGGCCGTCGTTGTGAAGCAGGTAATCGCGGCGCCCCTGCGGACTCTGGGAGAAGTCGAGGATGTTGGTGACCAGGTAGCAGTCGACCGCGCCGTCGCGATCGTAGTCGGCCCAGACCGCCTGGACGGACGCGTCGTTGATATCGAGCCCGTACTGGTGCGCACATTCCCGGAAGGTGCCGTCGCCGTTGTTGACGAAGAGGAGATTGGGGGCGTTGTACCGGCAGACGTAGATGTCGGGGTGACCGTCCTGGTTGATGTCGACGATGGACACGCCCGTGTTGCTCGCGCCGGGATCGTCACAGGCGACGCCCACGGTCTTCGCGATGTCGAAGAACTTGAAAGGCGACACCTGGCGGTAGAGGGCGCACGGGCCGTTCTTCGAAACGGCGAAGATGTCCATGAGCCCGTCCCCATCGAAGTCCGCGATTCCGATGCCGGTCTCGACCGCGCCGAGCGTCAGCTCACGGAACCGGCTGCCCCACATCCGCGGGTCGTTGAAGACATTGGGGATAGTGGCGCCCGACTCCGCGGGCGTGAGGATCTCGAACGGTTTGGCGCCCGGCGTGGCCGGCGTGCGGGGCCGGAGGGGTTCCGAGGTGTACGACGCCGGGGAGGCGGCGATCGCCGTCGACGCGAGGACGGCGGCGAGAAGCGTGGACTTGAGCATTGGGGTAAAGATCAGGCGGGACGCTCGATCGGGGCGGCGGGCTCCGCGGAGAGGGCGGGCGAGACCGCCAGCAGCACTGCCAGGGCCAGCGGGGCGGTGTAGCTGCCAAAGCGCTCCATCACCTCCCAGATCGGAGCGTGAGCGAACAGAAACAGGCTTTCGGTCGCGAACTTGAAGGCGACGACGACGAGCAGGAGGACCGTGCCGGGGCGAAACAGCGCGGCCAGCGCGAGGCCGAGTTCGAACCAGCCGAACACGGCGATGCCCAGCGCCGGGGCATGCGGCCAAAGCGCGACGTAGTTGTGCCGGAAGGAGGCGGAGGCCTCCATCAGCGTGCAACCCGCGTGTCCGGCCAGCACCAGGAAGGTGACGGCCCGCAGGACGAGCGCCAGCGAAGCCGCCGGCGCGGCGGCCGGAAGCCAGGGGCGCGATGACCCGGGCGGTTTGGCGGGTGCGGCATCAGGCGACGCGAAGATTGGCCACCGGTTAATCCGGCGAAAGAGCGCGCCGGGCCAGCCGGCGGCGACGAGGAGGGCGAGCGGGACGCCGTAATTGCCGGCGCGCTCCACGAATTCCCAGCAGGATTCACCCGCGAGCGGACGACACAGCGCCGTCCAGGTGCCCCAAACGACGCCCCACACGAAGAGCGCACGGCACGGCCAGAACAGGGCGAGCAGCCCGACCGTGACATCCATCCGGCCGATCCAGGGCATGAGTTCCCACGCGGTCGGCGCGCTGACGCCGCCGACCGCGAAGTACGGCAGCCAGCCGGCCTTCGTGATGATTCCCCAGGCGCCGTGGCCGATGAAACAGCCGGCGACACCGATCCGGAGGATCCACGGCACCGCCGCGGATTCGGCGGGGTTAGCGAGCGGACGCGCCATGGCCGTTTGATGGCGTTGCGCCCGAGGTGGACGCGTTCAAGGGGAGCAGCGCGTGGCTGAAAACCCATTCGGCGATCTTCACACCCATCTTCTGGGCCTGGAGATTGTCCGACATCGTGTGGATGCCGCCCCAGACCCGGCTCATGCCGGCCTCCTTCTGCGCGTCCGAGAGTTTGTTGTAGTGGCGGACGACGCCGGGCAGCGCGTCAGAGGTGAGGGAGAACGGGATGTCATCGGTCCCGAAATAGAGCGCCATCAGCCGGGCGCTCGCGGCCGAGAACGTACTGTGGCCCGATGTGTAGGTCGGGAACGGCGGCGACGGCATGTTGGGAATGAACGTCGGAATTTCCTTGGCGTAGGGATTGAGCGACGGGTTCAGTTCGCGCAGCGCCGTCTCGGGCCGCCAGACGTTGTAGTAGTACTTCGTTTCCCAGCATCCGATGGCGGCGTCGGCGTCGGCGAAATTGAGCAGCGCGAACAGGAGCGCGCAGTCCGGCTCGGAGAGGTGCCGGCGCCCTGCGATGTCGGCGGCGACCATGTTCCAGTGTCCGGGAGGTGTGCCGGTGCCGAGATCGTCATTCCAGAACGGCGTGCTCATCGTCTGATATTCCGTGCGATCGGCGTTGTCGCGGGCGCCCTTCTTGCCGACGAAGGCGAGTTCCTCGGCGTAGGCCTTCGAGCCGAGAGCCTCGGGCGGCGGAGCGCGGAACTGGTCCGACGAGGTCAGCACGAATGGACGGACGCGCCCCCAGAACGGCAGCAGCGGCGGACGGAACTGGGAGGGCGTCTCGCGCCACTTGCCGGGCTGCATGCTCGTGTACTTGCCGGGGATGGGCTTGTTGTACCCGGCGGTCGCGATCTTCGCGAGGACGGCATTGGCGACGTGTTCGCCCCAGGCGATGCCCTGGGTTTTCGCGGGGCCATCGGGAATGGCGGCGAGCGCCTTGTCGTAGGCCGTCTGCAGGTCATGCGGGTTGGAACTCGCGCTCCACAGCGAGACCATCACCCGGTGCGCCGCGCCGGCGATCGCGGCGTCCATCGCGATGCCGGCCGGGGCCGGCTCGTCGATCGCCCAGCCATGGCGGGTCCGGGTGATGCTGTTGACCACGTCGAAAATCGCGGCGTGGAACGTCGCAAAGTAGAACGACGAGACGGGCGGCGGATTCCGGGCGAGGCGGGTCGCGTTGAGCGCCTCGTGGTTCCAGTAAAGCACGGCGTTCTCCGCAAAGGACGGGGACGCGGAGAGAATGCACGCCGCGATGAAGGCAGCGGCCAGACGTGGGATTTTCATGCCGGGATAGTGGGGAGGTGAAGCCGATCCGGCCGGGGCCGGAGCAGGGGTGGGGCCGACAGGAAAGGCGTGTGGGACGCCCGTTGGAAAGGCTTCTGGGGCCGGTCGCCGGGAATGGGGGGCGAAATGCGACGATGTCGCGGCACACGGCCGGGTTTCCGGCCCGAGCCAGCCCTGGCGCGGAGGCAAGAGGTGCGTCGGACGGCGAGGGCGAAAGGATCCGTTGGAAGCCGGCGGGGCATCAGCGGAGGCGCGGAAGGGACTCCGCGCCCTACCTGGCCTTCTCCGTTTCCTCCTGTTCAACCAGGTTCGGGAAAGTGATAAGGCGGGGTCGGGCGACCCCGCCCTAGTGTGCCCGGCATGAACGTTAACTAATCAGATGAAAGGAGCTGATCGGAACAGATGGAGGTAACCGTAGCTG
>DASZYH010000156.1:0-4293 GCA_035545515.1 Opitutaceae bacterium
CCCCGCGCCCACATCACCGCTTCCTCGTTTCCCGCTTTTCCGCTCTTCCACGTTTTCCACCCTTCCTGCCTTTCGCCTTCCGGGTTTCCCCTTCCCCCGTTTCTTCTTTCTAACTTTTCTACTTTCCCCGTTTTCCGAACAGCTTGTCTACTCGCGGCGATTGCCCGGCGTAAATTCCGCCATGGCGCAACCTTGCCGGTTGCCATGCTTTCGCGGCTCTCTGGCATGGCAGGACCGTGCGCCGCCCCGAACGCACCTTGTTCGCCCTGTTCAGCCTGCTCGCGTTCGCACCCGATGGCGCGGCCGCGGATGACGTGTCCACGGACGCACCCGCCGCTGCGGCCGTGTCGCGCGGGCGGCACCGACGGCGAGCGGCGCTGGGTCGGGTCACTGTCGCTTTACCAGGTCTGGGCCCGCGACAACGCGTCCCGCGAATGGCGCGTGGCGCCGCAGCTCAAGTACCGCCCCGTGCCCGCGCTGACGGTTTCCCTCGCCGCCGGGCGGGAACATCTGGAAAACCGCCGGCAGTTCGTGCCCGGAACCGATGCCGCGGGAAAGCCCGCGTACCTCGTTTCGACCCTCAACAGCGACACGCTGACGTTCACGGCTCGCGCGCAGTGGTTCATCCGGCCCGAGCTTTCCGTCCAGTATTACGGCAGTCCGTTCGGCAGCACGGGCACCTATGCCCGGTTTGAGCGGGTCGTGTCCCCCCGGGCCGCAGAGTACGACGCCCGCGGACACGCGCTGGGACCGCCATCGATCGCGGGCGCGCGGTACGGCTTTGACGAGAACGGCGATGGAGCCGCCGATCTGTTCGCCAGCCGTCCCGATTTCAGCTTCGGCCAGTTCCGCTCGAACCTCGTGCTGCGGTGGGAATTCCGCCCCGGTTCGAACCTGTACGTTGTTTGGGCACAGGAACGGTCCGATTGGCGCGGTGCGCCCGTCAACGCCGGCGCGGCGCTCGGGCGGCTCACATCGGCCCCTGCCACCAACGTCCTGCTGGTCAAGTGCTCGTACTGGTTCGCGCGGTAGGTGGAGGCCGGCTAGGTGGAGACCGATGTCCTCATCGGGCTGTCCAGTTCGAACAAACGCGCCGAGGACGGCGCGTTCCACCTTATCGCGTCGAACCAACGCGTTGCGGACAACGCGTTCCACCTGGTGGGATCAGGCGATCCCGCCCTACATTGCCTACATTGGTTTTCGCCGTGCGAAATGTCCGTTTCGCCCCCGGCGGAACGTGAGTTGACACGTCCCCGATTTCCCGGCGGTCTAGCCGATTCCGGCCCTGCAATCGTAGGCAGGACCACAACGAACACACATCATGGCCATGACTCCGCTCGAAGAAATTCGTCACTCGTGCTCGCACGTGCTGGCGACCGCGATCCTCCGCATCTTTCCCGATGCCAAACTCGACATCGGGCCGCCGACGGACACCGGGTTCTATTACGACATCGACCTCGACCACAAACTGACGGCCGAGGACCTCGCCAAGATCGAGGCGGAGATGAAGAAGGTCATCGACGAGAACCAGCCCTTCCGGCGCACCGAGGTTCCGCGCGAGGAAGCCATCCAGATCATCAAGAAGATCGGCCAGGAACGCTACAAGCTGGGCCGGCTCGCCGACATTCCCGAGGGCGAGGCGATCTCGTTCTACCAGAACGGCGACTTCATCGACCTCTGCGCCGGCACGCACGTCCGGTACACGAAGCAGATCAAGGCATTCAAACTCCTCTCCATCGCCGGGGCCTATCACCGCGGTGACGAGAAGAACAAGCAGCTCCAGCGCATTTACGGCACGGCCTTCGCCTCGAAGGACGAACTCGCGCAGTACGTGAACCAGCTCGAGCAGGCCAAGCTTCGCGATCACCGCAAGCTCGGCCGCGAACTGAAGCTGTTCCATATCGACGACGAGGTCGGCCAGGGTCTGATTCTCTGGACCCCGAACGGCGCAATCATCCGCCAGGAGTTGCAGACCTTCATCAGCGAAGAGTTGCGCAAGCAGGGTTACTCGCAGGTGTTCACGCCGCACATCGGCAAGCTCGAGCTCTACAAGACCTCCGGCCACTTCCCCTATTACAAGGAGTCGCAGTTCTCCCCCGTCGTGGAGAACGACTCGCTCGCCCAGGCGATCAGCGAGAACTGCTCCTGCGCCGAGGTGTACGCGCGTCTCGAGGCCGTCTCCGCCAACCTGCGTGACCAGATCAACGCGCGCACGGGCCGCGAGGCGATCACACCCGACCGGGTGAAGCCCGACGACCAGTTGCTCAGCGGCTTCATGCTGAAGCCGATGAACTGCCCGCATCACATCAAGATCTTCGCCTCGCAGCCGCATTCGTACCGCGACCTGCCGATCCGACTGGCCGAGTTCGGCACGGTCTATCGCTGGGAACAGAGCGGCGAGCTCAACGGCATGACCCGCGTCCGCGGCTTCACCCAGGACGACGCGCACCTTTTCTGCACCGAGGAGCAGGTCGGCGCCGAGGTCCTCGGCTGCCTGTCGCTCGTCAAGATCGTCCTGAACACCCTCGGCATGCACGATTACCGCGTGCGCGTCGGGCTGCGCGACCCCGATTCGAACAAGTACACCGGCACGAAGGAGAACTGGGACAAGGCCGAGAACGCGTGCCGCGAGGCCGCAAAGACACTGGGCGTGCCGTTCACCGAGGAGCCGGGCGAAGCCGCGTTCTACGGACCGAAGATCGACTTCGTGGTGAAGGACGTGATCGGCCGCGAGTGGCAGCTCGGCACCGTGCAGGTCGACTACAACCTGCCGATCCGGTTCGACCTCTCGTACATCGGCGCCGACAATCAGCCGCACCGCCCGGTGATGATCCACCGCGCGCCGTTCGGCTCGATGGAGCGATTCTGCGGCGTGCTGATCGAACATTTCGCCGGCGACTTCCCCGTCTGGCTCGCCCCCGAGCAGATCCGGCTCGTGCCGATCAGCGAAAAGACGATCGATTACGCCCGGACGCTTCTCGCCCGGCTGAAGGCCGAGAACCTGCGGGCGACACTCGACGAGCACAGCGACAAGCTGGGCGCGAAGATTCGCCGCGCGGAACTCGACAAGGTCCCGTACACGCTCGTCATCGGCCAGAAGGAGGCCGAGGCGAACAGCGTGTCGGTCCGTTCCCGCGCCCGCGGTGACGAGGGCGTGATGACCGCCGACGCCTACGTGGCCAAGGTCAAGACCGAGGTCGCCTCGCGCTCCCTGCCGGAAAAGAAACCCGCCCCCGCAACGACCTGAGTCTGTCGCGGATTTCGGAGTGTGGATTTCGGATAACGGAGTGCGGAGTGCGGAGTGAATTCCCGCAATCCGTGACCTCGTGGCTGCGAGCGCCAGCGAGCGGGCGAATTTTCGATTCTCGATTTTCGATTGCCTGGGGCCGTGGCTGCGAGCGTGAGCGAGTGGCCCGCCCGTAGGCCGCGAGCTTGCTCGCGCCCCAACCGGCGCCCGCAAGCGGGCAGCCTACGAAATTGCGAAGTGCGGACTTCAGATTACGGGTTTTGTGGCTGCGACCGCCAGCGAGCGGACGAATTTTCGATTCTCGATTTTCGATTGCCTGAGGCCGTAGCTGCGAGCGTGAGCGAGTGGCCCGCCCGTAGGCCGCGAGCTTGCTCGCGCCCAACCGGCGACCGCAAGCGGGCAGCCTACGAAATTGCGGAGTGCGGACTTCAGATTACGGGTTTTGTGGCTGCGACCGCCAGCGAGCGGACAACTCGCCACTGCAACGTCCTTCTCCTCCACTCTTACGGCAGACGACCATCCGCGGGTTATTCCCCGCGCTCCATCCGCTCGCTCGTGGTCGTCCCCGCGCTGCGACCGATTTCCCGGCCACTCGCTCACGCTCGCAGCCACGAAAGGCAGGATGTAATCCATCCGCCGTTCCGCTCTCCCGCCACCCTGTTTCTTCTTTCAAACGTTTGTCCTCCACGCTTCCGCCTGCCCCCGCTTCTTCTTTCAAACGTTTCTACTTTCGGACGTTTCTTCTTTCGGGCGTTTCTTCTTTCTGACGTTTCTACGTTCCTTGGTTTTCCTCCAGCGACCGCACGTACGCCAGCAGGGCGGCGTCGTCGTCCTTGGAGAACTTCTTCGCGAATGACGGCATCTGATGCGGCATTCCGCGTGTGATCAGGTTCACGATATAGCGGTCGCTCGTCTGTACGTCGTGAAGGTCCGGACCCTCGTCGCCGGTCGCATCGAATCCGTGACAGTGAGCGCAATTGTGCACAAACAGCTTCCGCTCGGCCGCGACCAGTGCCGGTGACGTCCGCGTCACCGGTTCGAACCAC
>DASZYH010000157.1:0-31205 GCA_035545515.1 Opitutaceae bacterium
GAAGCAGCGGTCGCCATGCCTCGCGCGGTGAGGTCACCGCGCCCACAGATCGAGCCGCGGCAAGGCGAAACTTGTTTCTCCTGTAGGCTGCCCGCTTGCGGGCGCCAGTCGGGGGCGAGCAAACTCGCGACCTACGGCAAACCACATTGGCCGCGGCAGCGGCGAAAAGCATGGAACCTCCCCCCGGAACTGCGTAATCAGACACGCTTTCGTTGCCGCCCATGAACGACACACCGAAGAAACGGACCCGCCCCAAGCTGGTGACCGCGTTGATGGAAACCTTCGGGTTTAGCCCCGCCGTCGCGTTCATCGTGGCCGGCGCCATCATGTTCTTCGGTGTGCTGGCGTTGATCTGGGTGTTCGAGTCGGCGCCGCCGCGGACGATCACCGTCACAAGCGGGCCGGCCGGCAGCACCTTCCAGCGCTATGCGGAACGGTACCAGAAGGCGCTGGCGGAGCATGGTGTCACATTGAAGATCGTCCCGTCGCTTGGTTCCCAGGAGAACCTCGAGCGCCTCCAATCCGGCGCCCCCGGGATCGACATTGGATTTGTGCAGGGGGGAGTGGCCGGCGGCACGGACACCAGCCACCTCGTCTCGCTCGGCAGCATCGCGTTCCAGCCGCTGCTGCTGTTCTATCGCGCGCCGGAGCGGATCCGGCTCCTGAGTGAGCTGGCAGGGAAGCGGGTCGCGATCGGCGCGATCGGCAGCGGCACCCGGGCGCTCGCGCTCGCCCTGCTCGAAGCCAACGAAATCAAGCCGGGGGGATCGACCACGCTCCTCGATCTCGACGCCGCCGCGGCGGCGAACGCGCTGGTGGACGGCAAGGTCGACGCCGTTTTCCTGATGGGCGACTCGGCCCCACTAGCGACGCTGCGGTCGCTGTTTCGCACGCCGGGAATCCAGTTGTATGACGTGATTCAGGCTGATGCGTACACCCGGCGGTTTCCGTATCTGAACCGGTTGAACCTGCCGGAGGGTTCGATCGATTTTGGAAAGAACCTGCCGGCGCGCGACATCGCCCTGGTCGCTCCGACAGTGGAACTCGTGGCGCGGAAGTCGCTGCATCCGGCGCTGACCGATCTGTTGCTCGAGGTCGCCCAGGAGCTGCATGGAAATCCCGGAATCTTCCAGAAACGTGGTCAATTTCCGGCGCCACTGGGGTACGATTTCAAGATCAGCGACGAGGCGCATACCTTCTACAAGTCGGGGAAGGGCTACCTCTACAGCAAGATCGGCTCCTTCTGGCTCGCGAGCGTCCTGACCCGGATCCTGGTCGTGTTCGTTCCGTTCGCCTTGGTGCTCATCCCGGCGTTGCGGTTTCTGCCGTCCGCATACCGATTCACGATCATGCTGCGGATCTACCGGTGCTACCGGCCGCTGCTGAGGCTCGAACGCGACCTGATTGAAGCGCCGACGCCGGAACGCCGGCACGAGATGAGGCGCCGGCTCGACGAGATTGAAGAGGCGGTGAACCGCGTGAAAGTGCCGGCCTCCTTCGCCGACCAGTTTTATGAGCTGCGAACGCACATCGCGTTTGTCCGCAGCCGGCTCGTTTAATCGCGGGGTGCGGGATGGTCGCCGCTGGCGCGGCGAATGCAGAATTCAGGATGGCGGCGAGCCCGTGGCCTGCCCGGAGCCGGTCGAAGGGCCGCGAGCGTGAGCGAGTGTGCGGGTCGTCGGATCTGTGGGCGCGATGACCTCACCGCGCCTACAGGTTCGGAGTCGGTCATCTGGCCGCTCGCTGCGAAGCGGGCCACTCGCTCACGCTCGCAGCTACGTAATCCGCAATCTGCAATCCGCAATCCGCACTCCGCTCACGCGGCGGCGGACGCGATGGCTTTCTCGATCCATTGCCGGATCTTCTCGAGACCCTCGCGGCGGCGGGGATCGTCGGGGCGCATCGTGCCGAGGAGGGTGATCACCGTGTCGGCGTAGTCGAGCGCGTTGGCGGTCGCGAGCTTCGGCAGCTCGAACGGGTTGATCTCGCCCTTGCGGATCATGGCCCGCGCCTCGCGTTCGAGTTCGACGGTCGTTCCGCCGAGTGCGCCGCCGTCGCCCTTGCCATTGCTGAAACCGCCAGCACCGCCTCCGCCGCCGCGCTCGCGGTCGGCCGATGATTCCTCGGTCTTGCCGCGCGGCTGGCGCTCGATCTGCGCCGGATATTCCTTGCCGTCGCGGCCGGTGACGCGCTCGGCCCGCTGGAGTTTGCCCGATTGCGTCAGTTCCGTGCGGCGGCGGCGGACCAGTTCGACGGACACGCGGCAGATTTCGGCGATGACCGGATTGGCCAGGTCCGGCCACTCCTCGAGCGCAATTTCCACCGCGTTCCGCTTGTCGTCGTTTGTCCGATACACGCCGTTCGTTGCGTTCGCCCCGAGCGCGTGTCGCAGGGCGTCGCTCCGCCCGCCGGCGTTGATCTCGGCGAGGATGCTGGTCCGGCCGATCCGCTTGGCGGCGAGGTAGCGGTGAAACCCGTCGGCCAGCCAGTGGGTGGCACCGTCGAAGTAGACGATGATCGGCGGGAACACCGTTCCCTGGTTCATTTCCTCGGCGTAGCTTTCGATCGCCTCGTCCGTGGTGCGGACGCGGGCCTGGGTGCCGCCCTGAATGTTGATGGTCTCGAGGGAGAGTTCGGTCGGTTCGATCGGCATGAAAAAAGGACGCCGTTTGTGCGGGCTTCGGGGCGTCGGGCAAACCGGAAATCCACGAATCTTTTTTCGGCGCGACTTGACGCGCGACCGCTTCCGCCCGGGACGCTTGGGACGCACAAAGTTCGTGACCAGGGAAGTGATGATTCCCATCGTGCGCGGGCGCCAATGAAACTATCCCTTTCCATTGTCCTGCTGGTTTCGTGGTGCTGTGTCCTGTCGCGCGCGCAGCCGGCCGGCAGCGGAGCGGGCGCGCTGCCCGAGAGCGATCCGATGGTCAAGTCGTGGACGGCTCCCGTTTTTCCGCCGACGGTGCCGAAGACCGTCCGGAACGGATCGGCGCGTATCCGGATCATCGTCGATGCCACGGGGACAGTCACGGCGGCGCGGGTCGTCAAGGCGTCGGCCCCCGCGTTCGGCGAGGCGGCGCTGGCGGCGGTCCGACGCTGGAGGTTCTCGCCGGGGGTGGTGGATGGGAAATATGCGGCGACCTGTCTCGATGTGCCGGTGCGATTTTCGCGTGGCGGGAAGCCGCACGGCGGCCTGCTTCCGCCGGCGGACATGATGCCGCAACGGGCGCGGCGAACCTACGCGACGCTGGACGACGCCCCGCTCGGCGATTATCCGGCGGCCCTGGTGGGACGCGGTTTGCCTGGGACGGTGGTTTTTCGCTGCGACGTCGATGCCGATGGGAAGGCCTCGAACCTGCGGATCGTGCAGGCGTCGCACGTTGATTTCGTGCTGCCGTCGTTCGAGTCCTTTCCGACCTGGAAATTTCATCCCGCGATGGAAGGAGACCTGAAGGTCCCGACGGAGATGGAGGGCGAGGTCACCTACAGCGACACGAATATTCCGCCGCGCGATCAGGTGCTGGCCGCCAACGGAATCACCGCACCCGACGGCTCCAACCCGGACGCCGCGCCGCAACCGATCGCCATGGCGGATCCGGTGTTCCCTCATGACCTGCTGCTGAAGGGCGAAGGAGGTTCCGCCAGCGTGGATTTCACCGTGCAGCCCAACGGGGCCGTGACGGACGTGCAGGTGCATGCTGCGACGAATCCGGAATTCGGCGCCGCGCTCGTTGCGGCGGTGGAAACGTGGGCGTTTTCGCCCGCGATGGTGCGGGGACAGGGCGCGACGGTGCAGCTCCGGAAACACCAGGAATTCAAGGCCGTGCCGCTGAACGCCACCGAGGACGCCGACGGGTGGACGCAACTCGTCGTGCGGGCGCGAAAGAAGGAGATTCTCGGGGGGCGGGGGATCGACGGCCGGCTGATTCCGCTCTACCGCGTCGCGCCGGTGCTGCCGGGCGATGCGCAGGATGGGGAGAAGGGGAGTGCGGTCATCGATTTCGTGATCGATCGTGATGGACGCGCGCGCCTGCCGTGGATCGTTTCGGCGTCGCGGCCGGCGTACGGCTGGTCGGCGGCAACCGCGGTCAGTCAGTGGGTGTTCAAGGCCCCGACGCGCGACGGCAAGCCCACCGACGTGTCGGTGCGGATTCCGATCCAGTTCTAGAGCGGCGCAACGTGAGTCGTCGCCGCCGGCAGGGCGCGGAGCCTGCCCTCCGTAGCTTCAGCGAAGGAGGGTCCCTTCCGCGCTATGGTTCGATGTGGGGCGGGGTCGCCTGACCCCGCCGCTGCTGGGAGCGGAGTTCCCGCCCCGTCCGCCTGGGCATCTCGCCGGCGATCGGCTACCGGTTTTTTCCACTGCGCTGGAAACCGAGGAGCACCCGATCGCGTGCGCCGTCGGTCAGCCGGAGTACGGCGCAGTCAGATCGAGGCGGCGGTGCGCTCGCGACAACTTGATGAGATGAGCGAGGCGCCGTTCGCGGGTCGCGTGCTGCCGTGCGCTGACGACCCACCAGATGACCGTCCGTCGGTAGCCGGATGGCTGGGATGAGAAATACGACCAGGAGGTGGCCTGCGCGCGGAATTGTTGCTCGAGGGCGGCGGGAAGTCGTTCCGGTCGGTTCTCGAAGGAGTACACTCCGACACGATCCGCTCGGCGCTCGGCAAAGGCCCGGGCGCCCGCCGGCTGCATCTGTCCCGCGGCGAGAAGCCGCTCCGCGTGGCGGATATTGACGTGACTCCAGATGCTCCCTTTCCGGCGCGGGGTGAACCGGATGGTGTAGCGGTCCGCGTCGAGTTTCCGGCGGACTCCGTCGATCCAGCCGACGCAAAGCGCCTCGTCGAGTGCCTCCGGATACGTGAGCGCCCCCGCGGATGTTCCCTTGCGCCGGAGGGCAACCGTCAACTCCGTCGAGCGGCCGTGATGTCGCGCCAGCCAGGCGCGCCAGGCGCCGGCGCTGGGAAATTCGGCCGGGTTGGAAAGCGACGTGGCGGAAGCCCGTGCCATGGTGGATTACGACCTAGATGCGCGGCGCCGCCCCCACGGCAAGCCTGGATGGGAGGGGTTATTCCGCAGTTTTTATTTGCAAAACGTCATTTCATTAGCGAATACCCGGTGAGGAATGGCTTTTCTCCCCACACCCCAGCCATTGGAATTTCCCTTTTCGCGGGCCGCCCACGCCGCGCCGGCGCTCGGAGTTGCTTCCGTTTCCGCACGCGACGGCCGGCAGGCGCATGCCGTCCGGCGCGCGACGCGACCGGCCGCCGACGGCCCGCGACCGCATCGTCCGGTTTCCCGGGCGCAGACTTTCGTGGCTCCCTCCTGGGGAGCCGTAAACCACCAATAACACCACAAAACGAAGCTCCAAGGTCCCAAGGGCTGCGTTCACGCCAGCCATCGGCCCACTCCGTCATGCATAAAACCACCCCCCCCAAGACAGGTGTGATTGCCCTCACGCTTGTCCTTGCCGGCGTCGCTCCAGCGCTGGCGCAAACCACTCCGTCGACCACCGCGACGGATTCCGATACCGTGCAGCTCAGCGAGTATGTTGTCTCGGGACTGCGCGCCAGCCTGGCGTCCGCCCAGGAAATCAAACAGTCGAATCAACAGGTGGTGGATTCGATCGTCGCCAGTGATATCAACAAGCTGCCGGACATTGACGTGTCGTATGCGCTGTCACGCATTCCCGGCATCCAGGTCGCGCACACGTTCGCCGGACTCGGCGGCAATGGCGCGGTGACCATCCACGGTCTCACGCAGGTCGAGAACACTCTCGACGGCCGCGAGATCTTCACGCCCGGCGGCGCGTCGGGCGGCGGGATTGCCAACGGCCAGCGGACCTTCGATTACTCGCAGATCCCGTCGGCCCTCATTGCCGGCATCGACGTGTACAAGACGGCGGCGGCAAACCAGCTCGAGGGCGGCCTCGGCGGCCTGATCGACGTTCGCCTGCGCAAGCCGTTCGATTTTGGTGACGGCATTCACGCGGGGGCCGGCGTCGGCACGACGTACTCGTCGCTCCAGAACCAGACCCGTCCGAATTACAATCTGTTTTTCAGCGACACCGCCAAGACCGGCATCGGAAAGGTCGGTGTCCTGTTTGCCGGCAGCTACAACGTCACGCCCTGGCGCGAGGACAACATCGGCGTCGGCAATCCGACCGCCAGCACGACGGTGACGCCCGGCACCCCGACGGCGCTGTTCGGCAATGGCTACAACCTTTCGTCATCGTGGGGCGTGTTCCGCACGATCGGCTACAACGCCGAGATTCAATGGCAACCGATCGAGCACCTCGATCTCTACGCGGGGGTGAACCATAGCCAGTGGTCGAACATCGAGGACCAGGTTTCGATGTTGATCGGTCTGCCGACACCCGTGGCCGGGTCGGGCAAGATGTTCCCGGGCAGCACCACCGCGGTGGAGACCGCGACGTTCGCGAACGTCACGGGCACATCGTACAGCGTGATCCGCGATCTGAAGGACCGGAGCACGATGCTGTATGCGGGGGGAAGCTGGAAATCCGGCGATCTGACGCTGAACTTCGACGTGAACCACTTCGTCGCGGCCTATGGATTCTATAACAACGGCGTCTGGATGTCGGCGGCGATCCCGAGCCTGACGTACGACCTCCACGGGACGGTTCCCGCGGCCGTGACCACCGGGGCCAGCCTCTACGATCCGAGCATCTACAAGGTCGTGCAGGTGATCAACCGGCTCTTCCCGTCGACCGCGGACGCCACGGCCGGCAAGATCGACGCCGACTACAACCTGAGTCGCGGACTGTTCACCCATATTCTGGCCGGCGTGCGGTACGGGCAGACGCACCAGGACGACAGCAACCTCGGACTTTATCTTGGCGGCTACAACATCCCCGCCGCCCAGCAGGCGCTGACGAACTTCCCCGGGATGATCGGGCCTTCGCCGATTCAGAATTTCTTCAGCGGGTACCGGGAGGCGCAGCCCTCACAGTATCTCAGCTCGACGATGTTCGATCTGTTCCGCGATCCGGCGGCCATGCTGAAGGCGTTTGGCGCGCCGTCGACGGTCACGCCGACCAACGACGCGTTCTATACCAGTCCGCTGAACGTCTTCGACATCACGGAAAAGACCTACGCGGTCTACCTGATGCCGAAGTTCGCCGGCAACCTCGGGAGCATGCCGTTTGACGGAAACATCGGCCTGCGCGCGGTGCAGACAAAGGAGGCGCTGGGCGGCAATCAGACGATCAACCCGGGCACGCCCCAGCAGTCGTATGGGCCGATCCATCTCTCGAGTTCGTACACCGACTGGATGCCGAGCTTCAACGGCCGGCTGAAGTTGACCGACAAGCTGTTCCTGCGCGCCGCGGTGTCCAAGACGATCACGCGGCCCAGCTTCGGCCAGATCTCACCGTCGCTCACGCTGAACCAGAATCCCATCAATCCGCTCGCCAACTCGGGCGCGCAGGGAAATCCAAACCTGAAGCCGATCCGCTCGACGAACTTCGACGCCTCGCTGGAATACTACTTCAACAAGGACAGCGTCGTTTACGCCGCCGGGTTCTACAAGGATGTCACCGGCTTCATCGCCAACGTGACGTCCGCGCAGACCTATGACGGCGTCACCTACCAGATCACGACGCCGGGGAATCTGAATCCGGCGAAGATCAAGGGAGTGGAAGCGGGTTACCAGCAGTTCTTCACGTTCCTGCCGGCGCCCTTCGACGGACTCGGCCTGCAGGCCAACTACACCCTGGTGAACAGCTCCACGCCGAGCACGATCCAGGGCTACAACATCCCGCTCACGAATCTCTCGCGGCGGAGCTACAACGTGGTGCTGATGTATGAGAAGGGCCCGTTTTCCGCGCGCGTCGCGTACAACTGGCGCGACAAGTACGTGACCGGTGTTTCGAACTTCGTGAACGTCGGCCTCCTCCAGCAAGTCGTGCGGGCCTACGGCGACCTCGATGCGTCGCTGAACTACGACATCACGAAGAACCTCGAGGTCTCGGTCCAGGGCGTGAATCTCACCAACACGATGCGGTACCAGTACTGGGGATCGCCGCAGTTCCCGTCGAACGCGTACATCGACGGCATGACGCTGATGGCGAGCGTCACGTGGAAGTTCTAACCGCCGGAAGCCAAACGGCACGATCGCGCGGTGTCCGGATCGGAACGGTCCGCCGGCCCGCGCGCTCCCTGGTCCATTGATCAATCGCCTGACTCGTTTGCTTCAGATTGCGCCGGCGCTGCTCCTTGCGGCGCCGGCGCTTCTCTGCGCGGCCATCCCGCCGCCGGCGCCGCTGCCGGCGACGCGCAAGATCACGCCCGGGCCCGTCGCGCCCAACTGGCCGTCGCTCGAGGCGCATTACCAGTGTCCCGAATGGTTTCGCGACGCGAAGTTCGGGATTTGGGCGCACTGGTCGGCGCAGTCGGTGCCAGAGCAGGGGGACTGGTATGCCCGGAACATGTACATCCAGGGCACGCCGCAAAATCGGTATCACGTGGCGCATTACGGTCATCCCTCGGAATTCGGATTCATGGAGATCGATCACCGGTGGACGGCGGCGCACTGGGATCCGGAGGCGCTCATGGAACTGTACGTGGCGGCCGGCGCCCGGTACTTCGTCGCGCTGGCCAATCACGAGGACAACTTCGACACCTACAATTCCAAGTATCAGGCGTGGAACGCGGTGAATGTCGGGCCGCACCGGGACATCATCGGCACCTGGGAGAAGGTGGCGCGGGAGCATGGGCTGCGGTTCGGCGTTTCGAATCACTCCTCGCATGCGTGGCACTGGTTTCAATCGGCGTATGGCTACGATCCCGAGGGACCGAAGGCGGGCGTCCGTTACGACGCCTACCGCCTGACGAAAGCGGACGGGAAGGGGAAGTGGTGGGACGGACTTGATCCGCGGGACCTGTACGGGAAACCGGCGATCGTGATGCCGGACGGGATCACCACGATCGCCGCGGCGCAGGCGTGGCAGGTCGCGCACACGCTGCCATGGACGGAGGATCCGCCGCCGCATGATCCCGAGTTTGCGAACAAGTGGTTCTTCCGGGCGCAGGACCTGATCGACAAGTACGATCCCGACTTCCTGTACCTCGACAATACGGGTCTGCCGCTCGGTCAGGTCGGGCTCGATCTCGCCGCGGACTATTACAATACCGCGCTGGCCCGCCATGGCGGCCGGCTCGACCGGGTGCTGACGGCGAAGGGACTGCACGATCAGCGGCGGACAGCGGTCACGCTCGACTTCGAGCGCACCGTGCCCGCGGGTCTGATGGCCGAGCCGTTCGAGGCCAGCACGTGCATCGGCGACTGGCACTACCGCAGGGACATCACGTACAAGACGGTCGGACAGGTGGTCCGTATCTTGACGGACGTGGTGAGCAAGAACGGCACCTTCCTGCTGAGTATTCCCATTCGCGGCGACGGGACGATCGACAACCGGGAGGTGGCGATCCTGCACGGGATCGCGGCCTGGACGAAGGTGAACGGGGAGGGGATTTACGGCAGCCGCCCCTGGACCAGGTTTGGCGAGGGACCGACGGTGGTGCCGCGCGGCCGCGCGGCGGATTCGCCGCTGCCATACACGCCGCAGGATTTTCGCTTCACGACGAATCGCGGCCACCTCTATGTGTTTGAGATGGCGCCACCGACTGCCGAGGTGAGGATCCAGTCGCTCGGTCTCGGCGAGGCCGGAGCGAGGCGGGTGGCGGACGTCGAAGTCGTCGGCTCCGGCGAGAAACTGCGCTGGCGGCAGGATGCCGGCGCGCTTACGATCGAAAAACCGGATCGGCTGCCGTGTGCGGACGTCTGTTCGTACCGCGTGACATTCCAATGAGACCGAATTTTGGTGCGCGGATTATGCCGATTAAGCGGATTTTCGATGTTCGATCGGCGGCACGCGGTTTCGGTAGGCCGCGAGCTTGCTCGCGCCCAGAAAGCGCCCGCAAGCGGGCAGCCGACGACAAACCCGGCGCCAGCGAGCGGGCGGTCCACGAAATTGCGGAGCGCGGAGTGCGGAGTGCGGATTGTGTGGCTGCGAGCGCCAGCGAGCGGAGAAATTTTCGATTTTGGATTTTCGATGTTCGATCGGCGGCACGGGGTTTCGGTAGGCCGCGAGCTTGCTCGCGCCCAGACAGCGCCCGCAAGCGGGCAGCCTACGACAAACCAGGCGCCCGCAAGCGGGCAGCCTACGACAAACCCGGCGCCCGCGAGCGGGCGACCGGCGTGCGGTGGATCGCGGCAGTCTGGGGCTTGGCCATCGGCCTTCACGCCGCCGACATCCCGCTGCAACCGTTCGTGATCGATCACCGGGACCGGGTGGATTCGCCGGTCGACGTCTCGTTCCTGCTCGATCCGCCGGCGGGCAAGTACGGATTTATCACCGTCAAGGACGGCCACCTCGTCCAGGGAAACGGCCGCCGGTTCCGGATCTGGGGCGTGAACCTGACCGGATGGACGCTTGGCTCGAGCAACCTTCCGCCGAAGGACCAGGCCGCGTTCTGGGCGAAGACGCTCGCCCGCGCGGGAATCGACTGCGTGCGATTCCATTTTCTCGACCTGACGACCCACGACCCCGCGAAGGCGGCGGAGCGGGCCGCAATGCGGGCGAAGGCCGAGGCCGAGGGCCGGCACAACTCCGTCCATCCCGCCGGACTGGTCGATGGCACGCGGGACGATACGCAGCACTTCGATCCGGCGGCGCTCGACCGCCTGGACTATTTCGTCGCGGAACTGAAGAAGGTTGGAATCTACTCGAACCTGAATCTGAACGTCGGCCGGGAGTACAAGCCGGGGGACCACGTGCCGGATTCCGCCGAGATCTGGGTGGCAAAAGGGATGACCTACATCGGCGACCGGTTGATCGCGCTCCAGCGTGATTACGCCCGGCAACTGCTCACCCACCGCAATCCGTACACAGGACACGAATACCGCCACGAACCGGCGGTCGCGACCGTCGAGCTCGTAAACGAAAATTCGATCGTCGAGTTCTGGGCGCGCAACTGGCTGCGCGGCGAACTGACGCCGGGCGCGCCGGCGTACCAGCTCGATTTCACGCCGCATTATGCGCACAAGCTCGACGCGATGTATCAGGTTTGGCTCGAGCGCAACCGGACGCCGGCCCAACTGGCGGTCATCCGTCAGGAGGCAGGCGTGGCGGCGGGAGCGCCGGTTCCGCGGCTGCGGCGCGGGGATTTCAGCATTGCGGGCAAGGAACGGTTCGACGCCGAGGCGGAGTTCTACACGGACGTCGAAAGCCGGTTCTTCCTCGGCATGCGTTCGTACCTGAAGAACGACCTTGGAGTGAAGTCCGTGGTCATTGCGACCGCCGACCATACCTACTGGATTCCGAACCAGCCGCTGCTGCGCTCGACGTCGCTGCTCGACGGGATCGACGGGCACGTTTACTGGCAGCACCCGGCGATTTATGGCGCCCGCAACACGCCGATGGTGGACGATCCGCTGCATTCGAGCATCGTGAAGCTGACCCGCTCCCCGATGCTTGGCCGACCCTACACCGTCAGCGAATCCAATGAGCCAAATCCGAACGACTACGCGGCGGAGTTCATTCCGCTCCTCGCGGCCTACGGCGCATTCCAGGATTGGGACGGCATCTATTTCTACACCTTCGAGCCGAAAGTGAGCCCGGACGCGCGACCGTACGTCGACGACTACTTCGACATCTCGCTGGACCCGGTGAAGATGATCCAGCTCAGCGTCGGGGCGCTGATGTTCACGCGTCCCGACGTTGCGCCGGCGCGGACCGTGGTGGCCCGGACGTACTCGCGGGAACAGGTCGACGAGAGCCTGCGACTGCCGGAGGCGGACCGGCCCTATTTCACGCCGGGTTTTCCCCTCAGCCTGCCGCTGCGACACGAGTCTCGAATCCGGGCCCTCGATGCGGAACCGACCGGGCATTTCGACGATAACCGGCCGCCTCCGTATCGGTCGGATACCGGGGAACTGACGTGGTTCGTGCGTGATCCGAGTGCGGCGCTGCCCGCTCATTCCCGCGAAGGAAACGCGCGCGAACGGGACCACCAAGTCATCACCGGCCCAGGGTCCGGTTACGACGGGCTGGTAACCATCGACACGCCGCGAACCCAGGCCCTGATCGGGTTCGTGCGCGACAACGGCCGGACAACGCGGCACCTCGCCGCGGAGGTGAAGAACGATTTCTGTGCCATCACGCTGTCGTCGCTGACGCCCGACCCGATCGAACGTGCGCCGCGGATGCTGCTGACCGCCTGTTCCCGCTGGCAGAATTCGGGCGCGGAATGGGATGAGCGGCACACGATGTGGACGACGTGGGGGCATGGTCCGACGCTGATCGAGCCGGTGACGGGGTGGCTCGTCCTGCGTGAGCTCGACGGCGCCGTGGCGGTGAAACTCACGCCGCTGGACGGGGCGGCCCGTCCGATCGGCAAGCCGCTGATGGGCCGGAGGCTGGAAGACGGCTGGGAAATCCCGCTCGGTTCGCCGCCGACCAACTGGTATCTGGTGGAGGTGGTGCGGTGAAGGTCGGCCGAGCGAACGGCCGGCCGGCAATGCTCCCCCGCAACGAATTGTCCGACGCAACCTGATGTTCACGAATCTCATTCCCCGAATGCGGTCGGTGCGCGCCCTCTGGCGCGGTGCCCGCTGCGCGCTCGCAGCCGGCGCACTCGTGCCGGCGATCGGCGCGGCGCGCGAGACGATCCCGCTCGATGCCGGCTGGAGATTCTTCCGCGGCGACGTGCCGATGGCGCAGTCGCCTTCGTCGGATGTGAGTTCCTGGCAGACAGTGGAGCTTCCGCACGACTGGAGCATCGACCTGCCCGTTGACATCCACGAGCCGTCTGGCGGAGCCGGCGGCTTCTTCACGATGGGGATCGGCTGGTACCGGCGGACGTTCAACGCGCCGGCATCGTGGAAAGGACAGCGGGTGGTGATCGAATTTGACGGCGTATACGAGAACGCGGAGGTCTGGCTGAACGGCAGCCGGCTGGGCGAACATCCCTATGGTTTCACCCCGTTCTCCTACGACGTGACGCGGAGCCTCCGGTCGGGCGAAAACGTCCTGGCCGTCCGGGTCGACAATTCACCCCAGCCAAACTGCCGCTGGTACTCCGGCTCTGGAATTTACCGGCATGTCCGTCTGCTGGTGACGGCTCCGCTCCACGTGGCCGATGGCGGACTATTTGTCCGAACCGCCGCGCTCTCGGACGAGCGGGCGGACGTGGTGGCGACGGTCACCGTTGAACGCACTCCGGCGTCCGATGCCGCCAGCGCGACGGACTCCGCGGTCGAGCTGCGACTGACGCTATTCGATCCCGCGGGGCATGAGGTTGCCAGCAAGGTAACGCCGATCACCCTCCCAACGGAGGGGCGCGCGGACGCGAGCGTTACGTTCACGCTGCCACACCCCCGGTTGTGGTCGCCCGTGACGCCAGTGCTCTATCGCGCGACGGCCGAGATCCGGTCGGGCGGGGAGCGCGTCGATGCCGCGAGTGCGGATTTTGGCGTTCGCACGGTCGCGGTGTCCGCCGAGCACGGCTTTCAGCTCAATGGGCGCACGATCAAACTCGTCGGCGCCGATGTCCATGCCGACAACGGTCCGCTCGGCACCGCGGCGTTCGACCGCGCGGAAGAACGGCGGGTGCAACTCCTGAAGGAGGCCGGGTTCAACGCCATCCGCACGGCGCACAACCCGCCATCGACGGCCTTCCTCGATGCGTGCGACCGCGCCGGCATGCTCGTCCTCGACGAGGCTTTCGACGGTTGGGAGAAATCGAAAACGCCGCATGATTACGGGAACGAGTTCAGGGACTGGTGGCGTCGTGATCTCGACGCCATGGTGCTCCGCGATCGCGATCATCCCTCCGTCGTCCTGTGGAGCATCGGGAACGAGATGTACGAGCGGGGCAATGCGAGCGGACTGCGAATCGCGCGCGAACTGACGGGGAGAATCCGCGAACTCGATCCCTCGCGACCGATCACGGCCGGCGTCAATGGTCCGGGGAAGGGTGGCGACTGGACGAAGATGGACCCGTTGTTTGCAACCCTGGATGTGGCCGGCTACAACTACGAGCTGTCCCGTCACGTCGCCGACCACGAGAGGGTTCCACAGCGGGTGATCGTCGTCACCGAGTCGTACCAGAGTGAAACGTTCGCGAACTGGGCGGTGGCCCACGACACGCCGTACGTCATCGGGGATTTCGTCTGGAGCGGGATGGACTACCTGGGCGAAGCGGGCATCGGCCGTGTTTTCCCGCCGGGCCAGCCGGTGGTGAAGCATTGGGAGGGCGACCAATATCCGTGGCATGGCGCAGCCTGCGGCGACATCGACATCACCGGGTGGAGAAAGCCGATTTCACATTACCGCAACATCGTCTGGAACCGCGGCGAACGGCTGTATGCGACGGTACTGACACCGACGCCCGCCGCCGCGGATGCCGCTCCGATCACGGCAAGCGCGACGGACGGTGGATGGGGCGTTTCCCCGTGGGCCATGCCGCCGTCGGTCCCAAGCTGGACCTGGCCCGGGCAGGATTCCAAACCCCTGACGGTGGAGGTCTATTCGCGCTACGATCATGTCCGGTTGTACCTGAACGGCCATCTGCTGGCGGAAAAGCCGACGGATCGTACGACCCAGTTCATCGCGCGTTTTGTCGTTCCGTACGTTCCCGGGACCCTGAAAGCGGTCGGGGTCGAGCACGGCTGCGATGCCGAGACCTTTGCACTCGAAACCGCCGATGCGCCGACCGAGGTCCGATTGGAACCCGACCGCACGGTCCTCCAAGCTGACGGCAGCGACCTTTCGTTCGTCAGCGTGGAGTTGACCGATGGGCGGGGGCGCTGGAACTCGGCGGAAGACCGGCCGGTGAGCTTCGTGGTCGCGGGGCCGGCGACGATCGCTGCCGTTGCGAACGGCGATCTGACCTCGCCCGAAACCTACGGTGCGAATCCGCATCCCACGTACCAGGGGCGCGCGCTCGTGATCCTCCGCTCCACGCACCTGCCAGGCATCGTCACCCTGACCGCGTCCGCCGGTGGGATGCACGCCGCCCGGATCGAACTCCAGACGGTCGAACCCAAGACCTTCAAACCATGACTGCCCGTAGCCTCATCCTCGTTCCCATCCTGTTGCTCGCCGCCCAGGCGCGCGCCGACGTGCATTGCCCCACGGTGTTCGGCGACCACATGGTGCTGCAACGCGAGCGGCCGATCGCCGTGTGGGGCGACGCCGACCCCGGCGAGAAGGTGGCCGTGGCATTTTCCGGGGAGCAGGAGTTCACGACGGCCGATGCCAGCGGGCATTGGAGCGTCCGGCTGGGCGCGCTTCCAGCCAACGAAGATCCCCAGACGCTGACCATTCGGGGCCGCAACACCCTGGAGTTTTCCGACGTGCTGGTGGGCGAAGTCTGGCTGTGCTCGGGCCAGTCGAACATGGAGAAGCCGCTCGGTCCACGGCGTGGGCAGAAACCGACGGACAACTACGAGCAGGCCATTGCCGAGGCGAGGTACCCGGAAATCCGGCTGTATCAGGTGCCGTGGTGGGGCAAGCCGAGCAAGAAACAGCTCGGGTTGACGTGGGTCGCGTGCACGCCCGACTCGATCAAGGCGACGGATTTCTCCGCGGCGGCCTACTACTTCGGCCGCGAGTTGTACCGGCAACTGCACGTGCCGATCGGAATCATCCACTCGAGCTTTGGGGGAACGCAGATCGAGGCGTGGATTCCCGCCTCCGGGTATGCGGATCATCCGGCGATCCGGGGAATTGAAAACGTCCGCTACGCGGCGTGGGTCAAGGGAGTCCAGGCGACCGAACTCTACCAGAGCATGATTGCGCCGCTCGTTCCATTCACCGTCCGGGGTTTCCTCTGGTACCAGGGCGAGAGCAACGTGATGCAGGCGGACGGTGCGATCTATGCCGACAAGATGCGGGCGCTGATCGACAGCTGGCGCCGCGCCTGGGACGAGCCGGATGCGCCCTGGTATTACGTGCTGATCGCGCCCTTCGATTATTCGAAATGGAATTCGTTTCCGAAGCTCGTCACGCCGGAGGAACTGCCGGTGTTTTGGGAGGCCCAGGCGCGGGCACTCTCAATCCCGCACACGGGCATGGTCGTGACGACCGATCTGGTGAAGGACCTTCACGACATTCATCCGACGGACAAACTCGACGTGGGACTGCGTCTCGCGCGGCTCGCACTGGCGGATACGTATCGCCGGCATGACCTGCTGGCGTACAGCCCGAGTTTCGCGACCATGCGACATCACGGCGGAGGAAAGGTTGAACTGCGGTTCAACGATGCCGGCGCCGGATTGAAGACGCGGGATGGCCAGGCTCCCGATGATTTCACGATCGCCGGCCGCGATCGCCGCTTTGTGCCCGCCCAGGCGATGATCCGCGGCGACCGGGTCGTCGTTTCTTCGCCGGAGGTGGCGGATCCCGTGGCCGTGCGGTTTGGATGGAACGAGACTGACACGCCCAATCTCGTGAACTCGGCCGGGCTTCCGGCGATTCCCTTCCGGACCGATGACTGGCCGGTGGTCACAGAGCGGCCGCGTCCGCCGGAGCCGACGAAGAAGTGATTACCCAGGTGAATGTGAAAGTGGGAGCGAACGCCATGAGACTGAGCGCCAAACTGAATAGACAGATGCTTGAGGTAGGGCGGGGGCGCCTGACCCCGCCGCCAGCCTGGGGAATCGCCGCCACCTCCTGGCCGCGTGCGGTCACAGCGGTTTTCACGCTCGGTGCGCTCGCGCTGCTTGTCCCGGCTCGCGCCGCTGCCTCCTCGGGTGCCGATCTGCAGGCGGCATTTCAGCACCCGCCGGAATCGGCCCGGCCCTGGGTGTACTGGTACTGGATGAACGCGGCCGTATCGAAACCGGGAATCGCCGCCGACCTCGCTGCGATGAAGCAGGCCGGAGTCGAGGGTGCGTATTTGATGCCGATCAAGGGACCGGCAGAGCCGCCGCTGGTCACGCCGCCGGTCGTGCAATTGAGCCCCGCGTGGTGGGATTGCGTGAAGTTCGCGTTCCACGAGGCGGACCGGCTCGGGTTGAAACTCGCCCTGCATGACTGCGACGGCTTCGCGACCGCGGGCGGTCCGTGGATCACTCCCGCGCTTTCGATGCAGAAGATCGTCTGGACGGATACGCCGGTCGAAGGCGGCCGGCACATCGAACTCGACCTGCCCCAACCGGAAACGAACCAGGGGTACTACCGTGACATCGCGGTGTACGCGGTGCCCGACCGACACCCCGAGACCGAGGCCGTCCCGGTGGTCACCACGAGCGTCGGCGGCGCCGCGCCCCAATTTCTCGCCAGCGGTGGCGGGTCGAAGGAAGGTTTTCGCAGCAAGGAACCGTGCTGGATCGAATACGCGTACCCGGTGCCTTTCACGTGCCGGAACATCACGATCCGGACGCCACCGTCCATGAATGCGTACACCCCGTTCAGCTACCAGGCCAACCGCCTGACGGTGGAGGTCAGCGACGACGGCGTGACCTTCCGGCGGCTGACCCAACTCGTGCCGCCGCGCGAGGGGTGGCAGGACGGCGATGCTGATACGACGCACGCGATTCCGGCGGTGACCGCGCGCTATTTCCGATTCCAGTACGATCCGGCGGGGTCAGAACCCGGCGCGGAAGACCTGGATTCGGCGAAATGGAAGTCGGGGCTGGGGCTCAGCGGCATCCTCCTGTCGGGCGAGCCCCGAATCGACGAATATGAGGGGAAGTCCGGCGCCGTCTGGCGGATCAGCGCTCCGACGACCGGGGCCGAGATTCCCGCGACCGACTGCGTGCCGCTGGCGTCCGTGCGAAATCTGACGGGACACCTGGACGGACACGGCCGCCTCGGCTGGGACGCCCCTCCCGGACACTGGCGGATCCTGCGGTTTGGCCATACCTCGACGAATCACTTCAATGACACGGGCGGGGGCGGGAAGGGGCTGGAGTGTGACAAGTTCGACCCGGTGGCGGTGCGGCTCCAGTACGAGCACTGGTTCGGCGAGGCGGTGCGACAACTTGGGCCGGAGCTGGCTGGACGGGTGTTGAAGGTCTTCCACGTCGATAGCTGGGAGTGCGCGAGCCAGAACTGGTCACCCGTTTTCCGGACCGAATTCCAGCGCCGGCGCGGCTACGATCCGCTGCCGTACCTGCCCGTCATGGCCGGTGTGCCCGTCGACAGCGCCGAAATCTCGGAGCGGTTTCTCCGGGATGTCCGCACGACGATCGCGGAGCTGCTCGACCAGAATTTCTTCGGCACGATGGCGCAGCTCGCGCATGCGCAGGGATGCGTCTTCAGCTCCGAAAGCGTCGCACCGACGATGGTCAGCGACTCGATGGGACATTACGCGTACGCCGACATCCCGATGGGCGAATTCTGGCTGCGGAGCGCGGACCACGACAAGTTGAACGACGTACTCGACGCGGTATCCGGCGCCCGGGTGTACGGGCACCCCGTCGCGCAGGCGGAGGCGTTCACCGAGCTTTTCCTGAAGTGGGACGAGGCACCCTGGGTCGTGAAATCGCTCCAGGACCGGAATTACAGCTTTGGGATCAACCGGCTCGTGTATCACGTGTTCGCGGAAAATCCGTGGCTGGACCGCCGGCCCGGAATGACACTCAGCGGGGTCGGCCTGTTCTTCCAGCGCGACCAGACCTGGTGGCGGCCGGGACGCGCGTGGGTGGAATACGCGAAGCGGTGCCAGGCGCTGCTCCAGGAGGGGCATGCGGTCTCCGACGTCGCGGTCTTCACGGGCGAGGAGATACCGCGCCGGGCCTATGTGCCCTGGCAGTTGCACAGTACGCTGCCCGGAATGATCACCCCGGTGGCAGAGGTCATGGCGGGCCGCAAGACGCCGCAGATCCTCGCAGCGGGCGACTGGATCGATCCGCTGCATGGCTACAGCTATGACTCGATCAACCGTGATGCGCTGCTGCGCCTGGCGCACATGCACAACGGGCGCCTCGAACTTCCCGGGGGCGCCCGCTATCGCGTGCTGGTGATTCCGGCGGAGAATCCGATGAATCCGATCGGCGGCGCGCTCACGCCGGAAGTCGCGGAACGGCTTCGGCAATTCGCGACCGAAGGACTGACCGTCATCCTGGGCGACCGTCCGGGGCATTCGCCCAGTCTCGTCGATTATCCCCGCTGCGATACCCGGGTCGCGCAGGCGGCCGCCGAGCTCTGGCCCCGGGGCGAATCGGCCGACGGCTCGAGCCATCGCCTCGGTCGGGGGCGCGTCGTGACCGGCCCGTATCGCGGTGCGACGTTCGAAAAACTTGGAATCCCGCGCGACGTGATGGCGCGGACCAACGCCGACGTCGCCGCGAAAGACTTCACCTGGACGCACCGCGCGGCCGCCGGCTGGGATATCTATTTTCTCTCCAACCAGGAACAGGCGGCGCGGGATCTCACCGTCTCACTTCGGATCAACGACCGCGCCCCGGAATTGTGGGACGCGGTGACCGGGGAGATGCGGCCGGCAACAAGCTGGCGGACCGACGACGGCCGTACCGTCCTGCCGCTCCATTTTGCACCCGCCGGCTCGGTGTTCGTTGTTTTCCGAACCGCCACGACGATTTCGGGCGAGGGCTCCGGATTGAATGGGACGGACCCGGCGGTGACGCAGACGATCAGCGAACCGTGGCAGGTGACGTTCGAATCCGATCGCGGCGGCCCGGCGGCTCCGGTGACGTTTGCAAATCTGGTGTCGTGGACCACGCGAACCGAGCCGGGAATCCGGAACTATTCCGGCACGGCTGCCTACAGGACCACGCTCGACTGGCACGCGCCGGCCGCGGCGCCGCAGCACGTCTGGCTCGACCTTGGAACCGTTCACGAGATTGCGGAAGTCACCGTCAATGGCGTCGATTGCGGCGTCGCGTGGACACCGCCGTTCCGGGTGGACATCGGAGCGGCGCTACGCAACGGGAAGAACGAACTGCGGATCGCGGTCACAAACACCTGGTTCAACCGGCTCGCCGGCGACCAGGAATTGCCGCCCGCGCAGCGACTCACGTGGACGACGGCTCCGGACCGCACTGCCGGGAAGCCGCTTCTGCCGGCCGGGCTCTTTGGACCCGTCACGATCCGAACGGAGTGACCAAAAGGCGCGGTGAGGTCTCCGCGCCCACAACAAAGCATTACTCCCGGCTCACAGCCGCACCGACACTTTCCTTCCTCCCCGCCTTACTTTGCGCGTCCTTTGCGCCTTGGCGTCTTTGCGCTTAATCCCCTCAGTTGGGTTCTCTCCCGGTCTCACCCTCAATCTTCAGAATTTCCCCATCCTATGAAGCCACTCTCGCGCTGGGTTTTGGCGTCCCTCGGGACGCTGGCCTGCTGTGTCGCGCTGCACGCGGCGCAAACGCCACCGCTGCTGCTCGGCTCCTCCTGGTACCCGGAACAGTGGCCCGAATCGCGATGGAATGCCGACCTCGCGTTGATGCAGGCCGCCGGCATGCACCTGGTGCGGGTCGGTGAATTCGCCTGGAGCAGCCTCGAACCGCAGGAAGGGCACTACACGCTGGACTGGCTCGACCGGGCGATCAAGGCGGCGGCGGCCCATCACATTGTGGTGGTGATCGGCACGCCCACCGACGCCCCCCCGGCGTGGCTCACGTCGAAATACCCGGAGACTCTCCGCGTCGACGAGAACGGCGTGCGCATGCAGCACGGGATGCGGCGGCAGTTTTCGTACAGCAGCCCGAAGTACCGGGAGTTCTGTCGGAAGATCGTCGAGCAGCTCGCCCGGCGGTTCGGCCACAACCCGGACGTCATCGGCTGGCAGATCGGAAATGAATACACGGAGGATTCGTACGATCCGGAGTCGCGCCGGCTGTGGCACGAGTGGCTGAAGTGGAAATACGGGACGCTGGCCGACCTGAACCATCACTGGATGACGGCGTATTGGAGCCAGTCCTACGACAACTGGGACGAAATCCCGATGGGCGGCGGACGGGGCAACCCCGGGTTGCTCCTGGACTACAAGCGGTTCGTGACGGACGAATGGCGGAGCTTCCAGAGCAACCAGCTCGACGTGATCCGCCGATTGGTCGACAAGCGGCAGTTCATCACCACGAACCTGGGCGGCCTCGGCTGGGCGGACCGGTTCAACCGTCGCGACATCGCGGCGGACCTGGACCTGGCCTCCTGGGACACCTACGTCGGACAGGGACATCTCGACCCGTACCGGATCGGAGCGACCCACGACCTCGTGCGCGGGTGGAAACAGAAGAATTTTTGGGTGATGGAAATGCAGCCCGGCTTTGTCGACTGGGCGCCGATCGCCAACTCGCTCGACAAGGGCGAGACCCGCTCGATGGTCTGGCAGGCCGTCGGGCACGGCGCGGATGCGGTCGCGTTCTGGCAATGGCGGGCGGCGCTGAACGGCCAGGAGCAATATCATGGCACGCTCGTGGGCGCAGACGGCACGCCGGTGCCGTTTTATGCGGAGGCCCGGCAGGTGGGCGCGGAATTCGCCCGCGCGGGAGGCTACCTGGCCGGCACGTCCCCCGAGTCGCAGGTGGCGATCCTTCATGATTACGACAGCCGCTGGGCGATCGATTTTCATGCGCAGTCGAACCGATACGACCAGATCGCCGTGCTGCTCGGCTATTATCAACCGCTGCGGGACCTCACCCAGTCGGTCGACATCGTCGATCCGCGCGTGAACCTCAGCCGATACAAACTGGTGGTCGCACCGAGCCTCAACGTGCTGCCGGTCGACGTGGCGCGCCACCTGAAGGAGTACGTGGAGAAGGGCGGACACCTCGTGCTTGGTCCCCGGTCCGGGATGAAGGACGAGTACAATGCGTTGAGCGTTGAGCGTCAGCCGGGCCCGTTGGTCGCCACCCTCGGTGCGCGGGTCGAGCAATTCTACGCGCTGCTCGATGACGTGCCGGTGAACGGCGCCTGGGGCCACGGGCGCGCCACGATCTGGGCGGAATACCTGCGGCCCGAGGCGAAGGACGCTCAGGTCATGCTCCGCTACGGTCCGTCAAACGGCTGGCTCGACGGACAGCCGGCGGTCGTGACGCGAAAGGTGGGCGCCGGCACGATCACCTACATCGGCGCGGTCCTCGATCCCGCACTGATGCGCGAGATTGCCCAGGACCTGGTGCGCTCGGCCGGCGTCGATTCGCCCACGCTGCTGGTGCCATCCGGGGTGGAGGTCTGCCGGCGCGTTGGCCACGGACGGGAGGTGTTCGTGGTGATCAACCATTCCACGCACAACGTCGTCTTCAATCTGCCGGCGGGCACGGAGGATGTGCTTCAGCCCAAGGCGTCCGGTCACGAGCAGCTCGGACGCTACGGCGTCGCCGTGCTGGTGCGGCATCCAGTTCAACCGGCCAGAGAAACCGGAGCGGCCAACCCGGCGCCGGAGCCGCATCCACACCAATAACTTCGACCCGGAGCCGGGTGCCGCGGCCGCGGCATCCGGCTGCCGGCCTCGCTGCATCGCCCAGTTTCACGTCTGCCTCCTTAGAATTGCGGCGAAATTCGCCATAATCGTGGGAGAACCCGCGTGAAAATTGGGCTACGTTCGCTTTCCTCGCCTAAAACCCAAACGCACCCCTGACCGACCTGATCGCGGACGACGCCATCGCCGCGGCTGGCTGGGCCCCGCGGGGCTGACGGACCCACTCCCGCCCAATCCGATATGAAACGTTACCCAATGCTTCTCGTGGCCGCCATCGTTGGCGGATGGTCTGCGCTGCCCGCCGCTCGGGCGGGTGAACGCGGGTTGATCGACACCACGCGATCCCCCGATGCCAAGATGTACATGGTCGATCTCGCCGACACCCGCTGGACCGGCGGATTCTGGGGCGAGCGCTGGCAGGTCTGCCGCGACACGATGGTGCCTCATCTTTGGGAGATCTTTCAAAACGACCAGGAGAGCCACGCCTGGGCCAACTTCCTGATCGCCGCGGGTTATCACCGGGGGGACGACAAGTTCCACGGTCCGCCTTTCAATGACGGCGATTTCCTGAAGTGGTTCGAGTCACTCGCCCAGGTTTACGCCGTGACGCGTGATCCGGCCATCGACGCGCAGATGGACAAGATCATCGCGGTGATCGCGAAGGCCCAGCGCGAGGACGGGTATCTGCACACGCAAACGATCATTCCCCAGCGGCAGGGTGAGAAGGTGAAGGAGTTCGCGGACCGCGAACACTTCGAGACGTACAACATGGGCCACCTCATGACGGCGGCCTGCATCCACTACCGCGCCACGGGCAAGACGACGATGCTCGCCCTGGCCGAGAAGGCGGCCGATTACATCGACCGACTCTGCCAGCGCGCGCCGGACGAACTGGCGCGGAACGCGATCTGTCCGTCGCATTACATGGGCGTGGTCGAGCTCTACCGGACAACGCACAACCCGCGGTATCTTGCCCTGGCCAAGCGGCTGATCGAAATCCGCAGCCTGGTGCCGCCGGATGTCGGGAGCGACTTCAACCAGGACCGGGTGCCGTTCCGGGAGCTGAGCGACGCCGAGGGGCACGCGGTGCGGGCCAATTACCTCTATGCCGGCGTGGCCGATGTTTACGCGGAATCCGGCGACCGATCGCTCCTCGGCACGCTGACCAAGCTGGCGGACAACGTCGCGGACACGAAACTGTACATCACCGGGATGACCGGCGCGCTGTACGACGGGGCGTCGCCCGACGGCTCGGCCGACTCCAAGGCGATCAAGCTGACGCACCAGTCCTACGGGCGCGATTACCAATTGCCGAACCTGACCGCGTACAACGAATCCTGCGCGACCGTCGGGTACGCGCTCTGGACCTGGCGGATGTTCGAGGTGACCGGGAATGCGCGCTATGCGGACCTGTTCGAACAGACGCTGTACAACGGCGTCCTGGCGGGCATCTCCCTCGACGGCACGCGCTATTTCTACACCAACGCGCTGCGGAAGGACCACGATTTCAAATGGCCCCTGCGGTGGTCGCGCACCCGGCAGCCCAACATCAAGCAGAGCTTCTGTTGTCCGCCGAACATCGTCCGCACGATCGCGGAGGCGAACAACTACGTGTATTCGCTTTCGCCCGGCACGGTGTGGGTGAATCTCTACGCCGATACGTCGCTCGACACGCACTGGCTGGATGGCAGCCGGATCAAGCTGCGGCAGGAAACCAACTATCCCTGGGACGGGGCAATCAAGCTGACGGTCGACGAGGCGCCGGCCCACGCGGTCGACCTCAAGCTGAGGATCCCGGGGTGGTCGCATCCGGGGGCGACGACCCTGCGGGTGAACGGACAGCCGTTCGCGGCGGACCTGACGCCGGGGACCTATGCCGATGTCCGGCGCGAGTGGCACGCGGGTGACACGATCGAGCTGAACATCGCCTTTGCCCCGACGCTCTGGGAGGCCAATCCCCTGGTGGAGGAGACGCTGAACCAGGTGGCGGTCCGCGACGGTCCGATCGTGTACTGCCTCGAGGCAAACGACCTTCCGTCCGGAGTGCGCCTGCAGGACGTGGTGTTGTCGCTCACGAACGATCCCGCGCGTTTTGCCCCGCACCCCGAAAAGATCGTCAATGCCGATCTGATGGCACTGCGGGTGCCGGCGCTCGAACTGATGCGCCCGGCATGGGGCCCCGGGACGCTTTATCGCGAGGCGACGCTGACGCCGCCGCGACCGATTCAGATCACAATGATCCCGTACTTCGCGTGGGACAATCGCGGGGACACCGACATGAGCGTGTGGCTCCCGGTGCGCTGACGGGCAAAAGAACGCAAAGAGAAAACGGCAGAAAGTAGAAACGTCGGAAACGCGAAACGCGGAAGACAAAAACGAAACGTTAGGAAACAGAAACAGCAGGAAGGCAGAAGCCATCGCTGTCCGTCGTTTCTAATTTCTGCCGTTTCTCCTTTCCCAAGTTTTAAGCAATACCTTCAAAGGCCATGGATCGCGTTGTAGCCCGCTACCTGATTGAAACGCCGCGTGAGATCGAGGCCGCGGCGGCCGCGCTCGCCGGCGAGCAGTCGTCCGGGACGTTTGTCGCCGTTCCCGGCGAGACGGATGAGCTGAAGGCGCGATTTGCCGCCCGGGTGGAAAAGATTGAGCCGCTCGAGTCCGTGACAAATCCGTCGCTGCCCGGCGCACGCGGCGGCGGGGGAACGTATCGCCGGGCGGAAATCGAAGTGTCGTGGTCGGTGGAGAACTTCGGCGCCAATCTTCCGACGCTGGTGTCGACCGTGCAGGGCAACCTTTACGAGCTCGCCCAGTTCTCCGGGCTGAGGCTGTTGAACCTCCGACTCCCGGAGAGCTTCGTGGCCCACTTCCGCGGACCGAAGTTTGGCGTGGAGGGGTGCCGGGAGCTGACCCGCGTGACGGGCCGGCCGCTGATCGGCACGATCATCAAGCCGAGCATCGGCATGACGCCGGCGCAGACGGCGGAACTCGTGCGGGCGCTGGCCGAGGCCGGGATCGATTTCATCAAGGATGACGAGTTGATGGCGAATCCCCCCCATTCGCCGTTTGACGCGCGCGTCGATGCGATCATGTCCGTGATCAACGCCCATGCGGAGCGCACGGGAAAGAAGGTGATGTACGCCTTCAACATCACCGACGAGTTCGATCCGATGCGGCGGCACTACGACAAGATCGTCGCCTCCGGCGGAACCTGCGCCATGATGAGCCTGAACAGCGTGGGACTCGTCGCGGCGAAAGCGATCTGCGACGCCGGCAAACTGGCGATCCACGGCCACCGCAATGGCTGGGGCATGCTGAACCGGTTCCCGCTGCTCGGAATGGAATTCGGCGCGTACCAGAAGCTCTGGAAACTCGCGGGGATTGACCAGCTTCACGTCAACGGGATCGCGAACAAGTTCTGGGAGCCGGACGATTCGGTGGTGCGCTCGATCGACTGCTGCCTGAAATCCGTCGGCGGGCTTCGTCCGCTGCTGCCGGTCGTGTCCTCCGGCCAGTGGGGCGGCCAGGCGCCGGAAACGTACCGTCGGACGAAGACGGTCGATCTCTTGTACATGGCGGGTGGCGGGATCATGGCCCATCCGGCGGGGCCCGCTGCGGGGGTGCGTTCGCTCCGGAAATGGTGGGAGGCGGCGGTCGAAGGGTTGACGAAGGAGCAGGCCGTCGGGCGCTATCCGGAATTGGCGCTTTCGCTGGAGAAGTTCGGAAAATGAAAATCCGCGGTTGATCGCGATGTCCTCCCTTCACCTGGCCTACTACGGTGACGATTTCACCGGCTCGACGGACGCACTGGAATTCCTGACGCGGGCGGGAGTACGCACGGTGCTCTTCACGCGACCGCCGAGTGCCGGGCAGATTGCCGGATATCCCGGACTGGGCGCCGTCGGAGTGGCTGGATTCACGCGTGCCCTCGCGCCGGATGCGATGGAGCAGGAATTGAGACCGGCATTCGCCGCTCTCGCGGCCCTCGCTCCGCGGCACGTGCATTACAAGGTGTGCTCGACCTTTGATTCATCCCCGACGGTGGGCAGCATCGGGCGGGCGATTGAGATCGGGGCCGACGTTTTTGGCGGCAGATTCGTTCCCCTCGTGGTCGGCGCGCCGCCGCTTGGCCGGTATTGCGCGTTCGGGAATCTCTTCGCCCGGTTCGGCATCGGCAGCAGCGGCGCCATCCACCGGCTGGACCGGCACCCCGCCATGAGCCGCCATCCGGTCACCCCGGCGGATGAAAGCGACCTGAGACTGCACCTCGGGCGGCAGACCAAAAAGCGGGTGGGGCTGTTCGATCTGCTCATGCTCGGCCAGCCGGAGCTCGAACGCCGGGCGACCCTGGAACGGATCATCGGCGGGGGAGCGGAGATCGTGCTTTTCGACGTGCTCGAGACGGAGCACCTGGAGCGCGTGGGCGGCCTGCTGGATCCGCTTGGGGGAGCGAAACCATTGTTTTCCGTCGGATCATCGGGGGTCGAGATGGCTCTCGGAGCGCGCTGGCAGGCCGCCGGGATCCTGAAGTCCCCCGCACCGTGGAAGCACCCCGGCGCGGCGGAGCCGCTGCTCGTCATCTCCGGGAGCTGTTCACCGGTGACGATCGCCCAGATCGCGTGGGCCCTGCGAAACGGGTTCGTCGACGTGGGAATCGACCCGCTGGCGCCCGCCGCCGAGGCCCGGGCGGCGGTAGACCAGGCGATCGGGCATCTCCGGGCCGGACGTCATGTGATCGTTCACTCCCGCCCCGAGCGGAGCCAGGTCGATCGGGCCGCGGGCGCAAACGGGGCCGCCGTGTCCGCGTCCGAACTGGGAGCCACGCTCGGCCGGATTGGTCGCGACGCGGTGGCGGCAACCGGCATCCGGCGCTTGATGGTGGCGGGCGGCGACACGTCGAGTTACGCCGCGCGCGCACTGGGAATCGAGGCGATCGAGATGATCGCTCCGCTCGCCCCCGGCGCCCCGCTCTGCCGCGCCACCGCCCCGGCGTCGCCGATCGACGGGATCGAGGTGAACTTCAAGGGCGGACAGGTGGGGGCCGAGGACTACTTCGGCGCGGTCGCAAATGGGAACACCTGATCCCCGGCACTCGATCGATTCGCGATTTCCATGAAAACGTTGGCTCTCATCCACACCTCGGCGACGCTCGTCCCGATCTTCGCGCAACTCTGCAAGGAGAAGCTGCCCGGCATCGCCACCTTCAATATCGTCGACGACAGCCTGGTGCGCGCAATTGGCGCCCGGGGATCGCTGACCGCGGATATTGCGCGCCGGGTTGCCGCGTACGTCGAGTCGGCCGAAGCGGGCGGGGCGGATCACGTTCTCGTCACGTGTTCGTCCATCGGGCCCGCGGTGGAGGCCAGCGCGCCGTTTTCGGCCGTGCCGGTCCTGCGGGTCGACCAGCCGATGGCGGACCAGGCGGTGCGGACCGGTCGCCGGATTGGCGTGATCGCGACGCTTCCGACCACGTTGAATCCCACCACCGACCTGGTGCGCCGCCGGGCGAAACTGGCAGGGAAGGAGGTCGAAGTGACGGCCCGACTCTGCGAAGGCGCGTTCGAAGCGCTGATGAGCGGTGACACGGCGACGCATGATCGCAAGGTCGCGGATGCGCTCCGCCACCTTTCCACCGAGGTGGACGTGATCGTCCTCGCGCAGGCGTCGATGGCGCGGGTGGTGGACACGCTCGCACCGGCCGATCGCCGCGTACCAATCCTCGCGAGTCCGCCGATCGCCATCGACCATCTGGCCGAGGTGCTGTCGCCGTCTGCATCGAAATGACGGGGAAACAGAGAGGAGGAATGGGAGTGAACTTGAACAGCAATGGACTGGCGGATTCGCCGCTGGATGATTGTAGGCGGGGTGACCTCACCCCGCAGGAACATACGGACGTTGCGCCTCGCGGGGTGAGATCACCCCGTCCACAACGGCGGTCGGCCCGATCGATCGACGACGGGAGGTCGCATGCGTAAGGCGTGCCTGATCGCGGCGGCGGCAGCGATCGTTGCCGTTGTTGCCGGACTGGTGTTCGGATCACCGGTGCTCTGGCGCGTGGGCGCCGTCGTCGCGACCGTCGGGCTGGCGATCGGACTCGGGGGTGTTTTCTCGCTGAAGGGCTTCCAGTTCACCGCGTGGATCATCGCGGCCGTGACCTGCAGCATGCTGTATCCGTCGGCGTTCCTGCACTGGGGCGAAATCGACCTCCGGAACAAATGGCTGATCCTGCTCGTGGTCCAGTTGGTGATGTTCGGGATGGGCACGCAGATGAGCCTCGATGATTTTCGCGGGGTCGCGCGAAACCCGGTTGGAGTGCTCGTCGGGATCATCTGCCACTTTTCGGTGATGCCGCTGGTCGGCTTCGCCTTGACGAAGATCTTCCGTTTTCCCCCGGAAATCGCCGCGGGCGTGATCCTGATCGGCTCCTGTTCGAGCGGGCTGGCCTCGAACGTGATGGCTTACCTGGCGCAGGCGAACCTGGTGCTGTCCGTCACGGTGACCGCAATCACGACGCTGGTGGCGCCGTTGATGACTCCGCTGTGGATGAAGCTCCTGGCGGGAACACTCGTGAAGGTGAACTTCGTCGACATGATGATGGATATCATCCGGATCGTGATTGTCCCGATCGGCGCCGCGTTGCTCCACGACTATTTGAAGCACGCCAGTCCCGCCGGTCGCCGGCGGGTTCAGGCGGTCGCGGGCTTTGCCGTCGCGTGGCTGGTGTTCCTCGCCGTGGGCGGGTGGGGCTGGATCGCGCAACGTGCCTCGGAGCCGATCCAGCAGGTCGTGGCGACGTTTGGTTTCTTCATGGCGGCGGTGCTCGGAGGCCTCGCGTACCACGTCGTGGCGCGGCGCGCCCCCTGGATCGAGCGAAAGATGCCGCTGTGCTCGATGTTTGGCATCGTGTACTTCACGGCCGTGACGACCGCCGCGGGGCGTGACCATCTGCTGCAAATCGGCCTGCTGCTCTTCGTCGCGGCCGCGCTGCACAACGGCGCGGGCTACTTCTTTGGCTATTGGCTGAGCCGCGGAGCCGGCCTCGACAAGAACTCGGCGCGTTCCGTGGCGTTTGAAGTCGGGCTGCAGAACGGGGGCATGGCATCCGGACTCGCCGGGGCGATGGGCAAGCTGGCGACCGTCGGGCTCGCGTCGGCCATCTTCAGCCCCTGGATGAACGTTTCCGGCTCGATCCTCGCCAACTACTGGCGCCGGCACCCGGTGCCGCCATCCGAGGATCCGACCTCGGGCGTCGAAATGCCAACGGGTGAATCCGATCCGCTGCGCCGGGTCTGATCGCGTTGTCGGCTTGCTTCGCGGCGCAGGTTTGGACCGTGGGAACGCACGGCTCGGCGCGGGGGCGCTGAAGGGTCCAATCCCCAAATCCGACCACGAAAGACGCAGGTTGCGCCATCACTCGACCTCGAGCGAATCGATGATCAGCGGTGAGGGCCCGGTCAGGGTCAGACGGAACTCGTACGTGCCGGCATTGATGCTCGAGCCGGTCCTGGTGCGCAGGTGGGTCCAGCGGGCCGAGTCCGGAACGGCGGGAAATGTCAGCTTGTCCGTGCGCAGAACGTGACCCTCCGCGTCGACGATGGTCAGCCGCGCGGGCGTGGGGCCGCACGGCGTCGATGCGGTGAAGCGGAAATCGAGTCCATAGCGGTCGCCGACGCCAACGGGCACGGTCCAGGTGATGACATGCCCGGCTCCCGCCGGCAGCGAAACGGCGCCGTGTCCTGTGTTCCCCGCCCGGTTCAGGACGAACGCGCCACGCAGGCTCGCGTCCTCGGCGTCGAGATGCAGCGCGGGGCGGACCGCCCGGACGATCACGAAGTACATCGCGGCGGGCGCCCCCGATGGCAGTGTTCCGTTCGCACCGAGCTCAACCCGCTGCCCCGGAGTAAATCTGTGGTGGACGAGGACGAACCGGCCGGAAAACGTCCCCGTCGTCATGATCGTATCGCGGGTGACGATCCAATCCGCCAGCCAGGCAGGTCGCTGCTCGATCCGGGAATCGAGCGCGACATAGACCTCGACCTCGGCCGAAACGGAGAACGAAATCCCGCGTTTCCCCTCCGAGGACGGACTGACCAGGTCACAATCGGTGAGCGTGGCCGGCAGGCTGGCGACTCGGGTGTCGGAATCGGGGTAGATTTCGCGGCCCACCTGCAGGTCGCCCGTGGCACGCACGCCGTGGCGGTCCGGCCGCGGCTCGGCCTGGGCTGCCGAAGCGGGCGCGGCCGTCGCAGCAGTGAGATCTCGAACCATCTGAGCCGGTGGAGCAGGGCGCCGCGGCACGACGAAAACGGTATACATCGGCGTGCTCGGATCACCGGTCGTCGTGTTCCGCCCGAGGCTCAGGGAGGATCCCGCGCGAACATCCTGCCGGAACAATGCGAAGGACACGCCGGGCGCGGCGTTGGTCGCAAGGATGAGCTTCGTCCGCTCCCAACCGGACAGCCACCGCGGCAAGGCGCCGCCCGTGGCCGCGTGCGCGACATAAACGGTGGCATCTCGTGTCACCGAGAATTGCAGGACCCGGTCCGCGACCGCGGTGCGGGCGCGATCCGGCGCCCGGATCCAGTCGGCCTCGAGCAGTTCCGGTGGAAGGGCCGTGAACCCGTCCGCGACGTCGCGGTAGGTTTGATCACCGGTGTCCAGTGCGTGCACGACGCCGAAACCGCCGGGCAGCGCGTCGCTCGTGAGGCCGGTAACAAGCGCGGAGTTCGGGGCGGGGTGCCAAGCGGCCGCGGCCCGGTTGGACGCGACGCAGATGGCGATGGCTGAGATCACCGCCT
>DASZYH010000158.1:0-4108 GCA_035545515.1 Opitutaceae bacterium
ATACCTTGTGCTCGCCTACCAAAAGGCGCTCGCCGCGTTTGATTTCCAGGTTGCGGCCTTCACTCGCTACGGTCGCATCCACTTCCAGCCGGACTATGTCGGCGACCTTGTCTTTAACGGCGTCGCAAGCAACGTCATCGAAGACTCCCTTTCCAACGGGGTGCAATTCGACGCGGTGCACCCCTGGAACAACACCCACAAGGTGCGCGCGGGCCTGCTGCTGACACAGGAATCGGCCGGACGGGATACCGCCACCGCAGTATTCGGGGTCGCTTCGGACGGAGCGCTGCTATCCGGCGAGCCGATCTCGATCGCCGACAAGAGCCGACTTCGCGGTTTGCTGACCGGCGTGTATCTGCAGGATGAATGGCATCTGGCGAAGACCGTTACGGTAAATTATGGCACCCGGGCGGAGTTCTTCGATGCCTTCATCCACGAGAGTCAGCTCGATCCCCGGGTCAACGTGGTTTGGACTCCCGACTCAGCAACGTCCGTGCATTTGGGTTACGCGCGCTATTTCACGCCTCCGACGCTGCAATACATCTCGGCGGCCCGGATCGCGAAATTCGCCGGCACCACCAATGCACCGGAAACCTTCGAGGCGTCGCCGCCGCGCTCCGAACGCGCTCACGACTTCGACGTGGGGGCCAGCCGGAAGCTGACGCCCGACTGGCAGGTCACTTTCGACGCGTTTTTCAAGGTTTCGCGCAACACCCAGGATCTCGGGCAATTCGGCAACGCGATTATTCTCGCGCCATTCAACTATCGCAAGGGTGGCCAGCGTGGGTGCGAACTCAGCACGACCTACCACCAGGGCGGATTTTCGACCTACGCCAACGTCTCTTTTGTGCGCACGCGGGCGCGGCAAATCGTTTCGGCGCAGTTCGAGTTTCCGGAAAACGAAATTTCCTACATCGCGGACCACGACATCCGGATGGACCACGAAGGCGAATTCACCGTCTCAAGCGGCGTCGCCTACCGCTTGGGCGCGACCAAGGTTTTCGGGGACTTCCTGTATGGTAGCGGCCTGCATAACGGATTCGCCAACACCACCCACCTGCCGGAATACCATCCGGTGAATCTCGGCGTCGAGCGGTCGTTCTCGTTCCCTTCCCGCGCATTCCCGGCCGTTACCGTTCGCATCGATGTGCTGAACATCTTCGACGAGACCTATCGGCTGCGCGACGGTACGGGGATCGGCATTGCCGCCTCCCAATACGGGATGCGCCGCGGCCTTTTCGCCGGCGTATCGACCACGTTCTGATCTCGTATGTCGCTTTGCCCTCGAAAAAGCATGCTGCTCGCGAAAGCGCCCCATCATCGTATGCGACGCACGCGGATCGGCGCTGCGGGCGCGACGACAAGCACTGCGGAAGACTACCTCCGGCGCATCGTCGAATTAACCGAGAGCCATCGTCAGCGCGTTTCGATGGGTGCAATCGCCGCGGCGGCCGGCGTTGTTCCGGGGACGGCGACGACGATGATGCAGGCGCTGGCCAGATCTGGGTGGGTGGACTACCGGCCGCATCGCCATGTCGCCCTCACCCCCGAGGGGCGGAAAGTTGGTTCGAATGTGCTCCGCAAGCACCGCCTGGTGGCGACGCTTCTGGTGAAGCTCCTCGAAATCGACCGCGTCGCCGTCGGGGCCGAAGCCGACCGCTGGGAACACGCATTTTCAGATGCGGTGGCGACCCGGCTCGACGCCGCATTGCGATATCCAGCCACCGATCCAAACGGACATCCGATCCCAATCTTCACCGGCGGCTCCGCTCTCGGAAGGCGACGGAGAAAGAACCATTCATGACTGAGGAAAATCAAACGACCGGCTCCATTCGGGTTGGTGCGGAACCACTGCTACCCCCGATCAGCAGCGGGGGGCATTCACTTTCGCTTGAGGGCATGCACGGCACCATCGAGGTACCCGATCACGCGGCGAGCTTCTGGAAGAAGTGGCGGGCGTTCATTGGGCCGGCAATTCTCGTCAGTATCGGGTACATGGACCCGGGCAACTGGGGCACCGATCTTTCCGGCGGCGCGCAGTTCAAATACGGCCTGCTTTGGGTCGTGGGCTTCGCGAGTTTGATGGCGATTTTCATGCAGGTCATCGCCTCGCGACTCGGCGTCGTCACGGGCAAGGATTTGGCGCAGTGCTGCCGTGACTGGTACCCCCGCTGGACCCGCTGGCCGAATTGGCTCGCCTGCGAAGTCGCCATCGGTGCGTGCGATCTCGCGGAGGTATTGGGCAGCGCCGTGGCCCTGAACCTCATGTTTCACATTCCTCTGTTGTGGGCGGTGATCATCACCGGGCTGGACGTGCTGCTGCTTCTGGCGCTGCAACGTTACGGGATGCGGACGATCGAAGCGGTTGTTCTCGTGCTGATCGCGACCATCGGGGTCTGCTATTTCATCGAGATCTTCGTTCTCCCCGAATTGCGTCCGAGCTTCGCCGAAATGGGCCGTTCCATGCTTACGCCCAATCTCCGGCAAGCGGGAATGCTTTACGTCGCGATCGGCATCGTCGGCGCGACGGTAATGCCGCATAATCTTTATCTGCACTCGGCGCTGGTGCAAAGCCGCAAACTGCAGAGAGACGACGCCTCGATTCGCAGTGCGATCCGCTTCAACGCCATCGACTCAACCGTCGCCTTGAGCATCGCGTTTTTCGTCAACGCCGCGATCTTGGTTCTAGCCGCGATGGTTTTCTTCGGCAAGGACAGCATCACGCTGGTCGGCGGCCAGGTGGTAAAGTTCGACGGAGACGCCGACTGGATTCGCATCGCTTACCTCACGCTAGCGCCGCTGCTCGGCACCGCACTCGCCAGCACATTATTTGCCGTCGCGCTCCTCGCCAGCGGTCAAGCGAGCACGATCACCGGCACGCTGGCGGGGCAGGTCGTCATGGAAGGCTTCATGCACTGGCGCATCCAGCCTTGGCTTCGCCGGCTCATCACGCGGATGCTCGCCATCATTCCCGCGGTCCTTATCATCGGCCTTCGCGGCGACAGCAGCGTGAATGACCTGCTAACGCTCAGTCAGGTCGTACTCGCCCTCCAACTGCCATTCGCGATGTTCCCTTTGCTCCACTTCACCGGTTCGCGTCGCCGTATGGGCCGATGGACAAACGGGTGGTTTCTGACGATTGCCGGCTGGGCGAGCGCACTATTGATTACCGCGATGGATTTGTGGGGCCTGCCTGATTCGTTGCAGTCAGCTTGGCACGTAATTGTCGGCGGCTGAGTTCCCGCACCGAAAAAGGCGCCCATATGTATAAAATGATTCTCGTAACGCTTGATGGCACCGCAACCGACCGCGCCGTCATTGACCACGTCAAAGCACTCGCGCGGCTTTCATTCCGGACGAGTGCGGCTGGGTTCAATCACGGTCGGTCCAGCGATGCTTCAACGTGGACTGGCGGATCGACTATTCGTGGCTGGAATTGAATCCAGCGATGGTCGCGTCCACCCGCCGTTTTATGCTCCGGCTCTTGGGATCGGGGTTCCTGCTCTGGCTGGCCCTGATGGCACTGCTCTTTTTGCGCGCATCTCGCTGACGACGAGGAGCGTGGACTGATTGATGCGCGTTTGATGCGTTTGTGGCGTGGGTTTATTACCCGCCGCGGCGCCTCCGTGAGATACTGGAGCCATGAAAACTGCTGCAGCTGCACCGCTCGCCGACGTCACCTGTTGTCAGCACGTGGAGAAATTCCATCCGGCGACGTGCGCCGAAGCGGTCGGAATGCCCCAGCCCGGCGAAATCCTCGACGACCGCTTTCTCATCACCGAGGTCATCAGCCGGAGCGGTATGGCCATGATCTTCAGGGCGCAGGATACGCACAACCGCAACGCCGATGTCGCGATCAAGGTGCCGTACCTGCAGTTGGGGAAATCCAAAGGGGTCACGACTGTACTCTTGACAGAAGGGTTGGTAGCGGCAGGGTGATGGGCGATGGCGCGAAAGCTACGGGTGGAGTATGGCGGGGCGTGTTACCACGTGATCAACCGCGGGAACTACCGGCGGGATGTGTTCATGGGCAAGGGGGCGGCGGAGTCGTTCATCGCCTGCCTGCTGGAAGGCGCGGAGCGGTTCGGGTGGCGGCTGCATGCGTATG
>DASZYH010000159.1:0-46668 GCA_035545515.1 Opitutaceae bacterium
GTGACCTCACCGCGCGCTGCCTCATTGCCTTGAGGGCCGGGCCGCGGGGCGCATCAGGCGATTTGCCTTTGCGTCGGCGACCCGCACGCTGCTTGGTTCCAAATCGGCCGTCGCCTCCCGCGATGGCGGGGCTGACCGCCCCGATACCCGGCACTTCGCAACCAATGATTCCAGTCACCGTCCTCACCGGCTTCCTCGGCGCCGGAAAAACCACGCTGCTGAACCGCATCCTCACCGAACACCACGGCAAGAAGCTCGCGGTGATCGAAAATGAATTCGGCGAGGTCGGCATCGACCACCAACTGGTCATCCAGAGCGACGAGGAGCTGTTCGAGATGAACAACGGCTGCATCTGCTGCAGCGTGCGCGGCGACCTGATCCGGATTCTCGGTCGGCTGCTGAAGCGAAAGGACCAGCTCGACGGAATCCTGATCGAGACCACCGGCCTGGCCAATCCGGCTCCGGTCGCGCAGACGTTCTTCACGGACGACGAGATGCGCCAGGCGTTCCGGCTCGACGCGATCGTGACGGTCGTCGACGCCAAACACGTGAGCCAGCATCTCGACGCCGACGACGAGTCGGTGAAGCAGGTCGCGTTCGCCGATGTGATCCTTCTGAACAAGACCGACCTGGTCAGCCCGGCGGACCTCGACGCGCTGGAAACCCGGATCCGCCGCATCAACGCGGTCGCGAAAATTCACCGGACCAACAACTGCGACATCCCGCTCGATCGCGTGCTGGACGTCGGCGGGTTCAACCTGAACCGGGCAACGGAGCTCGATCCCAAGTTTCTCGAAACGGAGTATCCGTTCGAATGGGCGGGAGCGTACCGTCTGCCGGCCGGCACGCACGAACTCGTGATCGGCCACGACGACCACGACCACGAGCATGAACATGAGCACGATCATGGCCACGGGGAGGAGGGGCACCACCATCACCACCATGGCAATCCCGACGAGCTCGATGTCGTGATCACGCCGGTGAAATCACTCGGTGAGGCGGACATTGCTACGGCCCGCGACGCCGCCGTGCTGGTCTTTTCCGACTGGGAGTCCCGCACGAAGGATGGCGAAGGCATCGCCCCCGGGGCCACGCTGCACCGGCTCCTGCTGAAGGAGGGCCACGGCCACTACAAACTGACCGTGACGGAGCCCGGCCACTACCTCGTTTTCGAAGGTTGCGGGGAGGATCCGCTGCACATCCATGTTGCCGGAGCGATCGTGAAGCCGGACTGGCAGCAGGATTTTCACGCCGCGCACGAACACAGCGAATCGGTGACGTCCGTCGGCATCAGCGAACCCGGCGAGCTCGATGGCAAGCGCCTGAACGACTGGATCGGCACACTCCTGCGCGTCAAGGGCGGCGACATCTACCGGATGAAGGGCGTGCTTGCGGTCAAAGGTTCGAACAAGCGGCTGGTCTTCCAGGGTGTGCACATGCTGTTCGATGCAAAATTCGACCGCGAGTGGAACGGTGATCCGCGCCAGAACACGCTCGTGTTCATCGGCAAAAACCTGGACCGGGCGGCGCTGAACGAGGCGTTCAAGTCCTGTTTGGCGTAGCCGCGTTTGTCGGTGGGAGAGTGCGGGCGATCTGTGTGGCGGCCAGCGGAGTGGCCGCCCCGTCCCGTTTCCGGTCGGGACGGAACGCAAGCCCCGTGCCCGCGCGCGCCGGCTTGCGTCGCCGCGCGGCGCCTCGTTCCCTCGTCGCATGATCGGCGTGTTCGATTCCGGGTTCGGCGGGCTGACGGTGCTGGCCTCGTTGCTCAAGGCGCTGCCGCGCTACGATTATGTGTTCCTGGCGGACAATGCCCGCGCGCCGTACGGCGCGCGCAGCCCCGACGTCATCAACGAATTCACCCTCGAGTCCGTCGAGTGGCTGTTCGACCAGGGGTGCACGCTCGTGGTGCTCGCGTGCAACACCGCATCCGCCCGCGCGCTGCGCAACATCCAGCAATTGCATCTGCCGGCCCACCGGCCCGACCGGCGCGTGCTCGGCGTCGTGCGACCATCGGTCGAGGCGCTGGCCGGGCTGCCGCCCGGCGCCATTCCCGGCGAAACCCTGCCGTCGGACGTCCGGGGAACCGTCGCGGTGCTCGCGACGGAAAGCACCGTCGCGTCCGATTCGTACGGAATCGAGCTGCGCAAACTCGCGCCGGGAATCGAACTGATCCAGCAGGGGTGCCCGATGTGGGTGCCCCTCGTCGAGGCGGGGGAACTCGCCGGCCCGGGCACCGAATGGTTTGTTCGGCAGGCGCTGGGCCCGGTCATCAACCGGCCGAAGCCGCCGCACCGGATCCTGCTCGGCTGCACTCATTTTCCGCTGCTGCTCCCCGCGCTCCAGCCCTTCGTGCCGGCGGGAATCGAAGTCCTCAACCAGGCGGAGATCGTGGCGGCGCGGCTCGCGGACTGGCTTGCCCGGCATCCGGAGCAGGAACGCCGGCTGGCCCGGGGCGGCGCGCGACGATTTGCGACGACGGATGATGCCGACTGGTTTGCCGCCCGCGGCGAGCGCCTGCTCGGGCGGACAATCCAAGCCGAGCATGTCCGGCTCAAGCCGGTGGGGAGAAGCTGAAGGCCGGACGGTCCTCAGCGTCCGCCGGCCCATTTCCAATTCTCTGGGGGAGAATCGAGACGATCCGGAGTTGGTAGGTTGGAGAGTTGGAAAGTTCGGCCTGTGCCGGACGCGGACGAAGCCTGGCTCTGTTACTTTGAAGGCTCCATCCCGGGATTCGGGCCAACGCTCACGTGGTCGGGAAAGGTCTGCGCCGCCGTGGTCACGTTCCAGCCATCGATTACGACGTGCGGATTGCCGCCGGCCAGCGCCGTGGCGGACTCCTCGATTTCGATGGTCCGCGACTCGCCCGGGAGGAGCGACACGAAGTTGTCATCATAGTACACCGGGAGCACGCGCGCGCCGTTGGCGCCGTGCCGGAGTTGCAGATGCGCCATCAGCGCGATTGTGCGCGTGGGATTCGTCACGGTCACGGACAGCCGGCATTGGCCGTCGGCATCATGGCGCGTCGCGTTCGCCGTCAACGCGACCCGCGGAAGCGTGTTCAGTGCACGAAAATCATCCGGCGCGCGGTCCGACGCCCGCCAGTAGAAGTTGTCGGAGACGAGGCGCCCGTCCCGATCGCGCAGCTCGAGCTTGATGAACTGCACGGAGCTCGAGGCGGCCGGAAACGGCACCGGCCCCGCATCCGTCGCCGCGCTCGGACGGGCGTCGACGGACACCGTCCGATCGAGCGTCATGGCGCCATTGAGCGCGAACACCCGGATCCGCGCGGTGAGTCCGTTCGCGGCGACCGGCGTCTGGTTGATGACGTCGAGGTGAAAATTGTATTGGTTGAGCTGCACATGAAGCGGCTCGCACGCCTTCCGGACCGCGTAGAGCGACGCGAGCGGCTCCAGGTCGTAGCTGTAGAATTGCCAGACAAAGCTCGGTTGGGACGGATTGCTCATCCAGGTGAGGACACCGGTGCAGGGATTGAACAACCGCGCGAAGCGTCCCTCGTACATCGCCCGGTACGCCTCGTAGTCGGCAAGCTGCGACTCCCGCGTGAAGCCGGCCAGGTCCTTCCATTTGCCGTAGCGTCGGCGGAGCTCGATGGGAAAGCGGTCGCCGCCCTGGGCGCCGCGGCAGAGGTCGTGCTCGGCCCAGTCGTCGTTGATCGTGTTCCAGTCCTTCGCCGGCATCATCGCCTGGATCGCCTCGAGCGTTGGGATCGAGACGCTGCCGATCTCGGTCTTGAAGGGCTCGAGATACGCGGGGTCCTGCGGCACCTTGGGTCCGTAGGAGCGCCGCGGGGGCAGGTAATACTCCCGCGGGGTCCGCCAGTAGTAAGGTCCGCCGGAACGCACGCCGTGACCATCCGCGGAATTGGGGTGATACAACCGCACGGGCTCCAGCTCCGCCATGATCCGGCGCAATCCGTCCGCCACCGCTTCCGGCGCGGGTTCGCCCTCGTTCCGTCCGCACCACAGCGCGATCGAGGGGTGGTTGCGGTAGCGCAGGACCTTCGCGCGGACGTTCGCGAGGTACAGCGGAATATCGTGCACGTCCTCGCTGCCGTCCTTCGGGTTGGTGCGCCCGCTGTCGCTCGGGTTCGGTTCGAAGAACTCGTCCCAGACCATGATTCCGTAGCGGTCGCACAAATCGTAAAAGTCCTCGCCGGTGCTCTGGCCGACCCAGTTGCGGATCATGTTGCAGCGTGCGAGCTGGTGGTAGCGAATTTGCGCCTCCAGCCGCTCGCGGGGGATCCGCTTCATCGCCTCGTCCATCCCCCAGTCGCCGCCCCGGCACATGATCGGCACGCCATTGACCGAGATCGTGAGGTTGTCGGAGTTCGGCACCGCGTACGTGATCTCGCGAATGCCGAACGTGACCGCCTGCTGGTCCGAGACCGCGCCAGCCGACGCGAACTCCAGCCGCAGATGGTAAAGCTCGGGACGGCCGTAGCCGTTGGGCCACCAGAGCCGCGGATGCGACACGTGCAGTTGCGCCAGGGCAGCCGGCGTCAGCTTCACCTGCCGCGCCTCGTGCGGTGCGAGCGACACCGGCACCGAGAACTCGACCCCCTCGAATCCGCCGCGCAGCACTCCGGCCTCGGGCGTGTCTGCGAGATTGCGGACCGTCGCCTCGACCGTCACGTCGGCCTCGTCCGTGCGTGGCAGCGGCAGATGCGAAGTGACGAGCGGATCCTGGACCAGCACGTCGCCCGACGCGCTGAGCGAGACCTTTTGCCAGATGCCCATGTCGCGGTCGCGAATGCCTGGGATCCAGTCCCAACCCTGGGTGCAGATGAACGTGGGGCCGTCCTTCGAGAACTTGCCGCCGTTCGGACCGGTGCCGGCGGCGATCGTCTGCTCGACCGGATGGCCGGGGTGCGGCGGAGGCTGGATCAGCACCGCGATCGCCGCGACGGCGCCAGGTTGCACCAGCGACGTGATGTCGAACACCCCGCGGACGAATGCGCCGCGGACGTCCCCCACCCGCCGGCCGTTCACCCAGACCTGGGCGGTATAGTTGATGCCGTCGAAATTGAGCCACACGCGCCGGCCGGCGAAGTCGGCGGGAACGGTCACCTCGGTGCGGTACCAGTAGGACGTGCGGCAGAGGCTCTCGGGAATCCGATCGGGCCGGTTGTTTTCGCCGTAGAGCGGCTCCGGATACACCCCGTCGTTGACCAAAGTTGTCAGCACCGTGCCCGGCACCGTCGCCCGGTACCAGCCCCGCTCGGAGAAGCCCAGCCGTGACACCATTTCACCTGGCTGCGCCACGCGCGCGATGTCCTGAAGGCTCCAGCCTCCGAGCACGTCGACGGCGGGAGGGACGGCCGCCGGTTCGGCGGCCCGGCCGGAGACCGCGAGGGCGGCACAGGCAACGGCGGCGGCGGCGCACAGCGCCGTCAGCCGCCCTCGCCGGTCACGAATGTGACGCGGGGCGGAAAGCAGGAAGGTTCGTCTCATGGGGCTCGACGTGGGTGGGGAATGGTGGCGCCGCGAACGCGGGCCGGGGCGGCCCATCACGGAGCACTCGGAACCGGTTGGCGATGGCGAAGTGCGTTGCGCCGGTCAGCCGTTGCGCAGGACGTAGACGGCGCCTTTTTCGGACCCGATCGCGAGGTAGGTGTCGTCCGGCGACCACGCCAGCTTCGTCGCCGTGCTCGGCATCCGGACGGTCGCGCGAAGCGGCTGGGGCCGCTCCGGGCTCCACAGCTGCACGACGCCGTCCTGGGACGCGCTCGCCAGCAGACCGTGGGAATTCTGGAAGCGGACGGCGCACACCGGCGCGTCGTGCGGCAACATCGCGGGCTCGCGGCCCTCGGGGCCCTGCCCCGCGCAGTCCCACACGCACGCGTCCCGTCCGCCGCTGGTGGCAAGCCAGCGCGAGGTATGGTCGAACGAAAGGAACTTCACCTTCCCTTCGTAACCGCTCATGTGCAGCTCCGTGTCGGTCTCGGGAATCCAGAGATGGACGGACGGATCCTGGTTGCCCGACACCAGCCATCGTCCGTCCGGCGACCACGTCAGCGCCTGGATGCCGTTGTTGTAGGGAAGTTCCTTCTGCGCGAGAAAGTCGTCGGCATCCCACAGGCACACGCCACCGAAATAGGCGACCGCCAGCGCGCCGCCCCGGGGATGCCACGCGAGCGCGGAGATGGTCTTCGGAGCCGGCTTGAACCGGTGACGAACCGAGCCGTCGGGTTGGATGAAAAAGAGGTCGCGTCCGGTCGCGGCGGCGAGCACGCCCGCGCCCGGCCCGGGCCGCGCGGCCGCGTGCTCGACCCAGCCCGATCCGAGCGGCGCCGTCGCCGTGTGCTGTCCCGCGATCACGTCCCAGAATTTGACCGTTCCATCCTGGCCGCCGCTGGCGAGCAGCGCGCCCGGACGCTCCGCCGCCGCAGCTCCCCCGCCGGCGCCGGCGGGCAGCCACGCGATCGCGTTCGTGCCGTCCTCGTGTCCCGGCAGCTGGCCGGTGCGTTCGCCCCCGGCGGTCGCAAACAGCGAGATCGAACCGGCCGCCGATGCGGCGGCGAGGCGCGCGCCGTCTGGCGACCACGCGAGGTCGATCACGTAATCGTCGAGTTGCGCCGCCCAGTGTTTCGTCAGTTGCACCATGATCCTCCGGAAGACGCTAGGAAGCGGAGCTTCCGGTCCGATGCAACCGCGAGTTTCGGCCGGGCCGGCGGCCCGGCGCCGCGATCAGAAATCCAGGCCGAGGAGGAGCTTGAGCCGGCTGTAGTCGAGCGACGACCCGTCGGGATTGTCGCGACGGATCTCGTGCCGGATCGACACGCTCAGCGTCTCGGTGAGTTTCTTGTCCAGTTCGATCTGATCCTCGTAGCCGCGGTGCCGCTTCGACTCGGGATACCAGACGCCGCGCTGCGTCAGCGTCATCCGCCACGGCAGGGTGAACGTAATTTCGTCGAACAGCGACGCCACCGCCCGCGAGCTGTGGTCGGGCGTCGGCGACGAATTCCACACGTCGAACAAATTCTCCGACACGCCGAGGCGCAGGGTCCGGACCGGCGTGGCCCAGATGTTCACGCCGGCGCCGATTTCCTGCTGCAGCAGTTCGTACTGGTTGGGCTGCCCGTTGAGCAGGCTCGCGCGGTTCCACTCGAAGGTGGGCCGGTACTGGCTGAAATAGGTCGGATTGAAATCGTGCCGCCACGAGCCGATGCCCTTCACCACGTCGGTCGTGGCGGTGCCGTTGATCTGGTCGTAGTCGTAACGGGCATCGAACTCGAACGCGTCCTTGGTGTATTTCCGGGCCAGCTTCACCTCCGCCGCGATGTTGTCGCGGTGCGCGGTGTCGGTGACGATGTCGTTGGAGAACGAGAGCCGGCCGGTCCACGGTCCGAAGAAATCCCGGACCTTCGCCGTCAGCAGGGCGGGGGAATACCGCTCCCAGATCGACACCTTCTCCTCTTCCTCGCGCACCTTGGCCGCACTCGGCTTCTTGATGCCCTCGGCGACCACCTCCTTCTTGACCGCCGATGCGGGCTTCTCCGCCTTGATCACCACCGCATCGCCGACGGGCACCCGGAGTTCGCCGAAACGGTCCGATTTGAAGACGATGACCGTGCCCGTGTTCGTCACCAGATGGCCGTGCACGCGGTCGCCGTCCTTGTACACGAGGGTGTCACGCGTCGCGTCGGTCGTATCTTCCCGCGGCTGCGCGCGCACCATCAGGACGGCGGACAAGAACAGCAGGAGGAAGGCGATCCACGGGCGGACGAGCGACGGAAGCGAAAACATCCCCGATTTGGACGCACGCACCAAGGGGGTGTTTCAAGTATTTTCCGCTGCAAATTTCACAAAAATTCGCGTCCAAAATTGGCGACGATTCGCGCCGCGCGCGCCGCGTTCGCCGGAAGGCGCGAAAACAGTTCGTCCGCGCCGATTTGCCGCCGCCAGCGGCGCGAGGCTCCGCCCGACCACGCGGTGCCGCCCCCGGGACTTCGCCGCGAAATCGTAACGTCGGCCGGCGCGCGCGCTGCCGCAGGTAAGGTTCGACCTCGGCGGTGGACTCGTATGACGTGCTGGCTGCGTGCCTGAATCGACCGTCAGTTTTCTCGGCGTGCCGCCCGCACTCTGGGAGGCGCTCTGGCTTTCGCTTCGCCTGGCCGCGATCACGACGATCGTGCTGGGCGTGGCGGGATTGCCGCTGGCCCACTGGCTCAACACGACCCGGTGGCGGATCGCTCCGGCACTCGAAACGCTGGTGGCGCTGCCGATCGTGCTTCCGCCCACCGTCATCGGTTTCTACCTGCTCGTCGCCTTCTCCCCCAATCATCCGCCCGGAAGCTGGTGGCGGACGGCGGCCGGCGAGCCGCTCGCGTTCTCGTTTGCGGGACTCGTGATCGCGTCGGTGTTCTACTCGCTGCCCTTCGCGGTCCAGCCCTTCCAGGCGGCGCTGCGGGCCGTGCCGCGCGAATTGCTCGATGCCGGCGCGTCCCTCGGGGCGCCCCCGCGCCGCGTGTTCTGGAAACTGCATGTCCCGCTCGCCTGGCGCGGCATCGCGGCGGGGCTGACCCTCGGGTTCGCGCACACGCTGGGCGAATTCGGCGTGGTGCTGATGATCGGCGGCTCGATTCCCGGCGTGACCAAGGTCGCCAGCATCGCCCTGTATGACGAGGTGCAGGCGCTGGCCTACCGGCAGGCGCACGCGTTTGCCGCCACGCTGCTCGCGATCGCCTTCCTCCTGCTGCTGCTCGTGACGACGCTGCAGCGGCGGCGCGCCTAGGCGGATCCTCCGATGCGCGCCGTGATTCGGCTCATGCTCCTGGTGACGGCGCTGCTCGGCGCCCGGGCGGCGGCCGCACCCGCCATCACCGTGAGCGACGTCCCGTCGCCGGCCGCGAACGGTGCGCACTCCCCCTGGCTGACGACCGGGCCGGATGGGACGATCTGGCTGTCGTGGGTCGAACCAGGGGCTTCCGACGTCGCCACACTGCGCGGTGCGAGGTTCGATGCCCCGGCCCGACGCTGGGGCCCCGCGCGGACGATTGCCACGGGGCCGGCAATCGGAACCGAGTGGGACAATCCGCCGCAACTCACGATTGACGGCAACCGCAGGATTTTCGCGACCTGGACCGACCACCGCGGCGCCGCATTTGTCCGTGAATCGACCGACGGCGGACAAACGTGGAACACGACGAGTTCGTGGACCGGCACGGCACGCGACGTCGGAAAGATCGCGCTCGCGCGGCTTGCCGGTGGCGGCATCCTGGCCGCCTGGCTGGACGCGGAAGGCGGCTCCGATGCCCGCGCGAATCTATGCGCACGCCTGCCGGCGTCGGCCGAGGCCGCGCGACTCGCCGCTCCCGTTTCCCGTCGGAGCCATCCCGCCATCGCGCCCTTTCTCGATGGCGGCGCGTTGGTCGCCTGCCGGACATGGAAGGCGGACGGCACCGACGAGGTGCGCGTCGTCCGGCTGGTGGATGGGTGCGGGACACCGGCGAAAACGCTGGCGGCCGACGAATGGCGCGTCGCGTCCGCCCCGGAAAACGGCATCGCCCTCGCGAGCGACGGAAGCCGGGTGGCGGCCGCCTGGTTCACCGGAGCCGACGACGACCCGCGGATTCTCGTGTCGTATTCGCCCGACGCGGGCGGGCGGTGGCTGATGCCGCTCCGCGTCAGCCAGGGCCGCCCCGGCGGCCACCCCGGCGCGGTTCTGCTCCGCGATGGGACTATCATCGTGTGCTGGCTGGAAGCGGACGGATCCGCGTGGCTGCGACGCATCAATCCGGATTATTCGGCCGACGACCCCGCCCGGCTGGCCGCGCCGGGCACCGTTCCCCTCGCGCAGCTGCCGCAGCTCGCGCTGCTGCGCGATTACGCGGGCGCGAAGGACTCCGCCGAGCTGGTCGTGGCCTATGTGACCACCGGCCACCGTGGGCCTGAATCGGTCGGACGACTGGCGACGCAGCACGTGCTGATTCCCGAGGGTGAACTGGTGGCCGCAGCGACCACCTGTGGTTGCGCGCCAATGCCCGAGGAGCTGCGGGGATTCTCGATCCGGGGCAACGTCCTCCGGCTTGATCCCGCCGGAGGAGCCGCCGAGGTCCGCCATCGCGAGGTGCCCGGTGTGTTTGCGGCGGGCACCGGCTGGTTTGCCGTGACGCCGGAGGTCCGGCGGACAATCGAGCCGGGGCGCGAGTTTCTCGGCCGGATCGAATATCGGGACGACCGCTGGTGGCTGTTCGATCTGCGGGTGCTGGCGCTCCCGCCATGAGCGGCTTGTCGGCGCCGGTGACCGCAGCCTCCCTTGGTTGATCGCCGGATGCGGCAGTCGGAGGGCGCTCCGATAGGCGAATGCCCCGGTTCCGGCTAGCCTGTGGGGCATGAAGCACACGCGCTTGCCGCGATTCGCCCCGGGCGCGGTTGTCGCCCTCGCCCTGCTGGCCGTCGGCCCCGTCATCGGGGCCACGAAGCAACCGGCCGCGAAGGCGCCCGCCCGCCCCCAACCGGGGGCGACCGCCAATCCGGCGCCGGTCAAGCCAGCCGCAGCCGCCCCGGGCAAGCGAGCCGCGACCGCACCGGTCAATCTCGACCGCCGCGACCGGCGGTTCGTCGAGGCCGCCGCGGAGGATGGCAGCACCGACGTCGCGCTGGCCACGCTCGCGACCGATCGCGCGAATGACGGGCGGGTCCGCGCGCTCGCCGACCAGATTGGGCTCGATCGCACGTCGCTCTCGCTCGAAGCCGCGTCCCTGGCCGAGGCGACCAACCAGCCGTTGCAGAACGACCTGCCGGGAAACCGTCTTTATCGACGGCTCGCCGGCGACGGAGGGTCGCACTTCGATCACGCCTTCGTCGACACGATGATCCGCCGGACACGGAATCAGATCGACCAGTTCGCGCACGAAGCCCACGCGACCCCGGATCCGCAGATCCGTGACTTCGCGAATCGCGCGGTGACCGTGCTGCGGCGTGACTTGGGGGCGGCGCAGCAGCTCCGAACGGTCCGCGAATAAACGACGGGCGACGGCCGGTTCCCGGGGGAAAGTTGCCGGTACCCGATTCCGGCCCGGCTCCCATGGCGGGCGGTTTCGCGCTGCATATACTGGCAGCGCAATGAAATCCTCTAACACTTCCTTTCAGCAATTCCGTCGCGCGGCCGCAGCCGTCGCCGTGATTCTCGCCACCGGGGCAACCGTCGCCGTGGCTCAGTCCAACGACACCGGCGCAGCCTCCGCCCCGACGAACTCCAGCGCCGACTACAACGCCACGACGCCTTCCGCCAACGATTCGACCAACGGACAGATGTCGAACATGCAGTCGTCCGCCACCGACTCGACGATGAACCAGAGCGACATGTCGAATTCGAATTCGTCGCATGCGAAGCTCAGCTGGTCCGATCGTCACTTCATCAACAAGGTCGCCGAGTCCAACCAGCAGGAGATCCAGATCGCGCAGCTCGCCCAGGATCGCGCGAGCAATCCGGACGTGCAGAACTTCGCGCAGAAGGTCCTGCAGGACCACCAGAAGATGGGCCAGGACCTCCAGAACCTCGCGCAGCAGGAGAACATCCAGCTGAAGACAAACAACAAGGAGAGCCACGCCTACAAGAAGCTCGCGAGCGCGTCGGGCAACGACTTCGACACGCAGTTCGTGAAGCACATGGTGAGCGACCACAAGAATGACGTGAAGGAATTCAAGGACCGGGCCGACGACACCAAGAACCCGGAGCTGAAATCGTTCGCGCAAAACGCGATTCCCACGCTCCAGGAGCATCTCCAGATGGCGCAGAACCTCCAGAGCTCGATCGTTCCCACCGGCCGGATGGACCAGAGCAGCGGCCGCGGTAACCTGAACAACAATGCCAACGGCACGAACATGACCGGCAACACCACGATGCCGGCGCAAAACACGACGGAAGGCACGGGCTACAGCTCGGGAGCGAGCAGCAGCGGCACGACGACGAGCTCGACCGCCAGCACGCAATAAGCGTCGCGCATTTCCATGGTGCGGCCCCCGGGCCGCGACAAACACGGGCGCCTTCCTCCGAAGGCGCTCGTTTCGCCTACCTGGATCCCGCCGCCCGGAAAACGCCTCAGTCCTCCAGGCCGAACACGGCGCGGACGTAGTTTTCGACGCTGAACGGCTGCAGGTCCTCCGCCTGCTCGCCCAGTCCGAGGAAGTAGATCGGAATCTTCAACTGCCGATAAATTCCGACCAGCGCCCCACCGCGGCTGGTGCCGTCGAGCTTAGTCACGACAAGGCCGGTCAGCCCAAAGCTCTGGTGAAACACCCTGGCCTGCTCGATCGAGTTGCTGCCGAGGGAGCCATCGACGACGAGCCAGCGGTGCTGGGGCGCAGCCGGATCGTGCTTTTGCAGCACGCGGCGGATCTTCGCCAGCTCCTCCATGAGGTTGCTCTTCGTGTGCAGCCGGCCGGCGGTGTCGACGATCAGGAAATCTCGGCTGCGCGCCTGCGCGGCCTGCCAGGCGTCGTAGGCCACGGCCGCGGCATCGGCGCCGGTGTGGCTGGCGACGATCTCGAGGTCGAGCCGGGAGGCCCACGTCTTGAGCTGTTCGACAGCCGCGGCGCGAAACGTGTCGCACGCCGCCAGGGTCACGGTCCGGCCATCCTGCTTCAACCGCCAGGCCAGTTTTGCCGCGGTGGTGGTCTTGCCGGAGCCGTTCACGCCGATCAGGGCGATGACGACGGGCGCCGCGCCGGCGGGAGCGCCGTTCGCGGCGAGCGTTCCCTCGCTGCCGGCGAGCACCCGGCGGAGCACCGTCGCGCCGATCTCGGCCGCGGCCTTGCCCTGGAGCTCGTGGTCACGACCGTATGCGTTCTTGATCTCGCCGAGAATCTCCTCGGTGGTCTCCACGCCAAAATCGGCCGTGTAGAGCGCCTCCTCGAGCTCCTCGAGCGACGCCGCATCGATCCGGCGGCCGCCGAACAAACCGCGCGTCTTCGACGCGATCGCGGAGACGGTTTTCGCAAACCCGTCCTTGAACTTCTGAAAGAAGCCTTTCACCACCGTCCCCCGCGCGTCATGTGCCGTCCGCGCGCCGGGCGTCGCGGCCCAGCTGATCCTTCAGCCGGTCGAGGATGCCGTTGATGAACCGCTTGGCATCGGCGTTGGAGAACTGCTTCGAAAGATCGATCGCCTCGTTGATCGAGACGACGGGGGGAATGTCCTTCCGGTAGATCATCTCGAACATCGCCACGCGGAGGATCGCGAGGTCGATCTTCGCGATGCGGTCGAACTCCCAGTTGTGCGCGAGGGTGCGGATCCGGCCGTCGATATCCCCGATGTGATCGATCGTGCCGTGGATCAGCTCCTCGCCAAAGGCATAGTGCTCCCGCGGCTGCTCGCAGTTCTCGAAGAACACGCGCAGGTCGTCCGCGAGGTTCTTCGGCGGATTGAGGCTCCAGGCGTAGAGGAACTGCAGCGCCGCCACCCGTCCGTCGCGCCGCTGGGCAAACTGGGCTTTGCTCATCGGGGGAACTTTCGGCGCAATTCCGCCATTTCAAGCGCCGCGTGCGCAAACTCGGCGCCGCGGTCGATGCGGCCGAGGCAGCGCTCCCGGGCCTGTTGCAGGGTGTCGACGACAATCACGCCGTTGAGCACGGGCGTGCGGGTTTCCAGGGCGACGCGCTGGAGCGCATGTGAAACGCTCTGCCCCACAAGCTCATGGTGGCTCGTGTCGCCGCCGACGAGCACGCCAAGTCCGATCACGCAATCGCACTGGCTGGCGGTGGCGAGCGTCTGGGCGGCCCAGGGCACCTCGTGGGAGCCCGGCACGCGCACGACGGCCAGGTTCGCCTCCTTGACGCCGGCAGACGTCAGGGTGGTGACGACACGCGTGAGCAGCCCGTCCGCCAGCTCGGCATTGAAACGCGCCGCGGCGATGCCGATTCGAAATTCGGCACCGTCGATCGCGCGTTGCTGAGGGGCATCCAGGCTCATGAAGGGTCTATTCGCTAGGGCAAAACCGGCCGGCGCAACCCGAAACTCCGGCTTAGGTCAACCGGCCGCCGGCGTCACCTGTTCGACGATCTCGAGGCCGTACCCGTCGAGCCCGATCACCTTCCGGGGGTTGCCCGACAACAGACGGATCTTCTGCAGCCCGAGCGCGGCGAGAATCTGCGCCCCAATCCCGTAGTCCCGCAGGCTCATGGACGGCGGCACTTCTCCGGGCACGGCGGTGAGCGAGCGGGTCAGGACCTCGACCGGGTTGGTCGGCTGCATGTAAAGGACAACCCCCCGGCCGGCGCGGGCGACCGCCGCCAGCGAATCCAGCAGCATCTGGTGGCCCGGCAGGCGTTTCGCCCGGAAAACATCGCTCAGCACGTTCTCGCTGTGGACGCGGACCAGGATCGGTTCGGGGCCGAGCGCCCCCATCGAAAGCGCCACATGATGGCGTCCGTCGAGGCGGCTCTTGAACAGGTGCAGCGTGAAATCGCCATACTCCGATGCGAACGGACGGCTGGTCACCAGCTCCACCAGCTGGTCGCGGCGCGCGCGGTACTCGATCAGCGCCGCAATGGAGATCATCTTCAGGCCAAACCGCTGCTTGAACTCGACGAGCTGAGGCAGGCGCTGGACGGTGCCGTCGTCGTTCACCAGTTCGCACAGCACGCCCATCGGCAGCAGGCCCGCCAGCATCGCGAGATCGACCGCCGCCTCCGTGTGGCCGGCCCGTTCGAGCACTCCGCCCGGCCGGGCGCGCAACGGAAAGACGTGGCCCGGTTGCACGAGCTGGTCCGGGCGGGTCGCCTGGTCCGCCAGGAGCCGGATCGTCCGCGTCCGATCGTAGGCACTGATGCCCGTCGAAATCCCATCCGCCGCATCCACGCTGACGGTGAAATCGGTGCGCTGGGATTCGCGATTCCGGGCCACCATCGGTCCGAGACCGAGGCGGCGCAGCTGCGACTCGAGCGTCGGCACGCAGACGATGCCGCTGCCGTAGCGGATCATCATGTTGATCGTTTCCGGCGTCGCCTTCTCGGCCGACATGATCAGGTCGCCCTCGTTCTCGCGGTTCTCGTCGTCGGTGACGATGACCAGACGCCCGGCGGCGATATCCGCAATCGCGGCTTCCACGGTGTCGAACGGCGGCTGGACGGAGGGCGTCATGTCAAAAGCGGACGGTGAAGCTCTCGGCTGCGGAGGAACCTGTCAACGATCGGCCCGCCTGCCGTCCGGAACCCGGATTTATTGCTGAAACTCGACGGTGTAGGTTTCCCCGTTCGTCGGGTCCGGATTGGAGGCGTCCTTCAGCAGCGTGATGTAGAGGCGGAAGGTGTATGGCGGACGCACGATCTTCTCCGAGGTCAGCGACTTCCCGTCGTCCGACGGGGTCAGCAGGGTGCGTTCGTCGCTGCGTTGGTAATGCACGGGCCAGCGCAGGACCGCCGCGGCGACATCGGGGGGAATCTGCTTCTTGTCGTGATCGTAGAACGTCATCTTGAACAACCCGTTCTCGATCTTCAGGCCGAGATAGCCGCGGTCGCCGCGGGCGATCGCCATGCCCTCGATTCCCGGGGGCGCCTCGGCGGGTTTCGCACCGTCTTTTTTCGCACCGGCCGCGGCGGCGGGAGCCGTCTTGTTCGCGGGGGCGGCCTTGGTATCGGGCTTCCGGGGGTGATCGAGGTCGATGCGGACCTCCTTGCTCGCCCCGTCCTCCGCGGAAGTCGCGACGGCGAGAGCGAGCGTTCCAAGCACGCAGGCGGCGACAAACCGGGCTTTCATCGCGGGGGAGCGTAGCGGCGGGCCGGGTGCCGGCAAGCGGCTTGCGTGTAAAACAAACGTTTTTGCGGCGCCCCGGCGCCCATCACGTCGCGGTCAGGATCGCCACGTCGTCGGGGTGAATCGCGCACCAGACCCGGTCGCCTTCGTGAATCGGGTCGCGAAACGCGCTCGCGTTCGCCACCACCGCGACGAGGCGCGTGCCCGCGTCGCTGGCGATCACCAGCCGGTCCGTGGCGCCCTTGAACACCTCCTCGACGACGCGCCCGGGAAACGCTTCGCCGTTGGAGACCGGCGTCCGGCTGACGTGGATCTTCTCCGGGCGGATGGAAACCAGCGCGCGCTCGACGTTTGCCGGCCAGACGCCCATCGGGAGCGGCAGGGCGAGTCCGTCCTCGAGCCGGACCACGGCGACGTCGCCGCCGCGCGACTCGAGTCGCGCCTCGAGCAGGTTGGCCTGGCCAATGAATTCGGCCGCAAAGGGCGTGGCAGGCCGGTGATAGATCTCGTGGACTTCGCCGAGCTGCTCGATCCGGCCCCGGTTGATCAGCGCGATCCGGTCGCTCATCGTCAGCGCCTCCTCCTGGTCGTGGGTGACGAAGATGAAAGTCGTGCCCAACTGGCGCTGCAGCCGCTTCAGCTCGAGCTGCATGCCATGCCGGAGCTGGGCATCGAGGGCGGACAGCGGCTCGTCCAGGAGGAGCACGGCCGGCCGCGGGGCCAGCGCCCGCGCCAGCGCCACCCGCTGCCGCTGGCCGCCCGAGAGCTGGTGCGGCCGGCGATCCTCGAGACCGCCGAGCGAAACCAGTGCCACCGCCTCCTCGATGCGAGCCTTCGCCTGCGCGGGAGGCAGTCGCTGCATCCGCAGGCCAAACCCGATGTTTTCGCGCACCGTGAGGTGCGGAAACAGCGCGTAGCTCTGGAAGACCTGGTTCACGTTGCGACGGTAGGGCGGCAGCCGCGTGACGTCCTCGCCGTCGAGGCGCACTTCGCCGGCGTCGGGCGTTTCGAACCCGGCGATCAGTCGGAGGAGCGTGGTCTTGCCGCAGCCGGACGGGCCCAGCAGCGTGACGAACTCACCGGGTCGCACGACCAGCGTGACATCGTCGACCGCCGCCACGGGTCCGAAGTGCTTGGTCACGCCGCGTAATTCCACGGTCGCGCTCATGGCATTTCCTCCCGGGCCCGCCGTTGCAGGACCCAATACGCCACCGCAAACAGCACGAGAAACACGACGCCCAGCGCCGCACCAAAGGGCCAGTCGCGCGCCTGGAGAAACTGGTTCTGGATGACGTTGCCGATCAAGGGCACGCGCGCGCCACCCAGCAGGTCGGTGACGGCGAACATGCCGATCGCGGGCACAAAGACGAGCAACGTGCCCGCGGCGATCCCGGGCAGCGTCAGTGGAATGACGACGCTCGAAAAAACGCGCAGCGGCCCCGCTCCGAGATCGTGCGCCGCCTCGATCAGGCTGCCGTCGAGTTTTTCGACGCTGCCGTAGATCGGCAGGATCATGAAAGGGAGATAGGCGTACACGAGGCCGATCATCACGGCGGTCGGCGTGTAGAGCAGGTCGAGCGGGGCGGCGAGCCATGGGTGAAGCAGGCTGTTCAGCAGCCCCTCTTCCTTCAGGATGGTGATCCACGCGTAGGTCCGGATGAGAAAGCTCGTCCAGAACGGAATCATGACCAGCAGCAGCAGCCGCTGCCGCACGGTCCCTCGCGCGCGGCCGATGCAGTACGCCACCGGGAATCCGATCACGACGCACAACGCCGTAGACAGCGCGGCATACCAGATCGAACGCACGAAGATCCGCACGTACACCGGGTCGAAGACCCGCCGGTAGTTGTCGAGCGTGAAGCGGAACACCACCCGGCCGAGTTCGTCGCGGTCGCAGAAGCTGTACACGAGCAGGATCGCAGTCGGCGCGATCACGAAAATGGTGAGCCAGGCGACCGCCGGGGCGAGGAGCAGCCGCGCCGCGAGCGAGGGCCGCGTGCCGTGACGCACCGCCGCCCGGTCCTTCGTGCCCGCGGCGGCGGCGAGCGCCGCCTCGTCCGTACCGGATTCGCCGTGCATCGGGCTAGCGGGCGCTCTTCAGGTCGGTCATCAGGCGGTCGATGCCCTCGGCGGCGCGGCCGATGTCGCGGAACGACTCGAGCCGCCCCGGATGCGGCGGGTAGCTGGCGGGGTTCGCGAGCTGTTCCGGCGTCAGCAGCTTGCGCGCGGCGGCGTTGGGGTTGGTGTAGGGAAACACATCCGAGATCAGGACCGACACCTCGGGACGCAGGATGTAATTCATGAACTGCAGCGCGGCGTCGCGATGCGCGGCGTTCGCCGGAATCGCCAGCACGTCGAGGAACTGGTGCGCGCCCTCGGCGGGAATGACGTACTGGAACTTGTGGTTCTCGCGCCAGAGAATCGCCGCCTCGCCGCTCCAGACGATGCCCAGGTCGACGTCGCCGTTGAGCAGCGCGGTCTTCGGGCTGTCGGAATCGAACACCTTCACGAGCGAAATCCACCGGGCAAGGACCGGCCGAGCGGCGGCGAGCGCCTCCGGCGTGATCCGGTTGATCGGACGCCCGAGCGTGTCGAGCGCCCACGAGACCATCTCGCGGTTGTCGTTCAGGACGACGATCCGGTTGCGGTATTTGGGCTGGAAGACGTCGCGGTACCCGTGAATCGGCTCCTTCACGCGGTCGGTGTTCACGACGATCCCGACGGTCCCGCTCATGTACGGAACGGTGTAGCGGTCATCCGGGTCGTGCGGCCGGTGCAGGAACGCCGGATCGAGATTCTTCCGATTCGGCAGCCGCGCCGGATCGAGCGGCTCCAGCAGGTGCGCGCGGATCAGCGCCTCCGCCGCATAATCGGATGGCTGGATGAGGTCGTAGCTGTTTCCGCCCGCGAGCAGTTTCGAGAGGAGCTCCTCGTTGGACGCGTAGGTTTCGAGGTTGACCGTGATGCCGGTCTCCTTCGTGAAGCCGTCGAGCACCTTCTGCGGAATGTATTCCGACCAGCCAAAGATGTTCAGTTCGCCGGCGGCGCGGACCGTGCCCGCGACGAGGAGGGCAAGCGCGAGCAGAAGGGTGTTTTTCAATGGTCTCATCGGAGGAGGGCGGGCCGGCGATTACCGGGCGGGCCGGGCGGCGGGTCAATCGCGGGCAAGTCTTCGCACATACGCGGAAAAGAGCACGATCGCTGCGGTGGCCACCACGATCACCGCGGAAAGGGCGTTGAGCATCGGGTTCAGACCGATCTTGGCCATGCCGAAGATCCGGATCGGCAGCGTCGCCGAGGCGGCGCTCGTGGTGAAGAACGTCACGATCAGCTCGTCCCACGACAGCGTGAACGCCATCAGCGCACCGGCCAGGATCGCGGGGCGCAGCCACGGCAGGATCACCAGCCAAAAGGCGCGTGCCGGCGTGGCGCCGAGGTCGAGCGCCGCCTCCTCCATCGCGGGGTCGAGTCCCCGCAGGCGCGCCTGCACCGCCACCAGGACGAAGGGAAAGCAGAACGTCACGTGGCCGATGATCACGGTCGTGAAGCCGAGGCCCAGGCCGAGCGCGGCGAAGAAGATGAGCAGGCTGATGCCCATGAGGATTTCGGGCATGACCATCGGAATGGCGGCAAGGGTCTGGATCGTGCCCTGGTTCCGAAACCGGTAGCGGTGCAACAGCCAGGCCGACAGCGTGCCGAGCACGACCGAAAGGACGGTCGAGACGATCGCGATGACGATGCTGTTCTGCGCCGCCCGCAGCAGCGGCGTGTTCTCCACGAGCGAGCGATACCATTCGAGCGTGAACCCCGCCCATTGGAGATTCAGCCGCGAACGATTGAACGAGTACACCACCAGCACCCCGATCGGCAGGTAGAGGAAGACGAACACGAGCGCCGTCCACCCATTCAGAAACCAGCGCAGCACCCCCAGTCCATTCGGCCAACGGAGACGAAAGGTGGGACGTTGCCGCATCCCGGTTTTCTGCGGCGCGCAGGCACAGCCTGACAAGCCAGATTCGCCGCCCTCCCCCGCGCAAAACCAAGCTCGCGCCGCGTTTCTCGCCACGAATCGCTCAAAAAAACCGCATCAGTCCTCAGAGCGCTTTGTCACGTATTACGTGACAAACCCGAGGGAAGCTCCCTGGGAGTTTGTCACGTAATACGTGACAAAGAGGAACCGTTGGGACGGGAACACAGGAGCAAAAAACAGGGACGTTGAAGCTCCGAAGACCTTGGGCGTCGCGTGTCGACGGCGCGTCGCGGTGGTGGGTTGCGGCACGTGTCGACGGCGCGTCGCGGCGCGATCGGCGCGCGGCGGTGTGGTGGCGGGTCAATCCTTCGGGGGAGGCGGCGAGTGGGCGGGGCGCGGGCTGGCGGGACGGGTGGCCGCGATCTCGGCCTTCAAGGCCTTCCAGCGCGCGAGGCGGTCGGCGATCTTTGCCTCCCAGCCGGCGGTCTTGGGCGTGTAGAGCACCACGGGTTTCTCGAGGTAATCGTCGCCGGAGATGTTTTCCGGGAAATCGTGCGAGTACTGGTAGCCCTGGCCCTGGCCGATCCGCTTGTTCGCCTGGCCGCTCTTGCTCCGCAGCGCGGAGGGAATCGTCTGCACCGGCAGTTCCTTCAGCACGCGGTGCGCCTCGCCCAGCGCGAGCGTGGCGGAATTGCTCTTCGGTGCCGTCGCGATGTACAGCGTCGCATGCGCAAGCGTCAGCTCGGCCTCCGGCAACCCGATGAAATCGACGGCGTGGTGGGCGGCAACCGCGAGCGGGAGCGCCTGCGGATCGGCCAGACCGACGTCCTCGCTCGCGAGGATCACGAGCCGGCGCGCGATGAACCGGGGGTCCTCCCCTCCCTCGAGCATTTTGGCCAGCCAGTACATCGCGGCGTCCGGATCGCTCCCGCGGCAGCTTTTGATGAAGGCCGAGATCGTGTCGTAGTGCTCGTCCTCGTCGGCGTCGTACCGGATTCGCCGCTCGCGGGCGAAAACCTCCAGGTCGTGCTCCGCGATCCGGCCGCCCTCGGGCAGCCCCAGGACGATGACCTCGAGCGAATTCAGCGCGCGCCGCAGGTCGCCGTCGCAGAGCACCGCCAGGTCGGCCAGCAGTTTGTCGGCGGCGCTCACCCCGCGGGCGCCGAGGCCGCGCTCAGGATCGGTGAGCGCCCGCTTCAGCACGCCGACCACGGCGGCGGTCGAGAGCGGCTCCAGCCGGAAAAGATGGCTGCGGGAAAGCAGCGGCGGGTTGACGTAGAATCCGGGATTGTGCGTGGTGGCGCCGATCAGCCGGACATTACCCTCCTCGACATCCGGCAGGAGGAGGTCCTGCTGCGATTTGTTGAACCGGTGCAGTTCGTCGATGAAGAGGATCGTGCCCGCCTCAGGCCGACGACGCGCCAGCGCGAGGATGTCGCGCAACTCGGCGACATTGGACATGACGGCGTTGACGCGGACGAACCGGCTGTGGGTCTCGCTGGCGATCGCCTCCGCGATGCTGGTTTTGCCGCAGCCCGGAGGACCGTAGAAAATCAGGGATCCGAACCGATTCTGCGCCACGAGCCGCGGCAGGAGGCTGCCCGCCCGGAGAATGTGCTCCTGGCCCACGACCTCGGCGAGGTGCCGCGGACGCATGCGCGCGGCCAGCGGCTGGTTGGCCGATTTCGGCCCCGGCGTCGCCGGCTCAGGCGTCGGGGATTCGTCGCCGAAGAGGTCAGGTTGATCAGGAGAAGGCATTCGCCTGACCGGTAACCCAGCCGGGCCCGCGGTTCAAACGGGATTATCGGTTCGATCCCGGTCGCTTGACTCCCCGGACGTCGCCGGAGCCGAAGGAGATAAATTCATTTATTTCGCCAACTTTTTATTGCTATCCTGGGAAGCGTGCAGCCACCCCGTCCCGGCAACCGCGCGCCACTCCTGTGGCTGGTCGTGCCCCTGATCATCGGGATCACGGCCGGCCGGCTGGGCGCCGGCGGCCACCCCGCCCTCGTGCTGGGCGGAGCGCTGATCGCCGCCGTGGCGGCGGCGGTCGCCGGCTGGCGCGACTCCGGCGGCTGGGCGCCCGCAGTGACCGTCGCGTTCGCACTGGTGGGGATGGCTGACTACACGCTCCAACGGCGGATCATCCCCGAATGGCAGGACCGCCCGCCGCGGGAGGCCGAACTCGTCCTCCGGGTGGAACGGGTGTTCGCATCAAGGAACCGGAAGAAGACTGGCGGCCTCGCGCGGGTCGTCCGGGCCGATCACCCCTTTCGCGCGCTCACCGGGCAGCGCGTGTATTTCTCCGGGGCGGCGCGTCCGGGCGGGCCGGTGCCGCGACGGCGCGCGACCATCGTGGTCGTTGGCGTGCTGACGCCGCTGCCAGAGGACCCGCCCGCGGACAGTTTCGACGGGTACCTGGAGAGTTCCGGGGTGAATTTCCGGCTGAACCGCGGCCGAATCCTGCGCGAGGAATCTCCGCCCCCGGCGTACTACCAGTTCTGTGAGCGCGCGGCGGCGAGGTTTCGGACGATTCTTGGTCTCGGCATCGAGGATCGCCGGCCGGCGCTCGCGGGCCTCCTCCGGGCGATGATGCTCGGCGAAACGCGGGAGCTGACGGAGGACCAGCACACGATCTTCCTGCAAAGCGGCACGATGCACCTGTTTGCGATCAGCGGATTGAACATCGCGGTCATCGCGGGTGCGATCCAGACCGTCCTGCTGATCCTGCGGTTTCCCCCCTGGCCGCGCTTCCTCGTCGGGACGCCGCTGCTCTGGCTGTTTGTGGATATCACCGGCGCCGCGCCGTCGGCGGTCCGCGCCTTCGCCATGGCCCTTTTCCTCCAAGGCGCATTTGTCTTTCGGAGACCCGGCAACGCGCTGGCGTCGCTCACGGGCTCCGCGGCGGTCGTGCTGCTAATCACGCCCCTCCAGCTTTTCAGCGCGAGCTTCCTCATGAGCTATGCGATCGTCTTCGCGTTGCTCGCCCTCGGCGTGCCGCTCGCGGAATCGTGGCTGACGGCGTGGACACCCTGGCGGGACGTGCCGCCGGTCACCTGGAACCGGTGGCAGCGATGGATCGTCGGCGGGTGGCGCGCCGGAGTGACGGCGGTCGCCATCGGGCTTGCAACCATGCTCGTCGGCATGATCACGAGCGTGCAATTTTTCCGGCTTCTCACTCCGGGCTCGCTCGTCGCCAACCTGGTTCTGATCCCCTCGGCCGTGATTGTAACCCTGGGTGGATTCGTCGCGCTCGTCTGCGGCCTGGCGGGGTTCACCGCGGGAGCGGTGCTCTGCAACCACGCCTCGGCGCTCGTCCTGCTGGTCATCGAGCAGTTCGTCCGGCAAAGCGTGCGGGTCCCGTGGGCCTGCGTCGCCGCGCAGTTTCGGGAACCGTGGGTCGGAAGCGTCGCGCTGGCGGCACTGACGGCCGCGTTCCTGCATGGCTATGCCGCCGGCTGGCGGCCGAAACGCGGCGGCTGGTGGCCGCCCTTCGTCGTTGTCGGGCTGGCGCTCGCACTGGGTGTGACTTATGGAGTGAAAACTTGATTTTCCGTGCCTTCGCCACGATTGGTCAGCACAACGACTCGCGATGAAAAGCGCCTACGAACTCGCCATGGAGCGGCTGGCCAAGTCCGACCCGACCTCGAACCCGCCGCTGACGGCGGAACAGAAAGCCCGGCTCGCGGAAATTGACCGCGTCTACAAGGGCAAGCTCGCGGAGCGTGAGATCTTCCTCAAGCAGCAGCTCGACGCGGCGTTCGCCGCCCAGAAGCTCGACGACGCCGAAAAGATCAAGCAGCAGATCGCGAGCGAACGCGCCCGCCTCGAGGAAGACCGCGAAACGGAAAAGGAGCGCGTCCGCAAGGGCGGCGCCTGATCCCGTCGCCGGCCGGAGGGAATCAGCGCGGCCGGCGGAAGGCCCGCGTTTCCCGACCCGTGCGGCGCTGCGGCTGGGCCTGCCCGCCGCCGCCCCACAACGCGGCGCCGACGATGCCGGCCTCGTTGAAGAATTTCGCCGGCACCAGCGGCGCATGCGCCTTGATGTACTTGAAGAACTTCTCGTGCTTGGCGCTGACGCCGCCGCCGATGACGATCAGTTCGGGCCAGACCACCCGCTCGAGCAACCGGACGTAATGGTGGAGGCGCTTGCCCCACTCGTGCCAGGAGAGGTCCTCATTTTCGCGGACCGAGGCGGCAACATGCTTTTCCGCATCCTTCCGCTTCCATGGCAGGTGCCCGAACTCGAACGGCACGACGACCCCCTGATACGCCACCGCCGACCCGACGCCGGTGCCGAGCGTCAGGATCAGGACCTTGCCGGCAAAATCCCGGCCGGCGCCGAACTTCATCTCGGCCATCGCGGCGGCCGCCGCATCGTTCGTCATCGCCACCCGGCAGCCGGTCGCTTCCGCGAACAGCCGCCCCGTGTCGCACCCGACGAAATCGGGATCGAGGTTGGCGGAGGTCATGATCGTCGACCCGTGGACCACCCCGGGAAACCCGACGCCGATCGGGCCGCGCCAGCGAAACTCCCACGCGAGCCGGGCAACGGCTGACGCCATCTTCTTCGGCGACAGCGGTTCCGGCGTCTCGATCCGATACCGCTCCGCGAGCAGTCGGCCCGATCCGGTGTCAACGGGCGCACCTTTCAGCGCGGACCCTCCGATATCAATTCCAAGGACGTTCATGGGGCGTGGAAAATGATGGCCTGGCGGTCGGGCAGTTCAGGGGACCGCCCCGTACCGGCGGCAGACGGCCGGGAGGCGGGGCAAAAACGGGACGAACGGGGCATGGGCGCGTTTGGGTTGGTTGGGGAGAACGAGGCAACGGCGATCCGGCCGGCAGTCTGTCATGAGCCGGGCCGAAGTCAGTCACCGCACCCGCAGCCGCATTTCCCTTCGCCATGGACCTGACCGGACTGGAGCTCCTGGGCCGTGGCGTCGCGGACTGTGGTGACCTGGACGTCGAACGTGAGGTCGACGCCCGCGAGCGGATGATTGGCGTCGAGCAGGACCTCGTCGCCCTCGATCGCCGCGATCGTGACGATCGGGGCGTACCGGTCCGAGTCGGTCTGGAACTGGTCGCCGACATGTAGTTCACCCGGGATGGGAAGCTGGGCCCGCTTCACGCGCTGCATCTGGGCCGGATCGCGTTCGCCATAGGCCCGGGCGGCCGGCACCTCGACGCGGCGCTTCTCGCCCGCCGCCGCCGATCGAAGTTCCGCGTCGAGACCATCGATGATCTGTCCCGCACCTTCGAGGTAGGTGATGGGTTCGGCGCCGGCCGAGCTGTCGATCACGCGACCCGACGGATCACGGAGGGTGTAGTGGAAGGAAACGACGCGCATGGGTGAAGCGACCAGTGGCAGGTAACAAGTGACAAGACGCAAGCCTCGCAAGTCGGGGGTCGAGGTTTGCCGCAGCCAACCACGCGTTTGTCACTCGTCGAGCGGGACTTGGGCGCACCGGCACGCCCGGGTTCAGGTTTCCTGCCGGAGGACTTCGAGCGGCGGATGGTTGGTGACACCCCGGTTCGCCAGCAGACCGGTCACGAGCGTCACCGCGACGGCGGCGGCCACGGCGCCCGCCAGTTCGCCGGGAGCCAGCACCGCTCCGGTGCGAAAAACGTAGCGGGCGAGAAGGAAATTGCCCGCGATCGCGAGGATCATGCCCGTCACCGCCGCCAGGACTCCGAGGACCGCGTATTCGACCAGCATGATTTGCGTGAGCTGCCGGCGCGTGGCGCCGACGGTGCGCAGCAGCACCGTTTCGCGGATCCGCTGGTACCGGCCCATCAGCACCGCGCCCGCGAGAACGATGACGCCGGTCACGACGGTGAACAGCGCCATGAACTGGACCACGAACGCGACCTTCGAAAAAACGCTGTCGACCGTCTGCATGACGAGCGCAAGGTCGATCGCGGTGACGTTCGGAAACGCGGCCACGACGGCACGCTGGAGCCGGGCGGAGTCCCCCGGCGTCGCCGCGCGCAGCGCCACGACGTGGAATTTCGGGGCGGCATCCAGCACGCCCTCGGGAAACACGACGAAGAAATTCGGCTCGAGGCGGCGCCACTCGACCGACCGGACGCTCGCGATGCGGGACCGGAGCGGCACACCCTGGACATCCCAGTCAATCTCGTCGCCCAGCCTGAGGTTCATGTCCCGCAGCAGCCCCTCCTCGATCGAGATCGGCACGACCGCGGTGTCCGCGGGAACCCGGGGCACGAAACGCCCCTGCACGATCCGCTCCGTGCCCGTGAGCGCGGCGCGATAGGTCGACCGGTACTCGCGCCGCAACGTCCAGGCGGGAAAACCCTCCCGGTCGCGCCCCGGTTCGCCCCGGCGGCGGGGTGCTGCGCGGTGGGCGTCATCGTGCGACGCGAGGAGCTGGTCAACCGTACGCCCGTTGATCGAAGCGATCCGCATCGTGACAATCGGCGCGCTCACCTGGACGGGGGTGCCCAGTTGCGCAACGAGCTTGGTCAACGGCCCGATCTCGTCGTCCTGGATGTCGAAGAAGAGGAGATTGGGACGACCTCCCCCGCCGCTGATCTCGATTTCCCGCAGGAGCGTGGACCGGGTCAGATACAGCGTCAGCATCTGGAACGTGCCCAAGCCGAGGGCGAACAGCAGCAACACGGTCCGGTTCTGCGGGCGGTGGAGATTCGCGACGCCCTGCCGCAGCACATAGGGAAGCCGCCGCATCCAGCGCCGCCGGCCCGAACTCAACCGACGCGCGAGCACAACCACGAGCTTTGCGACCCCTGCGAGGACCGCGAGACCGAGCGCGATCATGCCGGAGAACCCGAGCCCCAGCCGGACGCTGCGGGTCTGCCAGAGGGCGAACCCGATGACGGCACCCGCGAGCACGACACCGGTGGCGATCCGCCACGGATCGAGTTTCAGGTCCGCCCGGTCGGCGTAGGCCGAGCGGAGCGCAGCCAGCGGCGAGACCCGCCGGATCGTGAGCAGCGGGAGAAGCGTGAACAGGAAACAGATCGCCAGGCCGGCGCCCGCCCCCCGCGCCACCGCCGGCCACGAGACGAAGAAATCGACGTCGAACGGCAGCAGCCCGCGGACCATGCCGGGCAGCGCCACCTGCACGAGAATGCCGAGCAGGGCACCCAGCACCGCGCCACAAACCCCGAGCGCCAGCCCCTGCACGACGTAGACGCCGAAGCTCTGCCGGACCGTCGCACCGAGGCAGCGCAGGACGGCGACGGTGGCGATCTTCTGCCGGACATACACGCCAATCGCGCTCGCCACCCCGATGCCGCCGAGGAACAGCGCGACGAATCCGACGAGACTGAGGAACGCCTGGATGTTCTCGAGCGCGCGACCGAGATCCCGTTTCCGGTGCTCGACGGTGTCGAACGAAAGTCGCTCGCCCGAAAAGCGCGCGCGCATCTCCGCGGCGATCGCCTCCGGGTCCGCGCCCGCCGGCAGCTTCAGCATCGTGCGGTACCGCGCGAGCGTCGGCTTCGCGGTGAGGCCGGTCGCCGCGAGGGTCCGCATTGGAATGAGCGCGCGCGGAGCGAACGTGGCGGCGATCGCCGAACCCTCTCCGGGCAGCTTCTCCAGGGCACCGATGACGCGGAACGCGGCATTTCCCAGTTTCACCGGATCGCCCACCTTGAGCCCGAACTGACGCAGGATCGTGTCCTCGAGGATGATGACGTTGCGGTCACTGCCCGGCGCCGAGGCCGCCGTCTGCGCCTGACGGAAGAGCTGCGGCGCATCGGCCGGCAACGTCGTGAAATCGCCGTAGAAGGGAAAATTGCCCTCCATCGCCCGCACCTGGACGAGGCGGGTCGCGTCGTGCGCCGTCGGGAACGCGAGCATCGACGAAAATCCAAGCTCGTGCGCCTGTTCGCCGCCGAGGCCGTCGATGAACTGCTGCACTCGCGGCGCCGGGGCCGCCCGCGAAATGACAATCAGGTCGGCGCCCAGCAGTCCCTTCGTCTGGGTATCGATCGCCCGGGCGAGGTTCGCGCTGAACGATCCGATCGCGACGAGCGCGGCGATTCCGAGCACGATCGACAGCGAGTACAGCAGCAGCCGCCGGCGCGATGCCCGCGAATCCCGCCACGCCATTTTGAGCACGAAGGTCATGGTGCAGTTCGGGCGGAAGGGAACGGTGGGCGGAGGATCGTCATGACGCCGACGTCGCCTCGTCGCTCACCACCGTGCCGCGGCGGAGCCGGATGACGCGCTGGCAGCGACGCGCGAGTTCCAGATCGTGGGTGACGAGGACGAGCGTCGTTCCCTTCTCGCGGTTCAGACCGAAAATGAGGTCGACCATCGCCGCCGCCGTGTCGGTATCCAGATTTCCCGTCGGCTCGTCGCAAAAGAGGATCTTCGGCCGCGTCACGAAGGCGCGCGCCAGGGCGACCCGCTGCTGCTCGCCGCCGGAAAGCTGGGCGGGATAATGCTCGGCGCGATCCGCGAGTCCCACCCGGTCGAGCAGGCCCCGCGCGTCCTCCTCCGCCGCCCCGCCACCCGCTCCGCGCAGCTCAAGCGGCACCAGCACGTTCTCCAGGGCGGTCAGCGTCGGCACGAGCTGGAAGTTCTGGAAGACAAATCCGACGTGGCGGTTGCGGGCGATGGCGCGCGCGTCCTCACTGAGCCGCCGCAGCGATTCGCCGGCGAGGCTCACGTCGCCCTCCGACGGCTGGTCGAGGCCGGCGCACAGGCCGAGCAGCGTCGTCTTGCCGCTGCCGCTGGGACCAACGACGGCGAGCGTCGCACCGGCGGCGAGTTCGAAGCTCACGTCGTGCAGCACGGTCAGGGGACCGTGCGCAGCCGCGTACGTCTTCGTCAGCCGCTGGACTTTCAACATCGGTTGGTCACTCATGGAGAATCGCTACGAAACACCACGACCATCGTCAAAGGAAGCCCGCGCTGCGGATGGGCGCGTCCGACCCGTCCGCCGGACGGCCGGGCCGGGGAACCCGGACCGGCAACCCGGGATCTACGATCGTTTCCCGGTCATGAAACTGCTGTTGGCGATCGCCCTGGCCGTGCTCCCGCTGGCCCAGGCCGCCGGCCCGGCGGCGGCGCCGCGTCCGCACACCATCGTGTTTTTCGGCGACAGTCTTACCGCCGGGTACGGCCTGGACGATCCGGAGGCGGAGGCGTACCCCGCCCTTGTCCAGCAGAAGATCGAGGCGGCGCACCTGGACTGGCGCGTGATCAATGCCGGGCTGAGCGGCGACACGACGGCAGGCGGACTCCACCGGGTCGACTGGATCCTGCGGCAGCCGGTTGGGATCTTCTTCCTCGCGCTCGGCGCGAACGACGGCCTGCGCGGGATCGATCCCGACGTCACGCGGCGCAACCTCGAGGAGATTGTCGCGCGCGTCCGCTCGAAGGCCCCGAACGCGACGATCATCATCGCCGGAATGCGGATGCCTCCGTCGATGGGCGAGGACTACACGCAGCGGTTCCAGGAGGTCTTCCCCGCGGTCGCCGCCGCGGCCCACACCCGCCTCCTTCCGTTCCTGCTCGAGGGTGTCGCCGGCCGGCCGGATTTGAACCAGGCGGACGCGATCCATCCGAATGAAAACGGCGCGAAACGCGTCGCCGACACCGTCTGGCAGATGCTCCGTCCACTCCTGTGAAATCCGTCGCCCTGCTCCTGCTCCCGCTGGCCGTGCACGCCGCCGCCCCGGCGTCCGACTGGTCGCCGAACCTCGTCCTCACCACGGCATGGCGGAACAACGCCAGCAATGGCGAAGCCGTCTGGGACCGGGTCGATGCGCTGAAACTCGGGGCCGACGTCCTCGCGTCATCGGCATACGCCGTCTCGCGGGAAGACGCGTTCCACCTGAGCCTGCACCTCGGCGGCGACTGGTACCCGCGATTTCTGAATCTCGATTCGGCGGCCGGCGGCGCCCGGCTCGACTGGACCCACACCTTTGGCCGGACACCGCTGGCGCCCGTGTTCGCGGTGGAGGCCGCAGGCGATTATGTCTCGACGGTCGAAAGCGCCCAGCGCGGCCGGAGCGGCGCCTTGACCCTGAAGCTGGCGAAGCGGTTTGGCCGGTCGTGGCACGCGAGCCTGCGCGAGCGCTTCGATCGTTACCTGGCCAAGAGCGACGTGTTCGACTCCAGCAGCAACGAGGCGTCCTTCGAGGTTGGACGCGACCTGAACGAGGCGACCCGGATCGTCGCTTCCGCCCGCTGGCGGGACGGAGATGTCGTGACCTACGCGCAATACCACCGCCCCGACCTGCTGGCGATCGCCCGCGCGAGCACGCCCGTGAAGACATTTCATCAGTGGATGACCGCCTACGCGACGAGCGCCCACACGGTCGCGGGTCGGATCGCGATCGTCCACGCCACCTCCGAGGCGGCGGCCGTCGAGCTGGGGTACGAGTACGCCGAGACGAAGCGACCGGCGCTGCGTTTCGCGAACCAGACGGTGTACCTGACGCTGATCCGCCAATATTGAAGCGGCCGTTGCGGCGCGGCCGCGACAGGACTGTAAGGCAGATCGGACGCCTTGCGTCCCAGCGGCCGAGGTTGGTAGGGTGCCGGGCGTGAAGCCTTCGTTTGTGACTTGGCAGCTGCGACACCTCCATGCCGAGCTCGACACCATGGACAAGAAGCGCGGTGACGCGTTTTCTCCGACCAACACCGGCACGGCGACGGTGGGAAGATCGGGCGAGCGGGACCACGCGGCCAGAACGGCGCTCCTGGACCGGCTCCTGCGGTCGCTCCCCAAGCGGTTTGGCTTTCGCGACGCGCGCGCGTTCCTGCGCGCCTTCGTGCGCGCCAATCAGCTGTCGGACGGCACCACGCGGCGGCGGCGGCTGATGGCGACGGAGGTGGAGGAGCTCGAGCGCCGCGTGATGCAGCAGGAACGCCCGGCGGAAATCGCCCGCGCGATCGGCTGCGCCGAGCAGACGGTGCTCAATCGCGCGACCCAGCTCCGGAAGCGGCTCGCCAACCAGCACGAGCAGTTTGCGAGCGGGATCTAGCCCGGGAGGGTTGGTGCCCGGCAGGGCGGAACGGAGCCACTCCCGACTCGGCCGGCGATGAAGCGGCGAAGCGCGGGCCCTCGCGCGGTCAGTCGGCGGCGGCGCGCGTGGTCCCGATCTCGTTGGCGATCACCTGCACGGTCCGTGGCGGCACCATCACGACCCACCCGTCGACGGTGTGATGCAGCGCCATCGGCACATCCTTTGACAAGCCATCGCTGTTCCGCAGCCGGACCACGAACTCACTTTCGGTGTCGTCGCGCGCAACCTGCCCCAGAATCTGCATGGAGGCGTGGGGCAAATCGCGCCGGAGGTGGGCCGCAATCAAGCGGCTGGCGGTCCCGTACTGCGTCCGCACGTTCTCCGGCAGTCCGCTGAAGAACGCGTCCACCTTCGGCTGTAGATCGGGGGCGAAGGCCAGCGTCTGGGCGAGCGTCGTGAGATCGTTGTGGGCCGCTGCCCACAGCGCGGTCTCGATCGTGGCCCGGGCGGTGATCCGGCCAAGATTCTGCCACTGATCGGCCGGAATGATCGGCATCGCGGCCGCCTCCCGGGCCTGTGCCTGGATCGACACCTGCAACGCCGCCAATTCGTCGCGCAACTGGAGCAACGCCGCATGGTCAGCCCGGAGCGATTGCAGCTCCTGGGATGACGGTTGGGCGGCACGAAGCTGCCGGTTCTCGGCTTTGGCGGCGACGAGTTCGGCATGCTCGTGTCGCAGGAGCCGGAGCTGCTCGCGCCGCACCCCCGCCTGCGCGGCGTGCAGCCACCATCCGACGCCCGCCGCGGCCGTCGCGGCGAGCAGTCCGAGGGGAATCCAACGGGCAACGCTCATGACGGAGGCCTATTGGGCGGGCCGCGGGGTGCCCGCCTGGCCTTCCTGGGCTTGCAGGCTGTACACGATCGGAACCTGCATGTGCGTGTTCACGACGCGACCGCCCTTGAGACCGGGATCGAACTTCCAGTTGCTGATCGCCTCGATCGCCGACGCCTCGAACTCGGGCCGCGTCGACTTGATGGCCTTCGCATGGTGCACGTTCCCATCCTTATCCACGATGAAATCAACCGTGACCTCGCCGGTGATGCCAGCGCGCCGCATTTCGAACGGATAGTTCGGAGCGGTTCGGCTTCGAGGCCGCGGCAGTTCGTCGAGCGCACCGGCGTCAAACACGATCGGGGCCGCGGGGCCGCCGGCGGCGGCCTGCTGCACGGCGACCGTGCGCAACTGCCGTTGCAGCCCGGCGACCTCGGTGCCAAGCCGGGCGAACTCGGTCGTGTCGTGGCGGAGACTCGCCGCTTCGGCCTGGGTTCTCCTCAGCTCGAGGTTCTCCTGGCGCAGCGGGGCGAGGGCGGCGTTCTCCTGACGCAGCGCCGCGACTTCCTCCGTCAGCCGGGCATTGGTCTGGGCTTGGAGCACGAAACCGGTGGTGCCGGCAACCGCGAGCACCCCCGTGATGGCAACTTGAACTTTGGTCAGGCTCATAAAGGCAGTGAAGGCCGCGGCGATGGAACCGCCCGCCGCGGAACCAGCGAACGCGGCCGTCGTGACCGTCGCCGCCAGGCCGGCGGGAGCCGCCAGTCCCGGCTGGGCGGCCAGGGCGGCGGCCAGCGCGGCGGCAGTCGACGTCATGCCGCGGCGCGCGAGGATCGCGCTCAGCTTGTCGAGCGCACGGTCGACGCGCATCCGCGCCGAGTTCTCGCCGAGATTCAACCGCGATCCGACTTCCGCGTAGGACTTACCCTCGAAGTAGCGCAGCAGGACCGCGCGGCGATCCGTCTCGCCCAACCGGTCCAGCGCGTCATCGAGCACGGGCCGCAACCGCTCCCAGTCGATCGAACCGGGGACCGGTCCATCAGTTTGTGCCATCGCTTGTGCCTCCGTTTCCCGGGCGTGCCGCCGGCGTTCCGACCGGACGAGCTGGGCCGCGGCATTGCGGGTGGCCGTGTAGAGCCACCCGGTGATCACCGGATGCCCGGCCAGTCGCCCGGCATCACGGGCCGCCGCGACAAAGACCTGCTGGGCGACGTCCTCGGCGTAGTGGGTGTCGCCGCCAACCCGGCGCACGGCGCAGCCGTACACGAAGTCGATGTGCCGGCGCACGAATTCGGCAAAGGCCGGCTGGGAACGGGACTCGGCATACGCGTGCAGCAGTTCGGGGTCTTCGCTCATGGCGGCTCACATCTAGGTAGCCGCCGGCCCCGCCAAACGCACAACTTTTTCGGCCCGCGCCGGACTACCGCAGTTGAAAGAAAGATGTAGCCGATCGCCGGCGCGAAGCCACACGTGGTAGGGCCTGGACGGGGAGCTCCCAGCCGCGGCGGGGTCAGGCGACCCCGCCCTACATCGAACCATAGCGCGGAAGGGACTCCGCGCCCTAGCGGCGGCTACGACTCACGTTAAATCGGACTAGCGCAGCTTGGCGAAGAACCAGGCGGCCACCGCCGCCATCGCGACATACGGCAGCCAGGCCGCCACCTGCGCATCGACGAATCCCTTGACCGCCAGGACCGTGGCGAAGTTCTCGAGCAGGTAATAGAGGACGAAAAGGCCGATCGACTTTGAAACGCCGACCGCCGGATTCACCCTCACCCCGGCGATCGCGAAGGGAATCGCGATCGCGATGACGATCAGCGGCCCGAGCGTGTCCGCGATGATCGAGTAGTACCGGACCGCATACATCACCACCTTGGGGCTGTGTTCGCGGTCGAGGTACTCGATCAGCTGGTGAAGCTCATGGAGCGACAAGTCGATCGGCTTCCGGTCGATCAACAGCATGAGGCTCGGCTGCTCGTGAAAGGTCGGCTCGACCAGCCGGGCGAAGGGCTTCGAGCCGATGAGTTCGCCGGTTTCCGGCGCATACGTGAGCGTGCGGCCGCGGATGAACACCCAGCCGCCGGTCGCCGGATCCTCCCAGGCCTCCGCGGCAACGTAGCGGCGGACCTCGCGGCGCTGCGCATCGAGGATCGAAACCGAGACGCCGTAGCCGTGCTGCGTGTAGCGGCTGAAGCGGTTGAAGAACCACATCCGGTGCCCGGTGGAATTGTCGAAGCCGACGCTGAACACCGCGCCGCGGCGGTCGGGCGGGAGCGCATTCTTCGCCTGGTGCTGGAACTCGAGCGCATCGTACATCGCCCGCGACTGCGTCACCGACCAGGGGACGATCGTGGTGTTGAGCCACCAGGAAATTCCGCAGCACAGCACGCCGGCGACCCAGATCGGCGCGCTGATCCGCAGGATGCTGACGCCCGCGGCGCGCAGCGCGATGATCTCATTCGCGCGGTGCAGCTTGCCGAGGACGTACAGCAGCGAGACGAGGAGCGCGAGCGGCAGCACCAGGGCGAGGAAACTCGGCAGGGTGACGACCAGGTATTCCCAGAAGATCCAGCCCCGCGCGCCGAGGTCGCGGAGATCCTTGAAGTCGCCGAACATCACGTTGACCACCAGCAGGCCGCAGGTGGCGGCCAGGACCAGGCCGAGGATCTGCAGCCATTCGCGCAGGAGGTGGCGGTCAAAGGTGTTCAACGCGCTCCATCAAACGGGCGGGCGCGGCCGCGGAAAGCCGAATCGATGAAAATTCAGGCGCGCTTTTCTCCGCGGCGACACAGCGCGGGGTTGAAAACGCGCCCCGGGTTGCGTTGGCTCGCGACCGGCTACCATGTCGAGAATCTCCCGGTACCTGCTCCCCGCCCTCGCCGCGCTCCTCGCCGCCGGCGCCCACGCCGCCGACGCGATCAAGATCGGCGAATTCGCGTCGCTCACCGGCAAGGAGGCGACCTACGGCCAGGCCTCGCACCAGGGCACGGTACTGGCCGTCGAGGAAATCAACGCCGCCGGAGGCGTCCTGGGCCGCCGGCTCGAGCTGCTCTCCGAGGACGACCAGTCAAAACCGGGCGAGGCGGCGACGATCGTGAAGAAGTTCATCTCGCGCGACAAGGTGGTCGCGGTGCTGGGCGAGGTGGCGTCGAGCCGGTCGCTCGAGGCGGCGCCGATCTGCCAGGTCGCGCACGTGCCGATGATCTCGCCCGCATCGACGGCGCCGGCCGTGACCGCATGCGGCAACTACATCTTCCGCGCGTGCTTCATCGACTCGTTCCAGGGCACGGTCATGGCGAAATTCGCCCGCCACACCCTGAAGGCGCAGCGGGTCGCGATCCTGAGCTCGATGTCCTCCGCCGAGAGCGTCGGGCTGGCAAAATTCTTCCGGGAGCGCTTCACCGCCGAAGGCGGGAAGATCGTGCTCGAGCAGAAATACGCCGAGGGCGACAAGGATTTCCGGGCGCAACTCACCGCGATCCGGGCGCATGATGTGGACGGCGTGTTTGTGCCGGGCTACTACGCCGAGGCGGCGCTCATCTGCCGGCAGGCGCGGGAGCTCGGGATCAAGGCGCCGCTGTTCGGGATCGACGGCTGGGAATCGCCCGAACTGGTTCGCCTCGGCGGACCGGCGGTCGAGGGAGCCTACTTCGACACGCATTTTTCGCCGCAAAGCCGGGCGCCCGAGGTGGTGGCCTTCAACGAACGCTACCGCCGCCGCTGGGGCAACGAGTCCGACACCCTGGCCGGGCTCGGCTACGACTCCGTGCTGATGCTCGCCGACGCCATCAAGCGCGCCGGCACCACCGAGCGGGCGCGGGTGCGCGACGCGCTCGCCACGACCCGGAACCTCCAAGGCGTCACCGGCACGATCACCCTGGACGCGAACCGCAATCCGACAAAGTCGGCGGTCGTCCTGCAGGTGAGAAACGGCACCTTCCACTATGTCGAGACCGTCGAGCCGTGACCGCCGCCGCCGGCCGGTGACCCGCTGACGCCGGCCACCCCACTTCCATGAACCGAACCGCCCCGCTCCTGCTCGTCTCCACCCTGCTGCTGGCGTCCTGCGCCAAGCCCAGTTCGTCGATCAAGGTCGGCGAATACGCCTCCCTCACCGGCAAGGAGGCCGGTTTCGGACAAACCTCGCATCACGGCATCGTCATGGCGATCGAGGAGATAAACGCCGCCGGCGGCGTGCTCGGGAAGAAACTGGACCTCGACTACGAGGACGACGAAACGAAGCCGGGCGAGAGCGCGACGGCGGTGAAGAAGCTCATCTCGCGCGACAAGGTGATCGCGCTGCTGGGCGAGGTGTCGTCGACCCGCTCGCTCGAGGCCGCGCCGATCGCGCAGGCGGAGAAGATTCCCATGATCGCGCCCGCGTCGACGAACGAGAAGGTGACGCAGGTCGGGAACTACATCTTCCGCGTCTGCTTCATCGACCCCTTCCAGGGGCGGGTGATGGCGAAGTTCGCCCGGAACGACCTGCATGCCCACCGCGTCGCGATCCTGTCGAGCGTCTCGAACGCCTACAGCCTCGGACTCGCAAAATCATTCCGCGAAACCTTCGCAGCGGGCGGCGGGGAGATCGTCGCGGAGAAGAACTTCTCCGAGGGCGACAAGGACTTCCGCGCCCAGCTCACGGCGGTGAAGGCGGCCCAACCCGACGTGGTGTTCGTGCCGAGCTACTACACGGAGGCGGCGCTGATCGTCCGCCAGGCCCGCGATCTCGGCATCACCGTGCCGCTGCTCGGCGGCGACGGCTGGGAGGATGCGGAACTGCTCAAGATCGGCGGCGCGGCCATGAACGGCTGCTATTACTCGACCCATTTCTCCGCACAGAACACCGACCCGTTCGTGCAGAAGTTCGTCCAACGCTACAAGGCGCGCTGGAACGGCGAAATTCCCGGCGCCTTCTCGGCGCTCGGCTACGATGCGGTGTACGTGCTGGTCGACGCGATCAAACGCGCCGGCACGACCGCGGAACCCCAGCTCCGCGATGCGATCGCCGCGACGAAGGACGTCCGCGGGGTGACCGGGCTGACGACGCTCGACCAGGATCGCAACGCCTCGAAGCCCGCCACGATCATCGCCATCCGGAACGGCAAGACCGAGTTCTACAAGACGGTCGAACCCTGAGCGGACGCATGCCGAGCGCCGGAGCCCGCGGTCGTTGTCGAGCTGAACGATTTTCGGTCGCGAATCCAGGCCGGTGCGGACCGCGGGCTGGGTCGGTGCGATCCGCCGCCGTTTAACACCTGAAATTTGGTTGGCGTCCGAACGTTTGGGAGTTGGCGTTTTCCGCGTGAACCCGAGTCGCCTCTCCCCCTGTCGCGCCCTGCTGGGTGCGCTGCTGTTCTGGCTGATCGCCGCCCTCTCCGCCGGGGCGGTCGAACCGATCCGGGTCGGACACATCGCCTCGCTCACCGGAAAGGAGGCGGCGTTTGGCGTCGCCACCCGGAAGGGAATCCTGCTCGCGGTCGAGGAGATCAACGCGGCGGGCGGCGTCCTGGGCCGGCCCATCGAGTACCGGGTGGAGGACATCGAGTCCAAGCCCGGTGAGGCGGCGACGGCGACGAAGATGCTCGTCGCGCGCGACAAGGTGGTGGTCGTCCTGGGCGCAAACGCCTCATCCAACTCGCTCGAGGCGGCGCCGGTCTGCCAGAACGCCCACGTCCCGATGATGGCGATCTCGTCGACGGCACCGGCCGTCACGGCGATGGGCAATTACATCTTCCGGATCTGCTTCATCGATCCGTTCCAGGGGGCGGTCCTCGCCAAGTTCGCCCGCGAGACACTGCACGCGGGTCGGCTGGCCCTCCTGACGTCCGCCGGTGCGCCGTACAGCGTCGGCCTGTCGAAGGTGCTCCGGGAGGACTTCATCGCCCGCGGCGGAACCGTCGTGGCGGACCAGAAGTACGCCGAGGGGGACAAGGATTTCCGCGCGCAGCTGACCACGATCCGCGCGGCCAAACCCGATGTCATCGCCGCGACGGGCTACTACACCGAAGCCGCCCTGATCTGCCTCCAGGCGCGCGAGCTCGGGCTGGACATCCCGATCATCGGGGGCGACGGCTGGGAGGCGCCGCAGCTCACGGAACTCGGTGGCCACGCGGTCGAGGGCACCTACTACTCGACCTATTTCTCGGCGGAGAACACCGCCCCGGAAGTGCGCGCCTTCGTCCGCCGCTACCGGGCGCGGTGGAACGGTGAGACCCCCGAGGCCGTGTCCGCCCTGGGCTACGACGCGATGCGCCTCGTCGCCGACGCCATCCGGCGGGCGGGCACGACCGAGGGGCCGGCGCTGCGCGACGCCATCGCGGCGACGCGGGACTTTCCGGGGGTGACCGGCCGCACGACGATCGACGCCCACCGGAACAGCGCGAAGCCCGCCGTGATGCTCGTGATCCGCCACGGCCGCCCGGAGTTCTTCGCCGCCATCAAGCCATGAGGGCACACGAATTGCTCGGCCGGTGATTGCAGAAATTTTCAGGCGATAGGCGTGGCGCTGCGCCGCATTTTCCCTCAACTCTCACCCCCAACCCTCAACCCGCCCGCCCCTTGTCCGAATTTCTCCAACAACTGCTGAACGGGCTCTCCCTCGGGGCGATTTATGCGCTGATCGCGCTGGGGTACACGATGGTGTACGGCGTGCTGCGCTTCATCAATTTCGCGCATTCGGACGTGTTCATGGTCGGCGCATTCATCGGGTACTACGCCGGGCGGATCGTGCCGCAAAACACGATCTGGGGCGGCCTCGTCGTGCTGGCCGTCTCCATGGCGGGCTGTGCGGCGCTCGGCATCGCGATCGAGCGGTTCGCGTACCGGCCGTTGCGCAGCGGCTCGACGCTGAACGTGCTGATCACCGCGATCGGGGTGTCGCTGCTGCTCGAATACAGCGGCCAGGTCTTCTTCGGCGCGGCGCCGCGCACGTTTCCCCAGGTCTTCCCCGCGCGGACCTTCCAGGTCGGCGGACTCGTGGTCTCGACCAACCAGCTCGCCGTGATCGTCGTTGCGATCGTCCTCATGATCGCGCTCCAGCTGATCGTGTTCCGGACGAAAATGGGCACCGCGATGCGCGCCGTGGCGTTGAATCCCCAGGCGGCGCAACTGGTGGGCGTGAACAACGACATCGTCATTTCGTTCACGTTCGGGCTCGGCTCGGCGCTCGCGGCGGCCGGCGGCATCCTCTACGCGCTCAATTACCCGTCGATCGATCCGCTGATGGGGGTGATGCCGGGATTGAAGGCCTTCGTCGCCGCGGTGCTGGGCGGCATCGGCAACATCCCGGGCGCCGCGCTCGGCGGGCTGATCCTCGGCACCATCGAGACGTTCGTGAACGGGAGCCAGTGGTCGACGTACAAGGACGCGATCGCCTTCGCCGTCCTCATCATCATCCTGCTGTTCCGGCCGGCCGGCCTGCTCGGCAAGTCCACGGTGGAGAAGGTCTGATGGCCAGCCCAGCCGACAGTTCCGCGCGCCCGGCGCGGCGCACCCTGCCCCGTCCGCATCTCGCGCTGCTCGCCGCGCTGGCCGGCGCGCTCGCGTTGTCGCGCTTCGCGGATGCGATCGACCCGTACTACCTCGACGTGCTCACCGGCATGGGGATCAACATCATCCTCGCGGTCTCGCTCAACCTGGTGAACGGGTACACCGGCCAGTTTTCGCTGGGGCACGCCGGGTTCATGTCCATCGGCGCGTACCTCTCGGCCGCCGTCACGCTCTTTCTCGGCCCGAAGCTGCTCGGGGAATCCGGCGGAACCTGGATCCAGCAGGACGGGCTTTTCCTCGCCGCGCTGCTCGCTGGCGGGCTCACCGCCGCGCTCGCGGGCCTGGTGGTCGGCGTTCCCTCGCTCCGGCTGAAGGGCGACTACCTGGCGCTCGTGACGCTCGGCTTCGGCGAGATCATCCGCGTCGTTTTCCAGAACGTCGACGCCCTCGGGGGAGCGCTCGGACTCAACGGCATCCCTCCCTACACCACGATCTCGTGGGTCGTCGCCGTCGCCGCCGTCACGATCTTCGTGGTCATCTGCCTCGTCCATTCGACCTATGGCCGAGGGTTCATCGCCACGCGCGACGACGAGATCGCCAGCGGCGCCGTCGGCCTCAACACGACCCACTACAAAATCGTGGCATTCGTCGTCGGCGCGTTCTTCGCCGGGGTGGCGGGAGGCCTGTACGGGCATTTCAAGATGACCATCACGCCCACCGGCTTCGACTTCACCAAGAGCATCGAGATCGTCGTCATGGTGATCCTGGGCGGGATGGGCAACACCTTCGGCGTCGTCTGCGCCGCCGTGCTCCTGACCCTGCTGCCCGAGGTCCTCCGGCCCATTGCCGAATACCGGATGGTGCTCTACTCGTTCCTTCTCATCGTACTGATGCTGGTCCGGCCGCAGGGGCTCTTCAATTTCCAGCGGCGCGGGCACCGCCAGCCGTAGGCGAGCCGCCTCCGGCCGAACATCCCGCAATTTCCGGTGCCTCTCCTCGAACTCGATCACGTCACCATCCGCTTTGGCGGGCTCACGGCCGTCAACGCGGTCGATTTCGTCGTTCACGAGGGCGAACTGTGCGGATTGATCGGCCCCAACGGCGCCGGCAAGACGACCGTGTTCAATCTCGTGACCGGCGTGTACCAGCCGACCGACGGCGTGGTGCGCTTCGCGGGCGAGCCGCTGGCCGGACTGAGCGTGGACGCCATCGTTGGCCGGGGCATCGCGCGGACGTTCCAGAACATCCGCCTCTTCGGCTCACTCTCGGTTTTCGACAACGTCCGCGCCGCCTGCAACCTGCACCGGCAAACCCCGGCCTGGCACACGCTGGTGCGGCTCCGCCGGTTCCGGACCGACGAGGCGGCGATCGGACACCGCGTCGAGGAACTGCTCGAGATGTTCCATCTCCGGCGGTTCCGCGACGCTCCCGCCCGCAGCCTGCCCTACGGGGAGCAGCGCCGGCTCGAGATCGTCCGCTGCCTGGCGACATCTCCGCGGCTGCTCCTGCTCGACGAGCCCGCCGCGGGAATGAATCCGACGGAAAAGGTCGAGCTGGTCCGGCTGATCACGCAGGTGCAGCGGCAGTTCAAGCTCTCGATCCTGCTGGTCGAGCACTCGATGAAGGTGGTGATGGGCTGCTGCCAGCGCATCGCGGTGCTGGACTACGGCGTGAAGATCGCGGATGGCACGCCGGCGGAGATCCAGGCCGACCCGAAGGTGATCGAGGCCTACCTCGGCGAGGAAACCGGCCTGGGAAAAAGCGGATGAAGCCTATTTTCGATTTTCGATTTTCGATTTTTGATTGCGGCGCCACCGCTCCCGACGGTCGCGGGCATTTCGGCCCCACGTTCCTCGCAACTCCGACCCGTCATGGCTGAACCAATCGAAAATCGAGAATCGAAAATCGAAAATGACACGATGCTGTCAGTGACCGACCTGCATGTGTCGTACGGGGCGATCGCGGCGTTGAACGGAATCTCGTTCGACATCGCGCAGGGCTCGATCGTGACGCTGATCGGCGGGAATGGCGCGGGCAAGACGACCACCCTGCGCACGATCTCCGGCCTGCTCCGGCCGCAGTCCGGGCGGATTTCCTTCCTGGGTGAGGACATCTCGGATTTGCCGGCGCACCAGATCGTGGCCCGGGGACTGTGCCACGTGCCCGAGGGGCGGATGATCTTCTCGAATCTGACGGTCGAGGAGAATCTCGCGATGGGCGCGTACCTGCAGGGCGATGATGCGCTCAACCGTCGGAACCGGGATTACGTGTTCACCATCTTTCCCCGGCTGCAGGAGCGGTTGCGCCAATCAGCCGGCACGCTCTCGGGCGGCGAACAGCAGATGCTCGCGATCGGGCGCGCCCTGATGGGCAATCCGCGGTTTCTCATGCTGGATGAGCCGTCGCTGGGCATCGCGCCGCGGCTGATCAGCACGATCTTCGAGAAGATCGTCGAGATCAACCGCGACCATGGCATCACCGTGCTGCTGGTGGAGCAGAACGCCAACCTCGCGCTCGAAATCTCGACCTACGCCTACGTGCTGGAGACGGGCCGGATCGCGATGCAGGGCGAAAGCCGGACCCTGCACTCCGATCCGCAGCTCAAGGTCACCTACCTGGGCGGCTGAGCGCGGGACCAGGATCCGGCGGTCGGCCGCCGGAAGGGTTTGAGCCCGCGGGCAACCACGGGCAGCATTGAAGCCACGCCGGCCCGCATGGCTGGCACTCCGCATGAGCACCCTGGTCTTCTCCGCCCTGGAGTTCGTCTTCGTTCTCGGACTGATCGCGGCGAACGGTTTTTTCGTCGCCGCCGAATTCGCGCTGGTCAAGGTGCGCACGAGCCAGCTCGAGCCGCTCGCCAAGCACGGCGGCTGGCGCGTGCGGCTCGCCCTCGAGGCCACCCGGCATCTCGACGCCGCGCTGTCCGCGACCCAGCTCGGCATCACCCTCGCCAGCCTCGGGCTTGGCTGGGTCGGCGAGCCATTCGTCGCGCACCGGATCGCGCCGCTGCTGGCGCGGTTCGGCCTCACCGAGCCGGCGGCGGTCACGTCGATTTCGTTCGGCGCCGCCTTCGGCGCGATCACGTTCTTCCACATCGTCCTCGGCGAGCTGGCCCCCAAATCCCTCGCAATCCAGCGACCCCGCGCGGTCTCGCTCAACGTCGCGGGGCCGCTCCTCGTCTTTTACCGGGCGTTCTATCCGTTCATCTGGCTGCTCAACGGCACCGCCAACCTGTTCCTGCGCTGGGCCGGGCTCGAGCCCGCGACGCGCGGCGAACACGAGTTCTCGCCGGACGAACTCGAGCACGTGTTCACGCATGCACGCCATTCGCACCCCGGCGACGCGCTGATCAACCGGCTGATGGTCCGCTCCCTGCGCCTGCGATCGACCACCGCCCAGCAGGTGATGCGGCCGCGCGAGCAGATCGTGGCGCTGTGGATCGACCGGCCGACCGCCGAAAACATCCGGATTGCCCAGACCGCCGGGTTCAGCCGTTTTCCCGTCTGCGGCGGGTCCCTGGACGATGTGCGCGGCGTGGTGCTTGTCCGGGAGTGGCTGTGGCAGGCGCAGGCGCTCGGCCCGGAAACGCCGTTCGCCCCCCTTCTCCGGCCGATGCTCACCTTCCCCCCGCCCACCCCGGTCCATGCGATGATCGAGCACTTCCGGACGTCGCGCACGCACCTGGCGGTCGTGCTCGACGAGGCCGAGCGGACGATCGGGCTGGTGAGCTTCGAGGACGTCCTCGAGGAAATCGTTGGCGACATCCGGGATGAGCTCGACCTCGGGGCGGGGCCGGTCTTCGAGCAATCGGACAGCGCCATCGTCGTGAGCGGCCGTTTCACCATGCGGGAACTCCAGGCCGAGACCGGCTGGAACCTGGAGTGGGAACGCCGGGAGACGGTGGCGGAGTGGGCGGAACGCCAGCGCGGCCGGCCGCTGAAGCGCGCCGAGACGGTTCCGATTGGTGAGTACCGGGTAACGGCGGTCGAGTGCAATGCCGACCGGCTGCGCCGGGTCCGGATCGAACGGATGGCCGCCGACCCCGGCCCGGCTGGAACCGCGACTTGATTTTTTGCCAGCGCCGTTACACTAGCCGGCTCCCCGTGGAAAGTCGGGCCTGGCAGGCCGCCCGGGATCCTCGATCCGCCGTCGTTCCTCCCGCCGGTGCATCGCGGTTCCGGGCCCCGCCGCCCGCCGCGGGGTTCAGGCACGTTCATCCCTCCTCTTCATTTCCTTCCTATGTCCACCGCCACTCCGCAAAAATTCGAGTTCCAAGCCGAGATCAAGCAGCTGCTCGATATCGTCATCCACTCGCTTTACACGGAGAAGGAAATCTTCATCCGTGAGCTGGTTTCCAACGCCTCCGACGCCCTGGAGAAACTGCGGCATCTCCAGCTCACGGAGAAGGAGATCCACGACGAAAACCTGACGCTCGAGATCAACGTCACGACCGACGACAAGGCGAAGACGATCACGATCCAGGACTTCGGCATCGGCATGACCCGCGACGAGCTGGTCGAAAACCTCGGCACGATCGCGCACTCGGGTTCGAAGGCCTTCCTCAAGGCGCTGGGCGAGAGCGGGGCCAAGAACGCCAACCTCATCGGTCAGTTCGGGGTCGGCTTCTATTCGGCGTTCATGGTCGCCAAGTCGGTCAAGGTCTACACGCACTCGTGGCGGAAGGCCGAGCCCGGTCAGGTCTGGACGAGCGACGGCGGCGGCAGCTACGAGATTGAGGCGGCCGAGGGCGAGCGACGTGGCGCCAAGATCGTGATCGAGCTGAAGGACGACTGCGCCGAATACTCCCAGGAATGGCGGGTGAAGGAGATCCTCGAGCGTTACAGCGCGTTCGTGTCGTTCCCGATCAACCTGAACGGCAAGCGCATCAACACGGTGCAGGCGCTCTGGTTGCGGAACAAGAGCGAGATCAAGGACGAGGAGTACACCGAATTCTACAAATTCCAGGCGCACGCCCACGACGACCCGCGCCTGCGGCTGCACTTCTCGGCGGACGCGCCGCTGGCGATCAACGCCCTGCTTTTCGTCCCGAAGGAAAACACGGAAAAGCTCGGGTTCTCGCGGCTCGAGCCGGGCGTGTCGCTCTACTGTCGCAAGGTCATGATCGACGCGAAGCCGAAGGACATCCTGCCGGAATGGCTGCGGTTCCTGAAGGGCGTCGTCGACAGCGAGGATCTCCCGCTGAACATCTCGCGCGAGACGATGCAGGACAAGGCGCTGCTCGAGAAGCTGAACAAGGTCATCACGAAGCGCTTCCTGAAATTCCTCGAGGAGGAGGCGAAAAACCGCCCGGAGGCGTACGCCGACTTCTACCAGGAGTTCGGCGCCTTCCTGAAGGAGGGCGCCGCGGTCGACTTCACGCACAAGGACCAGCTCGTGAAGCTGCTGCGTTTCGAGTCGTCGCTCACGGAAAAGGGCAAGACGACCTCGCTGGCCGAATACGTTTCCCGCCTGGGCGCCGACCAGAAGGAGATCTATTACCTTGTCGGCCCCAACCGCGCGGCAATCGAGGCTGGTCCCTACCTCGAGGGTTTCAAAGCCCGCAACCTCGAGGTGCTGTTCTGCTCCGAGGCGGTCGACGAGTACGTGATGAACAGCGTGCGCGAATTCGACGGCAAGAAGCTCACGGCGGCGGACCACGCCGACGTCAAGCTGCCCGACCTGCCGAAGCCCGAGGGCGCGCTGAAGGACGAGGAGGTGGCCACGCTGACGAAATGGCTGAAGGACACGCTCGGCGAGCGCGTCGCCGAGGTGAGGAGCAGCGACCGTCTCGTCGACTCGCCCGTGCTCGCGCTGAACGCCGACAAGTTCATGTCCCCGCACATGCGCCGCATGATGAAGGCGCTCAATCGCGAGGGCGCGGATTCGCCGCTCCGGGTCAATCTCGAGATCAACCCCCGGCACGCCGTCATCAAGCGGCTGTTCGAAACGCACACGGCGCAGCCGGAGAAGGCAAAGCTCGTCGCGGAGCAACTCCTTGACAACGCGCTGATCGGCGCGGGCCTGCTCGACGACGCGACCGCGATGGTCGCGCGGTTGAACAAGCTGCTGGAGTCGGTCTGAGGCGGTGACCGCCGCCGGGAGTTTCCGGGCGCGCGCCCCGCGCGCCGCCCGGCCCCGGGTCAGTGGGGGTGGCGCCCCGGCTCGATATTCGGGAGGAAGGCCGTCAGCAGCCCGATGAGCGGCAGGAAGCTGCAGAGGTGAAAGACGTACTGGATGCCGGTGTGGTCGGCGAGCTTGCCCAGCAGGGCGGACGCGATGCCGGCAATGCCGAAGGCGAATCCGAAGAACACGCCCGCGATCGTACCCACCTTTCCCGGCACGAGCTCCTGGGCGTAAACCAGGATGGCGGAAAATGCCGAGGCGAGGATCAGCCCGATCACCACGGTGAGAACCGCCGTCGCCGTGAGTCCGACGTAGGGCAGCGCGAGGGTGAACGGCGCCACGCCGAGGATCGAGACCCAGATCACGTATTTTCGTCCAATCCGGTCGCCCACCGGACCGCCGATGATCGTGCCGGCGGCGACCGAAAAGAGGAAGATGAAGAGGAAAACCTGCGCCCGCTGCACCGAGAGTCCAAACCGGTTGATGAGGTAGAACGTGTAGTAGTTCGTCAGGCTCGAGAGGTAGAAATATTTCGAGAAGATCAGCGCCCCGAGCACGATCATCGCGCGAACCACATCCCGGCGCGGGAGCGGTGCCAGCAGCGCCGGCGGAGCCGCGGCCCGTCCGGTGCGACGCGCGGCGAGGTGGTTCCGATACCATCCGCCGAGGCGGACCAGCAGCACGATGGCAAGCGCGGCCAGGACGGTGAACCAGAGGATCGCCCGCTGGCCGCGGGGCACGACGACCGCCGCGGCCAGCAGCGGCCCCAGCGACGTTCCGAAGTTGCCGCCGACCTGAAACAGCGATTGCGCGAGACCGTGTTTGCCGCCTGACGCCAGGCGGGCGAGCCGCGACGCCTCGGGATGGAAGATGGACGAGCCGGTGCCCACCAGCGCCGACGCGAGCAGGATCATGTGGAAATTGCGCGCGTGCGCCAGCAGCACGAGGCCCACGAGCGTGACGCTCATGCCGGAGGCCAGCGAATAGGGCATCGGCCGGCGGTCCGTGTACGTGCCGACGACCGGCTGGAGCAGCGACGCGGTGAGCTGGAACACGAACGTGATCAGGCCGATCTGCGCAAAGCTCAGGCTGAACGATGTTTTCAGGACCGGATAGATTGCCGGCAAAACCGACTGGATCGTATCGTTCAGGAGATGCGACGCGCTCAGCGCCAGCAGCACGCTCACGGCGGTGTCACTCACCACGGGAGTGGCGGCGAGGGACTCGGGAGACGAACGATCCATGAGGTTTATCTGCGGATGACGGACGCGACCGGCAAGTCGATTGGCCGCGGGGCGCGGCAGCGCCGCGTGAAAACAAGCGGCGATTGTACACTCCGCCATGCCCGGCGCGATCGCGCCGGATCGCCGCGCGGCGGAACCGGCCGGAACCCGCGCGGACTGTGTCCGATCATGCCACGGTCAACGACGAACAAATCCATGCGGGTCGACGAGCCGGTCAAGGCGGTGCGCCGGACCCCCGTCGACATCGGCGAAAACGACGATGCGAAACGGGCCGCCGGCGCGAGCGGCCAGCCCGGCCGCCGCCGCCGGCGGCCCGGGCGGGC
>DASZYH010000160.1:0-4671 GCA_035545515.1 Opitutaceae bacterium
ACTCGGCACCGGAGGGGGCACCACCGGAACCGGGGGCACGGGCGCCGCCGGCAGCACGGGATCGGGCGGCGATTTCGGTGCGGGAGGGGCGACGGCCGCCGCCGGCCGGACCGGGCAGGATGCCGGAACGGACGCGGAGAGCGGGACCGGCGGGGCGGGCGGCGCCGGCGCGGCGACGCCCAGCGCCGGCTGCGGTCACGCGCCGACCTTGAAGAACAGCGCCGGCACGACGGCCAATTACAACACCGTCACGGTCGGGAACGCCAGTCGCCGGTACCTGCTTCGATTGCCGACCAACTACGACAGCGCGCATCCCTATCGGCTGATTCTCTCGTACCACTGGGCGACCGGCAGCGCGAGTCAGGTCTTCAACTGTCACACCGAAGGCATCGATTGCTACACGACCCAAAGCCCGTTCTTCGGCCTTTGGGACCTCTCGGACGGCAGCACGATCTTCATCGCGCCGGACGGCACCAGCGGCCAAGCAGCCGACTCGGGTTCGACGAACAGCAACTTTTGGTACAACGCCGACGGTCAGGACGTGGCGTTCACCGACGAGATCCTGAAACAGGTCGAGGCCGACCTGTGCGTCGACACGTCGCGGATCGAGTTGGAAGGCTTCAGCATGGGCGGCGCGATGGTCAACACGTTGGTTTGCACGCGTCCCGGCGTGTTCCGCGCGGCGGCCGCGCACTCGGCCGGCGGACAGCCGTTGCCGACGAGCTGCCAGCCGATTCCCTACTTTGCTTCCCTCGGCTCGCAGGAAGCCGGCGGACAGACCTCGACGGCCGATGCGTTCGCGAAGACGAACGGATGCACGATCCAGACGTTGCCGAAGCCGCCCAGCGGCGGCCACGTCTGCTCGATGTACCCGAACTGCTCGGCGGGCCATCCGGTACGCTGGTGTCCGTTCGACGGCGGCCACACGCCGTCGCCGCGAGACTCAGGTCAAAGCACGACCTGGATGCCCAAGGAGGTGTGGTCTTTTCTGACGCAGTACTAGGCTCTCGCGGCCAGGACCCGAAGGGCGTCATCGATCACGGCGATCGCTCGGTCGATGCCGGCAGAGTCGACGTCCAGGTGGGTGACGGCGCGCAGGCGACGGGGCGCGATGGGCCCGATGTGTACGCCACCCGCCGCGGCTCGCTGCGCGAGCGCTGCGGCGGCGATGTGCTCGAGCTCGAAGACCACGATGTTCGTCTCGACGGTCGTCGGATCGATCCGAACCCCGGGCAGACCAGCCAAGCCGTCGGCCAGGCGGCGGGCGTTCGCGTGATCTTCGGCGAGCCGCGCGCGATGGTGCTCCAGTGCGTACAGCGCTGCGGCGCAGAGCACGCCGACCTGACGCATGCCGCCCCCGAGCATCTTACGGAAACGGCGCGCGCGATCGATGGCCTCGGCCGAACCGGCGATTACTGAGCCGACCGGCGCTCCCAGGCCCTTCGAAAAGCACGCGGACACCGTGTCGAACGGGGCGGCGAGCTCCCGCTCCGGGCGACCCGTCGCGGCGGCGGCGTTCCAGATCCGAGCGCCGTCCAGGTGGAGGGCGAGACCACGCTCCCGCGCCTTGGCCACCACGGTCTCGAGCTGCGCCATCGGCCAGATCCGCCCGCCGCCGCGGTTGTGCGTGTTCTCGATGGCGACGAGTCGGGTCCGCGGCAGGTTCGGGTCCGGCGGCAGGCACGCTTCATCGAGCCCTGCCGCGTCGAACGTTCCGTCAGCCGATCCGATCTCGGTGAACTGGACGCCGGCCCAGGCCGCGCCAGCTCCCGATTCGTACAGTCGGGTGTGAGAGCCTCTCCCGACGATCACGTCGTCGCCGGGGCGGCAATGCAGGAGCAACGCGACCTGGTTCGCCATCGTGCCGCTCGGGACGAACAGGGCCGCCTGCTTGCCGAGGATCTCGGCTGCGCGTCGCTCGAGCGCGCCAGCGGTTGGGTCCTCGCCCCAGACGTCGTCGCCGACCTCCGCATGTGCCATTGCCGAGCGCATCGCCGCCGTTGGCCGAGTGAACGTGTCGGAACGGAGCTCGATCACCAAGCCCGGCAATCTAGCACCTTCGGCAGAGCGGAACGACGACCGACCGTCCTCGCTTGTGGTCGGGTGCTCGGTCGCGCTGAATCTCTGGTGGTCGATGATCCGACAACGCAGGCGAGCGTGAGAGCCGCGCGGAACGGAGGGACGGCTTACTCGTCGACGCCCTGTGCTTCAGCGTTCGGGGCCGCGCGCTCTGCCGATCGTCAGCAGCTCCGAGCTCAGTCGCTCGACTCGCCTTCGCAGCATGGGCACGGTCCTCGCCGCAGCTGGATATTCCTCAGCCATTTCCGTCCGAGACCGCCGGCTTCCGCAGTCCCACCGTGCTCGACAAGCCCTTCAAGACATACCCCGGGGCGGCGGGAACCGGCGCCCCGCTGAAGTCGTAGCGCGCGGCGGCGATGGGCTGTTGTCCGTGCGTGAGGTGGCGGTGCGACTCGGACTTGCACGCGACCGTGTACAGGCTCTGCGCCGGGCTGGGATGGGTCAGCGGCCGCGCTATCGGTTATTGACATCCGTACGTCATTGACGTATAAGACTGAATGTATGATAACGGTCGCGGAGACGACCTACTATTCAAGGCGAGCAGCAGCTTTGATGAGCGGCGAGGATCGCGCGATGGTAATCGAGGAGATCGCCCGCAATCCGGAGGTAGGCGACATCGTCCAGGGCACCGGCGGCGTTCGAAAAGTTCGAATCGCGCTTCCAGGGCGGGGGAAGAGCGGCGGCGCGCGGGTGGTCTTCTACTACCAGAATGACCAGTGGCCTGTACTTCTGCTCGAGGTCTTCGCCAAGAACGAGAAGGCGAACCTGTCGAAGGCGCAGCGGAACGCAGTGGCGAAGTTGATCGCGGAACTCAAGGCGGCTCGAAAGAAGAAGTGAGGGAGACGGAAATGCGGAAAGAAAACTTCGAAGGCATCGTGTCCGGTCTACACGAAGCGATCGCGCACGCTAAGGGTCAGACGAATGACCTGACGATTCATGAGCTCCCGGAGCTCGATGTCGCGGCGGTGCGCGCGAAGACGAAGCTCTCGCAGGGGGACTTTGCACGTGCTTTTGGCGTCGCTGTCGGGACGCTTCAAGGGTGGGAGCAGAAGCGGCGCAAGCCCGAGGGACCGGCGCGGGCCCTCCTCACGCTCATCGATCACGACCCCATTTCGGTCGTCAACACGCTGACGGCCGCGAGAATGGGCGCGAAGCGTTCCACGGCTCGCGCCGAGCGCCGCCCGCGCCATCGGCGCGCCGGTTGATACTTCGGCAGCGACGGCTCGACGAGATAGCGCTAGTCATTCTTTCGCGTCGTCTTAGCCGACCACTTGCCGCCCGGGCGTCGAACGACACCTTCTATTCCTCCGCAGCCGTTGTGAGCAGTAACCAGTTGAGTTTCTCGCCAGTTGCTCCTCTCGTCGCGCACATCGAATTTCCGTGCCCCGTTGTACTCGGGGCCGAATCCGATGAGGACCACGGACGAAGTCGGAGCCTTGGGTGGGTGCTGGCCGATTTGAATGATCCAACCCGGGCTTTGGCAGGTAATCGTCTCAGACGGCATCGGATCGAAGCCGACCGCCTCAGCGTAGGTGATTCCATCTTTCCTGGCCGCATCGAAGGCAAATCCGCACTCATCCTTCTCGAACTGCCAAAGAGCGTGAGCTGCAGCCTCAATGACGAACGGACAATACTCTTTCGCCGTCATGGGTTTGTTCATGTGTCCTATCGCAGCTCCGCTGCATAACCAGATCGACACGCCGGCGAGTATCCGATTCATTTTCCAGCGAAATGGAAGATCGGCATCGGAACGATCGTGAAGTCCTGGATCTTCATCGTCGACGGGTTGACCGTGAAATCGTCGAACCGCTTGCCCCGTAAAGTCCCGACCGTGAGGCCAGGAACGAGGGTCGCAAGCAGAGCACCGATCGCCGAACTGTCGCACCCCAGAATGTCGACGTGTTCGACGCCGGAGCCTTTCGGCGCGTGCGCGAGCTGCGGAGCGGTGATTTTCTGCAACGGGGCGAGCGTGACGCCGTCGGCCAGTGCGTGCCCGTAGTAGACGACCAGGCTGTAACGGTGGCTCCCGAGGGCCATGCTCAGCGTCCTGATGTCAGGCGCGAAGAGGTACGTCGCCTGGGACACGTCCGGAACTTCAGATCCGATGAACCGCTGGAGTGCCAAGCGGAGGGCCTTCTCGAAATCGTCGCGAACCTTCCCCGTGAAGTTCTGGGAGTCAAAATGCAGAGTCTTGTGGAGCGGGGCGCCCGTAGCGCTGCGCAGAGAGATGTTCTTCTGCGGCATTCCGTAGGCGACGAGGGTGGCCATCACGGTGTCTTATCGGCCGGCGAGGTTAGGGCTCTTCTCGGTCCGTGGTGGGTGAAATGAGCTGAGAAATGGGCAAGGCTTGGCCGGATCGGCTACGGGTTTGGGTGTCGAGACCACCCCCAAGCCGGAGGCCGAGCCATGCCCGAGACGATGCTACTGCGACGACTGCTCCTGCCGGAGCTTAAATTCACGCGGAGTTACCGGAAGCCAGGGACTGCGACCCTGGCCGTCGAGGCCGAAAAGCAGTCCGACCTCGAGGTCTGCCCCCGCTGCGCGACGCCCTCCCGCGCCGTGTACGACCGGCGCGTCGTGCGGCTTCGCGAC
>DASZYH010000161.1:0-1851 GCA_035545515.1 Opitutaceae bacterium
CGAGGATGCCCAGCGATTTGCGATCGCCGTTCTCGACTTCCTCGAATCGGCCTGGAAAGAACCCGACGAGGGCATCTGGGAAGTGCGCGGAGGGCGCCGGCATTTCACGCACTCGAAGGTCATGGCCTGGGTGGCGGTCGACCGCGCCGTCAAGGCGGTCGAGGAATTCAACCTCGAGGGCGACGTCGATCGCTGGCGCACGCTTCGGCAGCAGATCTTCGACGACGTCTGCACGAAGGGATTCAACGAGCAGCGGGGCAGTTTCACGCAGTACTACGGTTCGGAACTGCTCGATGCGAGCTGCCTCATGATTCCGCTCGTCGGGTTCCTGCCCGCCCAGGACCCGCGCGTGGTCGGAACCGTGCGCGCGATCCAGCGCGATCTGATGACCAATGGCTTCGTTCATCGTTACCACCCGACCCAATCCGCGTCGGTGGATGGTCTGCCGCCGGGCGAGGGCGCTTTTCTGCCGTGCACGTTCTGGCTCGTCGACTGCCTGCACCTGATGGGCGAGATCGGCGAGGCGCGGAAGATTTTCCAGCGGCTGCTGGAGATCCGCAACGGCGTCGGCCTGCTCTCCGAGGAATACGATCCGAAGGCGCGGCGGCTGCTGGGCAATTTCCCGCAGGCGTTCTCGCACGTCGCCCTGATCAACTCCGCACAGAACCTGGAGCCGCACGTCCTCGGCCCGGCCGAAATCCGCAGCGCAACCCCCGCCGGCACCACCACCTCCCGCTAACGCACCGCTCGATGGAGGGCGGGGTCGCCGACCCCGCCTTGGTCGAGCGCGATATTCCCATTCGCGTCACCCGTTCTCGTCCATCGTAGCGGCGACCTGTCCTCCGTAGGCCGGGCGAAGGAGGAGTGAGAGCAAGCCGACGATTGATTTTCGAATTTCGATTTTCGATTGCCGGAGAGGACGGCAACGGGGGCAGTTGTCCTTCGATGCGGCCCTTCCTTGGCGCGGAGCAGTCCGCGCCCAACCAAATCCGGCGGGTAGGGCGGCGAGTCCCTTCGCCGCCTTCCTTGGCAGCGAAGCGAGAGCAACCCGACGCTGCCCGGTGGAACGCGATGTCCCCATCGCGTTGAGTGCCTGTGATCGCCCCGACCAGCCCGCTGGGGACAGCGGGCTCCACCGCAACTCCGCTTCGCGAAAAACTAGTAGTCGAACATCCGGGCGAGGTCGGTCTGGATCGATGTCCAGCAGAGGGCCTGCTGTTCGGGGCGCACGTACTGGCGGATTCCCGAGCGCACGAAATCCGCGGCGTGCGTTTTGCCCATGTTGAACTCGCGCACCTGCCGCAACAGGTAATCGTAAGGGTTCTCGCCCGGGTCCGCGTTGTACGCGGGGACGTTCGTCCACGCGTACGTCGAGTGGTTCGGATTGCGGTGGCGAACCGCCGCCGATTCGCCCGGCGCGTCGCTGGTATCTGGGCCCGAAGGCGGCGTGACGGCGGGCGGCATCGCAGGTGCCGACGGGGCTCGCATGGTCGCCGACCAGTTGGCGGTCGGTACGGCGGCGGGACCAGCGTTTGCCGGCCGTGGGGCGCCGTCGCGGGCCCCTCCCGCGCGTGAAGCGGTTCCAGGTAGGGTGAAGCCTGACCTCGCCGACGGGTGGGCCGCGGTTCCCGATTGGTCGATCCCGGCTCCACTCGAAGTGGCAGTCGGCGCCGCCGCGGGCGAGCGTCCGGGTGCCGTCGAACCGGGAGACCGCGCGTCGCCTCGCGCCAAATCGGGTGATGCTGCACCCGCCGGGGACGGAATCCGGTAGCGCATGTCGCGCGTCACTCCGAAGCGTTCGAGACGGCCGTCGTCGACGAGCCGATCGAGCCAACTGCGCAAGGTTCGCTC
>DASZYH010000162.1:0-51803 GCA_035545515.1 Opitutaceae bacterium
GGCCTTCCGGGATGCTGCGCACGCGCCTCTACCTCGGGTTGCTGCCACTGGTCCTCCTTGTCATCGCGATGGGAGGTTACGCGATCTACGTCTGCCGCGATCTCGCCGGCTCGCTCTCGCGCGACCTCGTGAGCAACTACCGGGCGATCGTCGCGTGCGAGCACATGCGCGAATCGGCCCGCCAGATGTACGCGGCGATCGAGGTGGCCGAGCCGCACGACGCGGACCGGCAGGCGTTCGAGACGGCGCGTTCGGCGTTCCTGCGCGAACTGATGACGCAGTCGGCGAGCTCGGCGGGAACGCCGCGCGAGGCGTTTGTCGAGGCGCTGGACCACGCGTTCACCCGCTTCGGCACGCTGGGCGAGCGGACGCTGCGCGGCCAGATGGGTTCGTCGCTGCTCGTGACGACGCAGGCCGGCGCGACGGCCCTGGGCAGCGTGCTCGACGCGATCGAGAACCTGACCCAGCGGGATTTTGCGGCGGCGCGGCAGACGGCGGCGCGGGTGGAGCGCCTGGCGAACGCCACCGAGCAGCTGATGATCACGACGATGGCGGCGGGCTTCCTGCTTTCGCTCTTCCTGGCGTGGCGGCTGGCCGCCTCGCTCCTGAAGCCGATCAAGGCGTTCACGGCCTCGGTCGTCGCGGTGGGCGAGGGCGATCTCGACCGCGAGGTGCCGGAGTACTCGCGCGACGAACTGGGGCAGCTCGCCCGCGCCTTCAACACGATGTCGGCGAAGCTGCGCGCCTACCGCGACGCCACGCTCGCCCGCGTGCTGCGCGCCCAGCGGACGATGGACGCGACGCTGACCTCGACGCCCGACCCGGTGTTCGTGGTCGCGCGGGACGGCACGCACGAAGTGCGGAATCCGGCGGCGGAACAGCTCGCTGCAACGTCCGATTTCGCGGCGGGGTTCCCGCCGGCACTGGCGGAGCCGCTCGCCCGCGTGCTCGCGACCGGTGAACACTACCTGCCGGCCGACTACTCGCGGCTTGTGACCGTCCGCGTCGAGCGCGAGGACCGCCATTTCCTCCCGCGCATCCTCGCGATCGGCGACAAGCTGACGGAGTTCAAGGGCGCGGCAGTGATCCTGCAGGACGTGACGAAATTCCGGCTGCTGGACGACGCGAAGACGAACCTGGTCGGGACGGTCAGCCATGAACTGAAGACGCCCCTGACGAGCCTGCGGATGGCCCTCTACCTGCTGGTCGAACAGAAGATTGGCGGGCTGAGCTCGCAGCAGAAGGAACTGCTGGAGGGCGCGCGGGACGACGCCGACCGGTTGCTCCGGATTCTCGACAATCTGCTCGATCTCGCCCGCCTCGAGAGCGGCGCCTCGGCGCTCGACCGTGCGCCGGTGCCGGTGAGCGACCTGATCATGCGGATCGTCGGCGAAGCCCGCTTGTTCGTCGAGGCGTCGGAACAGCGCCTCGTCGTCGGCATCGCGCCCGACGTGGCGGAAGCGACCGTGAACATCGACGAAGGCCGGATCCGCCACGTGTTCATGAACCTGCTGACCAATGCCTCGAAATATTCGCCGCGCGGCAGCGAAATCCGGCTCACCGCGCGCGCCGCGGACGAACGCGGCTTCGTCCGGTTCGGCGTCGAGGACAAGGGGCCGGGGATCTCGGCCGACGACGTGGGACGGGTGTTTGACCGGTTCTTCCGCGCGTCGCAGCACACGAAGCCCGGCGCGGGCCTGGGGCTCGCCATCGCGCGGGAGCTCGTGGTCGCGCACGGCGGATCGATCGCGTGCAACAGCAATCCGGGCGAAGGCAGCGAGTTTTATTTCGTGCTCCCGCGATGAGAGACGGGCCGGGGAGACCTGAACGCGCGGCACTGGCAACCTTTTTGCCTGACTAAGTGCCTGCCCGAACGACCGAAGGCGCGCCTCGCAAAAGGCATCGGCTGCGACGGCCGGGCACTCCTCCCACATTCAACCGAAATTACGACTATGAAGAACCGTCACGATACCGCCACGACCGAAACGCCGGAACAGATCATTGAACACATCAGCCGACTGATGGCGGAAGCCGAAGCGATGCTCGCCGGCCCCGTGGCCGAACAAGTCGGAGGCAAGCTCGCCGACCTGAAGGACCGCCTGACCGATGCGCGCGATCGCATGAGCGACATGTACTCCCGCGCGCGGAAGAACGTGATCGCCGGTGCGAAATACACCGACGAGACGATCCGCGAATACCCCTACTATTCGCTGGGGATCGCCCTCGGAGCCGGCGTGCTGCTGGGCTTCGTGCTCGGCCGCACCGGCAACGACTGAGTCCGGCCGGCCGGGCGCGGAGAGAACTACAAACTGCGGCCCGCCTTCTTCGCGATCATCCGCGGAGCCGCTTCCATCTGGCCGCGGGTGACGCCGAGCTGGTGGAGGAGCTTCAATTCGCGCCAGAGTTCGGCGCCGGTGATCTCACCGCGCAGGAGCCGGTGATAGCGCTCGATCGTCCGCGTGACATCGGCGGCGGGCTCGTTGACGAATTCGACGCGGAAGCTGCGGGCCCCGAGCTGCTGGAGGCGGTCGACGTATTCGGCGCCCGTCTGGGCGCGGTTGTTGAACACGGTGTTGCGGCAACCCGCGTCCGCCCGCAAAGGCAACTCCGCGCCGACGCGGTCGCGCAGCGCCACGCGGTGTTTCTCGCACGGGCGCCCGCAGTCATGGTAGTCCCGCCCGTCGGAGAGGAAGGCGCAGAAAACGCAGTGCTCCATGTGAAACATCGGCATGTGCTGGTGGATCGTGATGTCGAACCATGATCCGGGCGCCGACGAGAGCAGCGCCTCGAGCTGGCCGATGTTGAGATCGTAACTGGCGGTGACCCGCTCGAGCCCGCAGCGCCGGAGAAAATACGCGGCAGACCACGGATTGGCGACGTTCAGGGAGAAGTCGCCGCGCTTCCGGTCCCCGGCGAAGAAGACGAGATGGTCGTAATTGCGGACGAGATACCCGTCCGCTTCGCACGACCGGACCTGTTGCAGAATCCATTCCTCCCCCGGCTTGTGGATGCGGGGCGGCGCGACGAAGATCGCGGAGGGGAGGTGGGCGGCGGGACTGCGGTCGGACGCCCCCGCCGGACGTTCCTCGGCCTGCAGTCGCCGGAACAGGGCGACCGCTTCCCGGTAGAGTTTTGGGTTTTCGAACTCGCAATAAAGCGTGCGGGCCCCGGCGCGCCACGCGGGCTCGAGCTGCTCGAGCAGACGAATGACGGCGATCAGCTCGGGCGCGGAGCCATCGAGCGCGGGGGATTGAGCGTCGAGCGAAGGACCGGACTGTGGCGAATCAACTCGCTCCGGCACGCCGCGGTGGGTGCCGAACCCGGGCTCCGAGCTCCCCGATCCGTTCTCCGTCCGCAAGGGCTCGAGACGCCAACGCCGCGGCTGCGCCCGAAGCTCCGCGAGGCTGGAAACGGCGTCGCGGCGGAGCTGGTTCAGAGCGCTGACCGGCAGGATGACATCGCCTTCGAGGAATGATTTCACCTCACCCAATCGGAAGGGAGTCCCTCCGAGCCGGCCGAGTTGTTCGGCCAGCCGCCCGACCGTGAGCGGGCGCTTGTCGGCGGGCGCGAGCGGCAGTCCGGACTCGACCCGGATCACGTGTCCCTCGCCGTCGTTGGCGATCAGCGTGAGCGGGGTACCGGCATGGCCATGCGCCTCGAAGATGAGCGGACGCTGGAATCGAATCTGGTCCCCGGCGAAGGTGGCGCGAAGGTCGCGGTCGAGCGCGGGGTCGTTGGTCTTCCACAGCCGTTGGCCGACCCGCACGCGGCGCCAGTCGATGTCACCGTGACCGAATCGCAGCGTGGCGTCGTCGCCGTGGCGTTCAACCTGGTAAACGCGGCCGCCTTCCTCGCGTTCGTCGGGGCGGCCCGCATCAAACACGACACCATCACCCGGCTTCAAGGGGGCAAGCAGCCGGACGGCGACCGATTCGTGCGCCACGCGGGCAACCTGGCCGAGAAACACGCCGCGCTTGGTGCCGAAGCGACCATGGGCGAGTTCCTGGTTGTTGATCCCGCGGAACCATCCCGTATAGAGGCCGCGCGAAAACGCCATCTGCAGTTCGTAACGCGCGGCGCCATTGGTGGCACCGGGCGAGTCGGAGGCCGGCGCACGGGGATCCGGAGCGCCACCGCTCGACGCGCCGCCGGGATCGGCCGTCTCGGCTTGGCTCCCGACGGTCCCGGCCGCCGCCGCGGCGAAGATGCCATCGAGCGCCCGACGGTAGACGCGGGTGATGCTGGCGACGTATTCCGGTGACTTGAGGCGTCCCTCGATTTTGAGCGAGGCCACGCCGAGACGGACCAGCTCCGGGAGGACATCGATGCCGGCGAGATCCTGCGGGCTGAGCAGGTAGCGGCGATCCCCCAGTTCGACCTGGCGACCGTCGGCGATTAGATCGTAGGGCAGCCGGCAGGCCTGCGCGCACTCGCCCCGATTGGCGGAACGACCACCGAGCGACTCGCTCGTGAGGCACTGGCCGGAGTACGCGACGCAAAGAGCGCCATGGACGAAAACTTCGAGCGGCAGCGGCGACGGGGACGGGGAGACCGCCGCGGAGGGCTGGCCGTCGGCGGCCGCGACCGGCGAACCCGCGGTCTGGCTCGCCTGGATCCGGCCGATTTCCGCCAGGGAATTCTCGCGGGCGAGCACGACGAGATTCGCCCCGAGGCCGCGGGCGAACTCCACGCCGGCTGCGCTGGTGATCGTCATCTGCGTCGAGGTGTGGATCGGGAAGTCCGGCGACAGTGCGCGGATCATCTGGCAGATTCCGACATCCTGCACGATCGCGGCGTCCACTCCGGCCGCGATGATGGTGCGGAGGTAATCCTCGGCTTCCGCGATTTCGTTCGCGAAGACCAGGGTGTTGAAGGTGACGTAACCGCGCACGCCGCGCCGGTGAAGGAACTCCATCAACGCCGGGAGATCGGCCTGGGTGAAATTCTTCGCCCGCATCCTCGCGTTGAACCGTTCCAGTCCGAAGTAAACCGCATCGGCGCCGTTTTCGACCGCCGCCCGGACGCACTCCCAGTCCCCCGCCGGCGCGAGCAGCTCCGGACGACGCAGGTGAGCGTCGGAGGCGGCTTGGACCGGGAGCGTTTCGGTGGACATCGGTGCGACGGTATTCGCGCTATTGCCCGGGCCGCAAGTGCACCGGCGGACCACCGCTCAATGCGTCTCGGCCGCAGCCGGTTTGCCGTGTTTCTCCCGCGTATGCTCGCGCAGCAGGGTGAGGAACTGTTCCGCCCCGCGGCTCTGGTAGCGCTGGAGGTGGCGGATGACGACGAGATCGCGCGTCGGTTCGGCGCCGGTGAGGCGGAGGTAAACCAGATTCCGGTCGTGTTCCTGCCGCGCCAATTGGGGCAGAATCGAAATCCCCATGCCCATCGAAACCAGGAGTTTGACCGTCGGGACTTGGGCGCAGCGGTAACTGATTTTGGGCGCAAAATTGTGCCCGCCGAAAAACACCCGAATTTGTTCGGCCAAGCTGCTGGAGCTGCCCATCGAGACGAAGCTCTCCTCCGCAATCTCGTTGATGCTGATGTCCGAACGCGTGGCGATCGGATGGTCCTTCCCGACGACGAGAAGGAGGGGCTCGGTGAGGAGTGGCTCGACGGAAAGGCGATGATCATCAACTGGTAATGGGACGACGGCCAAGTCGAGTTCTCCCTCGAGCACCGCCCGGACGAGATCGCTTCGGAAGTCTTCCCGCGCATCGATCGTGAGGTTGGGAAGTTCCTTCCGGCACCGCGCTATCAGCGGCACAACCAGATATGGCATAACGGTTTGTACGGCTCCGATCGTGATCCGTCGCTCCAGGTTTGGATGGTCGCTGAGCTCCTTGGCCGCGTTCTCGACTTCGAAGAGAATCCGGCGAGCGCGTTCCAGGAAGGCGGTGCCCGCTTCCGTCAGGACGGCCTTGCGTCCGAGCCGGTGGAAAAGTTTGTGGCCGACCTCACTCTCAAGATTCAAAATCTGCTGGCTAAGAGATGGTTGGGTGACATTGCAGCGCTCTGATGCGCGGGTAAAATTGCCGGTTTCCGCGACAGCCACGAGATATCTGAGCTGGTGGAGTTCCATAGGACGTACCTATGGAAATCATAGGAACACTCGATTTCAACTATTGAATTCTTCCGGTATACTCATCCGCGTCGGTCGAGTGCCGACGGAGACAACTACAATGAAGACAAACATGATCGTTCTCGCGGTAACCCTCAGCCTCGTCGCTGTCGCCGCCCTTGTGCTTTCTTTCCGTTCATCGGTTGATGCCGCCTCGTTGATTGGCTACGGCAGCGTTCTTGCGCTGGTCGGGATGGCCGGTCTCGAGTACCGGATCAATTGGAAGCGGCTCCTTGGACGGTAACTGAGGACCGTCTGACGAGGTTAGTTCCAAAACAGGGCCCGGTTCAGCCGGGCCCTTTTTATTTTGCGCCCCGGGCGGGCTTGCGCGACGCCGCAGCGCCGCTCCGCCGGATTTCCGGGCCGGGCAGGGGATCAGCTCAGCGGCGGAGGGGTCGCGGATTCGGATGAGGCTGCGGCGGCGACGGCCTTCCGGAAGAAGATCGCGACGATCAGGGCGAGCAGGACCGAGCCGATGAATCCTCCGATTGTCTGCGAGATGGTCATCACGCCCGGAGTGAGAAACCGATGCATCATCGAGGCGGCGGCATCGATTCGTTCCTGAGGCACGCCCTTTTGTTCGAGCTTCATGATCTGGAGTTGATACGCGAGATCGCTCATCTGCGGGTTGACGAACGCGAGGTAGATGTAGCTGACGATTGCGCCGAAGAATGATGCCCATCCGGCGGTGGCCAGTCCCGCGACGAACGCAGGCCCATAACCCCACGTACGTCCGGCGGGTAATTCGTTGCGCCGTTCCCGCATGGCGAGGGCAAGACATGCCACGCCGGAGGGAAGGCCAATCGCGAAACCGATCCACTGCGCGACCTTGAGCTTGTCGGTGGTGTCGTGGAATCCCGTCAAATAGAGCCCGAACGTGAGCAGCGCTCCGACGAGCGCGAGCAAGGCACCGTACGTGAGGTAGGTCTTCATTGCGGCGGCGATGGTACGGGTCAAAGCGTTCCTGACAACCGGACAAGCTGTATTCCAGTTGCGAAACAGCACGTCGCACTGCGCCGACCACGTCCGCTCATCGGCGCTCCAACGGTCGGACCCTCCTCGATCAGTTTAACCGCCTGCGTCGTCGCCGCCGGTAGGGCGCGGAGTCCCTTCCGCGCCATGGTTGGCTGGGAGCGGAGTCCCAGCCCTACCGCCTGAGCCATCGCGCCGGCGATCGGCTATTTCTTTGTTCCAACTGCTCCGAGCTTTCGCGGCGCGGCCCGGCTGCCGGTGTTTTGAGCGTGACGAGCGTCGCGCCCCAGGAACCGGTCGATTCGTCACCGAGGCGGAACGAGGCGACCAGGGGCGACCGTTGCAGCAGCGCGTGCACGGTGGTGCGGAGCGTGCCGGTTCCCTTGCCGTGAACGACTCGCACGTGATGGATGCCGTGCGCGAGGCACTCGGAAAGATAGGCGGGCAGCAGTTCGCCGAGGTCGGCGGGACGAAAGGTGTGCAGGTCGAGTTCGCCCGTGATGGGGATGGGAACCGGAGCGGGCTCGCGATCCTCAGCCGGCATGGTGATCACCCGGCGAATCCAGCGGCGCCTCGGCCGGTGGCGACGCCGGTCCGGCGGCCGGTGCGGCCGGAGGCGCAGCCGTCCCGTCGGCGGCCGGTGTGGCGGGAGCAAGTGATGCGGGCGTCCGCGGAGTGGCCGGATCGCGCGGCGGCAAAATCGTGGGTGTAGCGGTCGCGTTCGGGACGGTGGCCGCGGGTGGCCGCGGGGAGGGTGGCTCCTCCTCCATGGCGCGCTTGAACTCCTCCTCCACGCTCGAGGCGGCCTTCTTGAACTCGCGCAGCGCTTTGCCGAGACCTTTGGCGAACTGCGGCATCTTCTCGCCGCCGAAGAAAATCAGGACGAGGAGGAAGATCAGCAGCAGTTCATTGCCACCGAGCATGTCGAGCAGTGCGAGCGGAACGTGGAGCGAAGAGAACATGGATGCGCCGCGGGTTATTTCACCTGCACGCTGACGACGAATTTGCCCGTTTCGCCGGGCGGAACATACTGGAGGCCGACCTTGTTTTCCGGGGCGTTGGCGGGACCCATCCACGGCTCGACACAATAATAAGGTGCGTCGGCGGCGGCGGACCACGTGACGAACGTCGCGTCGGGCGGAGGCACGTTGGCGACCCCGAGGCGGACGATCACGTCGCCCGGACGCCCTTTCTCGCCGAACACGATTTCATTCCCGCGCAGCGCGGTGTGGAACGTGTCGATGAGATCGGGATTCGCGAGGTTCTCCTCGAGTTGGAGCGCCGGACCCGCGACCAGATGTCCGGTGGTGTCCTGCTTGAGCCGTTTGCCGGCGGGAATCCGGATCATGTAATCCTTGCGGGCTGAACCCTCGGCCCACGGCAGCGTGAAATAGAAGTGATGGCCGGCGCTCCACGGGAGCGGCTCCCGGCCGTTGTTCGTGAGCGCGTATTCGCAGGAAAGACCGAACGGCTCGAACCGGTACGTGACCGCGAACTCGTAGTGAAAAGGATAGCACGTCTGCGCCTCGGCGCCCGGCACGAAGTTCGCCACGAATCCGCGCGCATCGACGTGGGAGACATGGAAAATGCCCTGGCGGGCGAGGCCGTGGATCGGCATCGGCCGGCGCACGCCGTCGGCGGCGCGCCAGAAGAAGATCTCGCCGCCGTCAAAGCAGCGGCCGTTGAACGGAAACAGGATCGGATTGCCGCCGCGGACTTTCGCGATGTCCCCGAAATTCGCGTCCTCCGGCCAGTAGATCACGTCGCGGACGGAGCCGTCGGCGAGCATGATGTTCCAGTTGATCAGGCGGGCCCCTTTCTCCGGCAGGGCGAGAAAGGTCGAATTGCCGACCTTCCAGCGGGTGAGGGTCTGGCCTTGATACGGGATCTGTTCCATCGCGGGGGGAACTAAAATCGCGATGAGCGCCCGCGCAAAGATTTTCGTCGGCCCGGGATGCCGCCATCGGGGCCGGGGTTGCGGGGTCGCCGGCAAACGGGGGCGAGGGCGGATGGCCCCGCCTCACCGCCTCGGCGGAGGTCCGGCCCGGTCACGGGGCCGGCAGCATGCCGGTGTTCACGCCCGTCAGCCCCATGCCGTAGCGCCGGCCGTTGATTTCGATCTGCACGTTTTCACACGCGGTGGCGCTGATGTAGAGCGCGCCGGGCCGCGGGATGACGCGGGTGTCGCCTCGGTTCAGCGTGCCTTCGAACAGCACGTCGCCGTACGTATCGTCGGGGTTCTTGCGCTGGACCTTCACGTGCACCGGGTTCGTGGCGACGAGCGTGATGGTTGGCTGCGCGGAAGGGGAAACGGCGGCGGAGGTCGCGGCGACGCGCGGCGTCGGTTTCGAGCTGCCGCTGAAAAGCGACTTCACGATCCAGACGATCAGGACCAGCGCAACGAAGATGCCCGTGAGCTTGATCCACTTGAAAAGCACGGCCGGGTCCGGTCCCGACGGCATCGACGATCCGGCGCTGCGCGGGTAATGCGGCTGCGGGCGCGCCGCGGCCGGTTCCGGGGTCGGTGCAGTTTCCTCGGGCGGCGCCGCGCGCTCGCCCGTGTCGCTCGAACTCGCGACCGAGATATCCATCCGCCCGTACACTTCGCGATTGGGCTGGCGCGGCCGGATGTCGCCGCGGCCGAGCGCGGCGTAGTCGCTCATGATCCGGTCGACGGGCAGTTTCAGAAATGCGCCGTAGGTGCGCAGAAAACCGCGCGTGTAGATCTCCGTCAGCCCGATGTCGAACTGGTTGCTCTCGAACTTCTGCAGGTAATCGCCGCGGATCTTCGTCGCCTCCGCCGCTTCGCGAATGGAAACCCCCTTTTTCTTGCGTGCTTCCTCGAGGCGTTCGCCGATGGTCTGCATGGAGATGCTAATGAGTTAGGGGGTTTGCTGGACGAGGGAAAGGGGGAAATGCGGCCAACTGCGAACGGGCCAAGTGCCAGCTCCCCGGAGGCGCGGGGCGCCGCGGTCAGAGCGAATCCAGGTCAACGAGGATCTCGCGCGGGCTGGAGCCATTCTCGGGGCCGACGATGCCTTTTTCCTCCATGATCTCCATGATGCGCGCGGCGCGATTGTAGCCGATCCGCAGCCGCCGTTGGAGCATCGAGGTGCTGGCCCGCCGGGTGGACTTGAGGACGTCCAACGCCTGCTGATACAAATCCTCGTCGTCGCCCAGGTCGCCCTCCTCCCCGTCCTCGGCCTCCTCGTCCTCGCGGGCCGCGCGGTCGATGTGCTGCTGGACGGCCTGCGCGTACTGCGGCGGGCCGTTGCGCTTCAGGAAGTCGACCATCGCCTGGACCTCGTCGTCGGAGACAAACGCGCCCTGCGCCCGGACGAGGCGCGAGGTGCCGGGAGGCGAAAACAGCATGTCGCCGCGGCCGATCAGCGTGTCGGCGCCCTTGGTGTCGAGGATCGTACGTGAATCCACCTGCGACGCGACCTGGAAGGCGATGCGCGAGGGCAGGTTCGCCTTGATCACGCCGGTGATGACGTTCACCGACGGGCGCTGCGTCGCGATGATCAGATGGATGCCGGCTGCGCGGGCGAGCTGGGCGAGGCGCGCAATGCTCGTCTCGATCTCCGCCGGGGCGACCATCATGAGGTCGGCGAGCTCGTCGATGATGGCGACGATGTAGGGCAGCCGTTCCGGAATCTCGATGTCGTCGACGTCGAGCGGATCGACGCCGTCGAGCGACGCCTGCGCCTCGGCCGGAGGCGTGGCAGGGGCGGGCGACTTCTTCCGCGCGTTGAAACCCGAGATGTTGCGGACGTTGGCCTTGGCGAAAATCTGGTACCGATGCTCCATTTCGTTGAGCAGCCACTTCAGCGCGGCGGGCACCTTCTTCGGCTCGGTGACCACCGGGATCAGCATGTGCGGCAGCGAATTGAAGATCTTCAACTCGACGACCTTCGGATCCACCATGATCAGCCGCACATCCTTCGGGCTCTTCGAGTAGAGGATCGAGGCCACGATCGAATTGATGCAGACCGATTTGCCGGAACCGGTGGCGCCCGCGATCAGCAGGTGCGGCATCTTGGCGAGATCGGAGACGAGCGGCTTGCCCGAGACGTCCTTGCCGAGGGCGATCGGCAACTCGGCCCGCGCGCCCACCCAGTCCTCGCTTTCGAGCAGTTCGCGCATGCCGACGGGTGTCGGCTTCTGATTCGGCACCTCGACGCCGACCGCGGCCTTGCCCGGAATCGGGGCGAGGATGCGGACGGATTGGGCGCGCATGCCGAGCGCGATGTTCTTGTCGAGGCCGGCGATCTTCTCGACGCGCACGCCGGGGGCGGGCACGACCTCGTAACGGGTGATTACGGGCCCAACGTGGATTTCGCCGAGGCTGACCTCGACGCCAAATTCACTCAGAATCCGCAGGAGGTTTTCGGCGTTCTGGCGGTGTTCCTCCTCCGTGTTGGTTGCATCGGGTCGGAGCTGCTCCTTCAGGAGCGTCAGGGGCGGAAACTGGTAATCGGCATCCTCGCTCTGGGGGAGCGAGACCTTGGCGGCCTTCCGGGGCTCCTCGGGTTTGACGATGTTGAGTTCGACGCGACCGGTGGCCACCGCCAGCGGCTTGGTGTCCGTCGCGGGTTCCACTGCCGGGGCGGCCCGCCCATTGCCGAGCTTCAAGGCGGGGGCGGCCTTTTCCGGCTTCGGCTCCGCCGTCGAAACCGCGGGACGGGCAGCGGCTTCCGGCTCCGGCGTGAGGCTGCGCGGCGCGGCTGGTTTGGCCAGAGGGTCTTCGGCTGTCCGCGGCACGAACGTCTTCTTCCCGCTCGGACCGACCGGCCCCACCGGCGCGGTCGGTGCCGCGGCGGGCGTGGGACGGGCGGGCTGGCTGCCGGCGGCGACGTTGGCGCTGATCGTGGCGGCGGCGGCCTTCTGTTTGGCCCGGTTCTCCTTCTCCTGGCGGCGGGCAGCCTGGAGCTCCGCCCTGTACTTGGCGCGCTCCGCGCGCCAGGCGCTGAAATTCGTCAGCATCTTCTCGAACTCGCCACTGATGTCCTTCGTGAAGACAAACAGCAGGCTCGCCACGTAAAGGGTGCCGAGGAGCATGCCGGCTCCGAACGCGCCGAGCGGGGCCTTCAGGCCGCTCTGATATACCAGTCGCCCGACCAGGCCGCCGAGCGATTCGGGAAACCAGTCGGTTTTGCCAAAACTCTCGACCATCGCCATCAGCCCGGAGAAGGCGACGATCCCGACTGCCATCATGATGTACCGGGCCGTCGTCAGGTGCTTGGAGCTGCGGATCGCGAGATAGACGATCCGATAAAGGAAGAGGAGGCTGAGAAAGGCACCGAGTCCGAGACTGTAATACGCGATCCACGCCGCACTTGCACCCCACGAGCCCGCGATGTTGGTGCCCGTCGGATTGGTGGTGTGGAAGCTCGTCTGGTTCGGGCTGAAATCGACGAACGCCACCGCCAGCCACGTGGCGAGCAGGAAACATCCCACCGCGACCGGCCAGTTGGGACGGTACCGCGGCGCCTGAAACGACGGTCCGTCGTTTGGGTTTGAAGTCTCGGACTTGGGCATTTGTTCTGAACCGGATAGCCGACCAGAGCGGATTCCACGCTAACGACAAAGACGGTCAAATGTAAACACCCCCGCCGGCGCGTTAACTTTTTAACAAAACGTTCGTCCTCAATTTCCATGCGCGAATTACTCCGGTTCCAGCCGATTTACCAAGAACGCGTGTGGGGTGGACGGGCACTGGAGACGGCACTGGAGCGCAAGCTGCCCGCCGGGGCGCCCATTGGGGAGAGCTGGGAGATCGTGGATCGGAAGGAGGCGCAGTCCGTGGTGGAAACCGGGCCGCTGGCCGGCCAGTCGCTGCGCGCCGTGCTCGCCCGTCACGGCGCCGACATCATGGGTCCCGCGTGGCCGGTGGAGAGGCCTTTCCCGATCCTCGTGAAATGGCTCGATTGCCGCGAACGGCTCAGCCTTCAGGTGCACCCGCCGGCGGCCGGGGCCGCCGGGCAGGGTGGCGAGCCGAAAACGGAAAACTGGTACATTGCGCAGACGGGCCCGGGTGCCGAGTTGATCGTCGGACTCAAGCGGGGCGTCACGCGCGAACAATTCCAGCGGGCGATTGCGGACAACACGGTCGAGCAGTGCGTGCATCATTTCCGGGTGGCGGCCGGGGACTCGATCCTCGTCCACAGCGGCCAGGTTCATGCCATCGATGCGGGGAACCTGATCCTGGAAATCCAGCAGAACTCGGACACGACCTACCGCGTGTACGACTGGGGCCGGATGGGCCTCGACGGCAAACCGCGCAAGCTCCACATCCCGGAGTCCCTCCAGTCGATCGACTGGAACGATTTTGAACCGGCTCCGGTGCGGGCGGCGCCCACCGCCGGCACGATCGCGGACTGTGCCGAGTTCCAGATCCGCCGGGTCGTGCTCGGAGCCGGCGAACGGCTCCATGTGCGCGCCCACGAGCAGCCGCGGGTCCTCAGCCTCGTCAGCGGCACGGTCCGGGCCACCGGCGAGAACGGCAACGGGACGCGGTCGCCGATGGGGCAGAAGCTTCAGCGTGGCGACAACGTGCTGATTCCCTACGCCGGTGCCTTCACGTTCGCCGCCGAGTCGATGGCGATCCTGTTGGTGACGGAAAATTTTGCGGCGCCGTAACTCGCGACTTTCCGCCTGCCGCCAGGCCGGTCGCGGATCGCCGCTCGGCGCCCGGGCCCTTGTGATCGCGCCGCGCGTGTTGCGGGCCCGCCCTTATCCGGTATCGGACGACCTCTCGCACCAGACTTGAAGAATCCCCGGACCCACTGTTTATTCACCGTTCTTTTTCCGCATGCCTGAGCCCGATAACACACCCACCACTGCCGAAGCAGCCCCCGCCAACGCGGACGCAACCACGCCCGGAGCCGGCAACGGCGCCGCCCAATCCGCGGCGCCGACATCCGATGTTGCCGCGCAGCTCGCTGCCGCCAAGGCGGATGCGGCCGCCAATTACGACAAGTTCATGCGGACGGCGGCGGACTTGGAGAACTTCCGCCGGCGGACCGTCCGCGAGAAGGAGGAACTGCGCACCGTCGCAACGGGCCGCGTGCTCGAGGATGTCTTTCCCGTGCTCGACAATCTCGCCCTCGCCGTCACCGCCGCAAAACAGCCGAAGGCCGACGTGAAGTCGCTGGTTGGCGGCGTCGAAATGGTGTTGTCGCAGCTCAAGGCCGCGCTCGCCAGCCATGGCCTGAAGGAAATCAATCCCGTGAACCAGGCGTTCGATCCGCACCAGCACGAGGCGATCTCGCACCAGCCCAGCCCCACCATCCCCGCGGAACACGTGTTGAACGTCGTTCGTCCGGGATACTCGCTCAACGGCCGTCTGCTCCGTCCGGCGTCCGTGGTCGTGTCGAGCGGTCCAGCCAAACCAGCCAACCCCTGATTTCCGCAACCTTTTCCCCAACGATCGCGATCGCCGTTTGCCGGCCCGCCCGACGCTGTCCGTCCCGCGCGCTGACGAACCCGATCCGGTGACGCTCTCGCGTTTCCACCGGTCGTCGCGAACCGCATCCGTCCGCATGCACCTCGATCCCATGGCAACTGGCAGAATTCGCCTCCCGTACCCGGGCGGCGCGGACGACGGCGTGGCGCCGGAGCGGAAGGAGACGCTTTCCTGACCCATGGCGAAGGAAGATTATTACGAACTGCTCGGCGTCGCGAAGACCGTGACGCCGGAGGAACTGAAAAAGGCCTATCGCAAGAAGGCGGTGCAGTACCATCCGGACAAGAATCCGGGCAACAAGGAGGCCGAGGAGATGTTCAAGAAGATCTCCCACGCCTACGAGGTGCTGAGCGACGCGGAGAAACGGGCGGCTTACGACCGCTACGGCCCCGCGGCGTTTGAAGGCGCGGCGGCCGGACCGCGTGGTCCCGGCGGCATGGGTGGGATGGGCGGGGGATTCCACGACCCGTTCGACATCTTCCGCGAAGTCTTCGGGCAACAGGGCGGCGGCGGCGGCATCTTCGAGGAGATGTTTGGCGGCGGTGGCAGTCGCGACGGCAGCCGCGACGGCGCCGACCTGCGCTACGACCTGGAAATTACGCTCGAGGAGGCCGCGCGCGGCATCGAGAAGGAGATCGCCTTTCGGAAGAACGTCACCTGCGAGCGCTGCGACGGCACGGGCGCGGAGCCGGGTTCCCGGCGTGTGACCTGCCCGACCTGCCGCGGCGCGGGGCAGATCCGGCGCTCCGGGGGCATCATCACGTTCACGCAGACGTGCCCCACGTGCGGCGGCGCCGGCACGAAGGTCGAGAAGCCGTGCACGGCGTGCCGGGGCGAGGGCAGGATCGCGAAGAACACGAAACTCAACGTGCGGATTCCGGCCGGCGTCGACACGGGTTCGCGCCTTCGCTCGTCCGGTAACGGCGAGGCCGGGCTGGCCGGCGGACAGCCGGGCGATCTCTACATCGTGCTCACGGTCCAGGATCACGAATTGTTCGAGCGCCAGGGCGACGACCTGTTCTGCGAGGTGCCGATCAAGTTCACGCTCGCCACGCTCGGCGGCACGGTCGAGGTCCCGACCCTCTTCGGGAAGGCGACGCTCAAGATTTCCGGCGGCACCCAGAGCGGCACGACGTTCCGGCTGCGGTCGAAGGGGATGCCGAACCTTCGCAGCGGGCACCAGGGCGACCAGCTGGTTCGCGTGCACGTCGAGGTTCCGCAGTCCCTCAATGCCGAGCAACGACGTTTGCTCGAGGAATTCGCGCGGATCAGCGGCGACGCCGCGGAGCCGACGTCGCGGTCCTTCTTCGAGAAGGCGAAGAAGTTCTTCTGACCGCCGCGCGCGACCGCTGGCGGCGGAAGGCCGCCGGCGCGCAGCGGGCGACGGTGGCGCCGGCAGTACGGCCGCGGCCGAGGTTTCACCTTGTTACCTGTCACGCCTTCCCTGTTACTTCCGGAACGTTGCACCTCGACAACCCGAAGCTGATGTCGCTCGAGCAGGCCGTGGCGTGGCGCGAACGCCGCCGGGCGGATGGCGCGCGCGTCGTGCTGACGAATGGCGTGTTCGACCTGCTGCACACCGGGCACATCTACTCGCTGCGGCAGGCCCGCGCCCTGGGCGACGCCCTGGTCATCGCGCTGAACGCCGACGCGAGCGTGCGGGCGCTGAAGGGGCCGCTCCGGCCGGTGCAGGACGAGCAGCAGCGGGCCTATGCCCTCGGGGCGCTCGAGTGCGTCGACGCCATCACGGTGTTTCGCGAACCGCGCCTCACCGCCGAGATCCGGGCGCTCCGCCCGGACGTGTACTGCAAGGCGGGCGACTACACGCTCGAGAAGCTGGATCCCGGCGAGCGCGCCGCGCTGGAGGAGGGGGGCGCGCGGATCGAATTCCTGCCTTTCCTTCCCGGGTTCAGCACCACCCAGCTGATCGCGCGCATCAAGGCCGCCGGCGGAATTTGAAGCAGTTGGGAGTTGAGAGATGACGCGGTACGGGCACTAAGTACGGCTGCGGTCCTGGCGCTCCGCGGCGCGACCGCGGCCCGTTCACTCCCATGTTCGAATCCGAATCGCCCTTCACCCGCACCCGCCTGCGCGTCGTCATCCTCGGTTCCGGTCGCGGCACGAATGCCGAGGCCATCCTCCAGGCCCAGCAGGCGGGCCGGCTGGGGCGGGCCGAGGTCGTGCAGATCTTCTCCGACCGGCCCGATGCCGGCATTCTCGCCCTCGGGCCGCGGTTCGGCGTTCCGGCCGCCTTCCTCGATCCGGCGCCGTACAAGACCAAGCTCGATGGCGCCGCCGAGCAGCATTATCTCGCGGCCATCAACGCGTGCGCGCCGGGACTCATCGTGCTCGCGGGGTTCATGCGCGTGCTGAAGCTGCCGTTCATTTCCGCCTTCGAGGGGAAGATCATCAACCTGCACCCGAGCCTGCTGCCGAGTTTCCCGGGTCTTGACGCCATCGGCCAGGCGCTCCGTCGCGGGGTCAAGGTCACCGGCTGCACGGTGCACGAGGTGACGGTCGACGTCGACGGCGGTCCGATCATCGACCAGGCGGCGGTGCGCATCGAGGAAACCGATACGCCCGACACGCTCGCGGCCAAGGTGCACGCGGCCGAGCACGCGCTGCTGCCGGCGGTCATCGCCCGGCTGGCGGGCTGACCGGCCGCCCGTTCGCGACTCCGGCGTTGCCTGCGGCGGCCGGGACCGCGACGGTGGACGAATGCCACTGGCTGAACTGAAGATCGAGATTTCCGCGGCGCAGGCCGAGGCCGCCGACACCGCCCTGCTGGAACACGGCACCGCCAATTGGAGCGTGCTCGAGGACGCCATCGTCCGGCGCGCCTGGCTCGTCGGCATCGGCGCGGACGAAGCGGCGCTGCACGCGGAGTGGGGGGCGCTTGGCCCGTTGCTGGCGCACGCCGGCGTGCACCCGCTCCGCGATCCGGAAGCGCGCGGCCTCGCCGACGCGGACTGGCGTGACAGCTACAAGGCGCATTTTCACGCGTGGCATTTCGGGCCGCTGCACTGGGTTCCGGTGTGGGAGCGCGCGACCTTCCGTCTGCCGCCGGGCGACGCCGTGCTCTGGCTGGATCCAGGGATGGCGTTCGGCACCGGCAATCACGAGACGACCCGGCTGTGCTGCGAGCGGCTGGTCGCGCTGGCGGCGGAATTCGGCGTCGCGGAGCGCGGCGCCGCGGCGGCCACCGGATCCGCCCGCAGCGCGTGCCGCGTGATCGATGCCGGCTGCGGTTCGGGCATCCTGTCGCTGTCCGCCGCCCTCCTCGGATTTTCTCCGGTGAGCGGTTTCGACAACGATCCGGAAGCCGTTCGCGTGAGCGTGGAAAACGCGCAGCTCAACGGTCTCGCCGACCGGGTGAGCTACACGACCGGCGACCTGGTGACCGGACTGGCGGGGCGCGAGGCGGAGATCGTGCTGGCCAACATCCAAGCCGACGTCCTCACGCGGTTTGCGGATGAGCTCGTGCGGGCCGTCGTTCCGGGCGGCGCGCTGGTCCTGAGCGGAATCCTCGCGGTCGAAAACGCGGCGGTCCGCTCCGCGTTCACCGCCCGCACCCCGGGCTGGAGCTGCGACGCGCGAACGATGGGCGAGTGGAGCGATCTGTGGCTGCGACGCCCGCCGGGGTAGTCACCGGCCGGGTGTTTTCGGCCTCGCCGTCGGAGTCCTCCCGGAGCGTCCGCGGGCGCGGTTCGGCCCGGATCCGTACGGGAGCGTCGCGATCGCTATTGGTCGGTATCGGGGCGGTGGCTGTAGTGCCGGACTGGGGACACGGATCCTTGGACGGGGCGGGAGAATACGACGAACTTTTTCGTTGCGGGCCGGGCACCATCCGGTTCCGCGCGGGTCGGTGAAAACTCCCATGAGCAATTCGGGAACGCGGACCCCGGATTGATTTTGCGCCGGACGGTGGCGGCGAGTTTAGACGTGCGGTATTCTTCCCTTTCCTGATGTCCGAACACTTTTTGATCGTTGATGACGATGCCGACAGCACGTTTCTGGCGCGCAGGAACCTCTTGGCCGTGTTCCCCCAGGCCACGATCGTCCAGGTGGAAACCGGTCACGCCGCGCTCGATGCGCTGCAGCGCCAGGAGTTCAGCGTGATCGTGACCGACTACCGGATGCCGTGGATGGATGGCCTGACGCTGGTGCGCAAGATTCGCGAGCTCAACATCCACGCGCCGATCGTGATGCGCACCGCCATGGAGGACATGGACCAGCAGGCGCGCGCCGCCGGCGTGGATTACGTCCTGCCCTGGTTTCGCTGGCGCGATCTCGGCGAAGTCGTCCGCGACATTCTCCACTGCAACACGGCCGACCGCCGCAACCCATCGTGACGCCTCCCGTTCCTCCTCGCACTCGCCCCATCCTGATCGTTGACGACGATCCCGACGCCGTCGCCCTGACAAAGCACGCGCTGGCCAAGGCCGGCATCAAGACCGAGATCGACGTCCGCCAGAACGGCGACGAGGCGATCCGCTATCTCAAGGACCGGCTGGCGCAGGGCGACCACACGCTCCCGCTGGTGCTCTTCCTGGACCTGAAGATGCCGGGAACGGATGGTTTCCAGGTGCTGGACTGGATCCGGCAGCAGCCGCGTCTGCGGCAACTGCTGACGGTCGTCCTCAGCTCGTCGACGAATTCGCGGGACGTCGACAAGGCCTACGCGCTCGGCGCCAAGACGTACTTCGGCAAATATCCCGTCGCCTCGGATGTTCGTTCGGTGTTCCAGCTGGCGAACGCGATGCTGACCGTGGACGAGATCGAGAAATACGTGCTGCCGGGGATCCGGCCGGCGCCGACAAACGTGTGAAGCCGGCGCCCGCCCCGTGCGGCGGGCGGCCTCACGGGAGTTCCCGGGAACGGGAGATTCGCTCCGGGGCGGCCGGTTGACGCGCGGTGCGCGCACGTCCGGGCTTGGGCGACGACGGTTTCGACGCCATGGCCGCGGACTCTTCCGCCGCAAAGAGCGAAGCCATCGCCTCGCGGAGCTGATCCGGCTTGAACGGCTTCAACAGCAACGCGTGGGCACCGGCATTGTGGGCGCGGAGGAGGCACAGGGCGCTCGTTGTCTCGGAGCCTCCGCCGGAGATGGCGAGAACGCGGACGCCGGGATGGCTTTTCTTCAGGCGTCCAATCAGCTCGAGCCCGTTGCCCTCGGGCATGATCACATCCGTCACGACGAGATCGATGTCGCGGCCGTCGATGACCCGGGACGCCTCGTGGCCGCCGGACGCGGACGTGACGCGATGCCCCTCCTGCGTGAGCCAGTCGCAAAGGATGCCTCGGGTGGACGCGTCATCCTCCACGACTACGATCGAGAGCGGCTTCATGGGCGCCGCACAGTATGGGCCGGTCACATGTCCTACAAGTTCCTTGTGGCCGCCGAATTCGGGCACGCCGCCCGTGCGGGAGCAAAAACGCGCGCTTGCCGCGCCCTCCCGGCGCCGGTTCTCTCGGCACCCATGAACCCCCGCGTCCTCGTTGCCGCGCTGCTGGCGCTCGTCTCGTGTCCCGTCATCCCCGCCCAGACTTCGGTCCGCGCACAGCGGTTTGCCGCGGCGTACCTGCTGGCATTTGGCACCGCGCCCGCCGCGGGAAGCGCGGTGACGGATGGAGCCTCGGTCGGTTCGCTGTACGCCGAATTGCGAACCCGGCTCCGGCGCGATCCGACGCTGGCGCGCGACGCCCGGACGCGCGCCTTGGGCGATGCCTTCGGGCGGTCTCCCAGTGCTGCTGATCTCGCCGCCGTTCCGGCGGACGCCGTGACGTATGCCGAGGTGCTGAAGGCGGGTGTCGCTTCGCTGGCGTCGGATTCCCCGGCCTACGCGGCCGTGATCGGCCGGGCCTATCGTCTCGTGCTCGAGCGCGACCCTTACCCCGAGGAAATCGCCTACTGGGCGGGGCGGCCCGTCGAGTCGTTTGCCATGCTCGTCGGCTGCGTCGAAAACTGGGCTCGTCGCAACGCGCCCGGGCTGATGGCGACGTCCGGCGCGCCGACAATCGCGCGAAACTCCCCCTATCTCGTCACCATCGGGCTGCTCCCCGCGATCGCGGCGGAGGCTCAGGATGCCATCGGGCTGGACTCCGCCGTTGGGGTGTCGGCGGCGCAGCGCGTCGTCGTCGCCCCCACCGCCGCCAACATCCGTTCGGTGTCGGGGATGCCGTTCGTCGCGGCGGGCAACCCGGCGCGACTCTTTCCGCCGGCCGGGTGACGTGATCGCCTGCGATGTCGCCCGGCTCAACTACCGGGCGAGAGGCCCGAGTCGTGGTGATGGAAATCGTCGCTGATCTTCTTGCCGGCGGCGATGCCGGCGATGAGCAGGATGACGAAGACGGCGAGGAACAGGAAGAACAGGATCTTCGCGATCGTCGCGGCGACGCCGGCCACGGCGGTGAAGCCGAGAGCGCCCGCGAGGATGGCGATGATCGCGCAGATAATGGCCCAACGTAACATGGTGAAGTCCTCCGGGTTTGAATGCGCCGGGACGTCACGCGTCCGGCGCGAGGCGAAAGACCAAACACCGATGGCGCCGTTCCGCGGCAAACGCCTGCCACGGACGTGGGGGAATCTCGCACGCCGCCGGGCGGCGCGACGAGCGGCTCAATCGCCGTCGTGGTCCTGATCGACCTGGGGCGTCGTCTGCTCGGTCTGCGCCCCGTTCGGGGTGTCGTTCGTCGTATCCGCGGCGGCCTTGGCGGCCCGGATGCGTTCGAGGTAGGCTTGGTACTGACTGGCGGCGGAAGAGCCGGAGGACCCGACAGGTTGGATTGAGGACATGGTTATATGGGAACCGGCCGTCTTCGGCACAAATGCCTCGCAATTAAGGGCAATTGCCACGCGGCCGGCCCGATTTGTCGTTTCCCGCGGCCGCCCGGGCGGTTTACCGTCGCGGAATGAAGGGGAGCCTCACTTTGGAAACCACGGTGGCCTATGCGGATGTCGACCGCGGCGAGATGATGTTGCTGGCGAGGTGGTTCAAGCTGCTTCAGGAGGCGGCAATCCTCCACGCCAACCAGTACGGCGCCGGGACAAATGCCGTGGCCACACGGTCCGAGACGTGGGTGTTGAACCGGATCGCGACCGAGATCGCCCGGTATCCGCGCGCGGGCGAGAAGCTCGTCGTCGAGACCTGGTCGACGGGGATCCGGTCGTTCAAGGGCTACCGGGATTTCCGGGTCTTCGACCACGATCACCGGCAGATTCTCACCGGCAGTTCGTTCTGGATCTACCTCAACGCCGCCACCAAGACGATCGTGCGGGTGCCGCGGGACATTGCGGAGTCTTTTCCCGTCGGAGCCGAACCGCCCTGGCGCCCCGACCTCGAGCAGGCGGAGGTCGAACCGCCATCGAGCGCGGCCGCGGTCGTGCCCATCACGCTGCGGTATTCCGACCACGACGTGAACGAGCACATGAACAATGCCGCGTACCTCGACTTGATCCAGACGGCGCTCGCGGCGTCGGGGGCGAGTCCGCATCCGCGTTCCGTGAACGTTCACTACCGGAAAGCGATTCCGGCGGCGCTCGACCGCGTCGACCTTCGCGTCGATACGGCCGGTGGGATCACGCGCCTCGAGGTGCAGCGCGACGGACGGGTGTTTGCCTCGGCGCAAACCGGCTGACCAAGGAGCGGCGCCCGCGCCGGCTGCTGGCGAGTCGAGCGGGCGCGGAGAACTGCCCGGCGGCCGGGCTGTCCGTCAGCGGACCATGCCCGACCTCACAGCGCCGAAGTCCACCCGACCCGGCGGCAAACCCCTGTGCAAGACCGATGGATACAGTGCAGCGCGGTTTTTCCGCTCGCTCGGCCCGGGCCTGGTCACGGGGGCGGCGGACGACGATCCCTCGGGCATCGCGACCTACTCGATCGCCGGCGCGCAGCTCGGCACCGCGATGCTGTGGACGGCGTGGGTGACGTGGCCGCTGATGGCCGCCGTCCCGTTCATGTGCGCGCGGGTGGGAATGGTGACGGGAATGGGGCTGGCGCGGGCGCTGAAACGGAAAATTCCACGCCCGCTCGTGGTCGCGGCGGTCGGTGCATTGACGATCGCCAACACGATCAACATCGCCGCGGACCTGGCCGGCATGGCGGATGCGGCGGTCGATCTCGTGGGCGGGCGTCCGGTCCTGTTTGCCGCGGTTCTCGGGGCCGCCATCGCGATCGTCACCGTCGGGTGCACGTACGCGCGCTTCGCGGCGATCCTGAAATGGCTCGCCGCCAGCCTGCTGGCGTACGTGGCGACGGCGTTCATCACGCGTCCGGACTGGGGGGCGGTGTGGCGGGCGCTGGTGCCCGCGTGGCCGCACGGCCGCGATGCCTGGGCCACGCTCGTCGCACTGTTCGGGACGACGATCAGCCCCTACCTGTTCTTCTGGCAGGCGTCGCAGGAGGTGGAGGAGGAGAAGGGGCAGGAGCGGCGCAACATCGGCGCGCGTTCCGGAGCGTCGAAGGCCGAACTCATGGACCGGCGCGTCGACGTGGTCGCGGGCACGTTTCTTTCCAACGCGGTGATGTTTTTTGTGATCCTGACCTGCGCGATGACGCTGCATCGGGCGGGAGTGCGGAACATCGAAACCTCGCACCAGGCCGCGGAGGCCCTGCGTCCGCTCGCAGGGCGCGCCGCGGCGGCGTTGTACACGGTCGGACTCGTGACGGTCGGACTGCTCGCCATTCCGACCCTCGCCGGCTCGTCGGCCTATGCGCTGGCCGAGACGTTCAACTGGCGCCAGGGACTGGGCGAGCGGTTCGCCGAGGCGAGGGAATTTTACCTCGTGGTGCTTGGTTCGATCGCCGCCGGCATCGCGCTCGTCGCGGTCCACATCAGTCCGGTCAAGGCCCTGTTCTGGTCGGCGGTGATCAACGGCGTGCTCGCGCCGTTCCTGTTGGGCGGTCTCCTGGTCGTGGCGTGCGATCGCAAGCTGATGTGCGGACAACCGACTCCCCTGGCGGCGCGGATCATCGTCGGCGCAGCGATGGTGGTGATGTTCGGAGCGGCGGCGGCGATGTTCCTCGTGTAAGCCCCCGAGGCGGCGGCGATCCAGGGTGGCTGGTCCTTCAGCCGGCGGGACACGTCGCCGATGAGGCACCCATGGGATCGGCGTGCAATGGATCGCCGCCGCCAAGCACAAAGCGCACGGTTTCGAGCAGCTCGCGCGGCCGAAACGGCTTTTGCAGGAAAGCCTTGAACCACGGCGCCGGTGTCGACGCGGGATTGATCACTTCGACACACGCGAGCCCGGAGATCATGATCACGGGAATTGTGATTCCCGCGGCGTCGAGACGCCAGATCAGTCCCGTGCCGCAAAGCCCCGGCATCTGGTGGTCGGTGAGGAGAAGATCGTAATGCGCATCGCGCATCGCCACCCAGGCGCTCCGTCCGTCCTCGGCGAGGTCGACCCGGTAGCCGGCGCGTCCGAGCAGTTCGGCGAGCATGTTTCGAACCTCGGGATCGTCGTCGATCACGAGCACACGGTGCTCCGCCGCCCGGCGGCGCAGCGGCGGCCGCTGGTCACGGGGATTGGGATTGCGGAGACGGCGGTCGTACCGGGGGCGCGTGTTCATGGGGGCGCGCAGGATAGCGGCCGCCCCCGGCGGCGACAATTGGCGGGGAGGCCCGGCCAACCTAGGAATTATCTTTAGACGTCGTGGCGGGGTCGCTCGCGAGCTCCGTCGGCGCGGGCGGGAGGCGGCTCGGGTGGTACCCCCGCTCGTCCGCGTCTCGTACGATTGAGCGTCGTGAAATAGCCTGACCGCAGGGCGAGGTGTCTCGCCGAGCCGCGGCTCACCGAGGACGGTTCGCCCTGCCCCATGGATCTGTTCGTCAGGCTATTAGCCGAGAATCAACCGGTTTCGGGGCGGGTCTGGGATCGGTGCTCGTGTTCGCGCCAGCGCACCGCGTGGTGTACGAGCGAGGTGCCGCTGACGAGCCCCAGCTTCTTCTTGATGCTCCCGCGGTGGACGTCGACGGTCTTGCGGCTCAGGTGCAGGTCGCGCGCAATCGTATCCGAGTCCTTGCCCTCGCCGATCAGGCGGTAGACCTCGAACTCCCGGCCGGTGAGGCGCTCGACTGGCGAACGCGATCGGAGGAAATCCGCCCCCGCGACCTGGGCAAGCACGCGGGCGGCGGCCCCTGCGCTCAGATAGATGTCGCCCTGCAGCACGCGGCGCATCGCGTCGAGCAGCAGCTTCGCTCCGGCGTCCTTCATGATGTAGCCGCGGGCTCCGGCCCGCAGCGCGCGCTCGCCGTAGAACCCCTCGTCATGCATGGAGACCACCAGGATCGCCGCGTCCGGCTCGAGGGTGTGCAGGTCGGCGACCAGTTCGAGGCCGCTGCGGCCCGGTAGCGAAAGGTCGGTGACGATGAGGTCGGGATGAAGCTCGTTGACGAGACCGAGCGCGGCGGCGGCGGTCCCCGTCTCACCGCACACGAGCAGGTCCGGTTGCGCGTTGATCAACTGCACCAGCCCGGCGCGCATCATGGGATGATCGTCGATGAGGAGCACGCGGTGGCGGCGTCGGTGCGGATGCCCGGGCGACGGCTGGGCCGGGTGGGGTTTCATGACGACAGCGGCAGGGAACAGTCGATGGTGACGCCCTCGCCCGCGCGGGAGGTGAACGTGAACCGGGCGCCGATCAATCCGGCGCGGTAACGCATGATCTGCAAGCCGAGACCCGGCCCCGGCGTGGACGCCTCGACGCAACCGCGGCCGTTATCCGCGATTTCCAATTGCAGGTCGCCGCCGACCAGGACCAGGCGGATCTCGATGGCGGTGGCGCCGGAGTGCTTGAGCGCGTTGTTCAGCGCCTCCTGGGCGATCCGGTAGAGCTGCATCGCCGCCTTCGGGTCGATCGGCGGGAGAGACTGCGGGCACGTGAGGCGGCAGCGGACGCTCGGGCTCGCGAGATCGACGAGGCCGGACAGCGCCGTCTGGAGGCCACCGGCGTCGACGATGAACGGGGCGAGCCCGCGGGCGAGCGCGCGCAGCTCACGGATCGCCCCGCGGAGGTTCTGGCCGATGCGCTCGACCTGCTGCCGCGCGGTGGCCCCGCAGTCGGTCGCGAGCTGATACAGCATCAGCTCGATGGCGGTGAGCTGCTGGCCAATGCCGTCGTGCAGATCGTGTCCCAGCCGCTGCTGCTCGTAGTCGCTTACCCGGAGCACCTCGGCTTCGATGCGTTTCTGCTCCGCGGCCGCGCGTCGCAGTTCGGCGTCGGCCGTCTCCAGCTGCGCCGTGCGCTCGCGGACGCGCTCGTCGAGCGTGGTGGCAAACCGGCGCAGCGCCTCCTCCCGGAGCCGGCGGGTGGCGAGCAGGTGGCGCACGAGCACGAAGCAGACGGTCAGCAGCGCGAGGATCACGGCGACGAGCCCGATGGCGGTTGCGTGGGCCTGGGTCGCGCCCAGTTCCGCGGCCCGCCAGCGGACGGGTTTCAGCCGCTGCTCCTCCAAAACCATGGCGTCGATGACCTCGCGCGCCTCCTGCATGAGCTGCAACCCTCGCCCGGAGTTGATCCGCTCGCGTCCCGCCGCGGTTCCCTGTTCCCGCGTGATCTGCACGGTCTGCCGGTGATAGTCGAGCAGCGCGGAAATGGACCGGTCGAGTTCCCCGATCCGCCGGCGGTGCAACGGATGGCTGTTCGTCAGCTCGCGCACCCGGCCGATCCGGCCGGGAAGGCGCGTCGCCGCCTCGAGATACGACGTGAGGTAGGTTTGCCGCCCCGTGATGGCGAAACCCCGCGCGGCCGATTGCGACATGCTGCAGCCGAGAATGATGGCATCGAGCTCGGCGAGGACCTCCTCGGTCTGCGCGGACCACGCGAAGTTCTGCTGTTCCTCCCGGTAATGGCGGTTCGTCGACAACGCGACGAAGCCGACGGCCACGACGGCCGCCGCGAACCCGACGGCAAGCATGCGTTGGACTCCGAATTTCATCGGCCGAGCCTGGCGCGGAAGCGGCGCCCCTCAGCCCGAGGGGGCGTGTTCCAGATAGGCCGCGGCGGGGATGGCTTCAAGCCCGGAACTCTCGCGGGCGCTGCGCCCGGAGACACGGAGCGCTATTTACAGATGAAGCCGGCTCTGTTGGCTGGAAGCACGCCCCGATGCTCCACCCACGACACCTCCTCCTCATGCTCACGGCCACCGTTGCATCCGCCCAGGTTCCCGACGTCGTCCGCCTTTGGCCGGGCGCCGCCCCCGGCTCCGCGGCCGTCACCTTCACCGAGAAGATCACCGAGCGGAGCAAGGACCCCAAAAAGCACGATCGCATCTACACCCAGATCGTCGACCCGGAGCTGGCGGTGCACCGTCCCGCGCACCCCAACGGCGTCGCGGTCATCATCGCCCCGGGCGGCGGGTATGAACGGATCGTGATCGACAAGGAAGGGCCGGACACGTCGGCGTGGCTGAACGGCCTGGGGGTGACCGCCTTCGTGCTCAAATACCGGCTGCCCGACGAGGGGCATGCGAATGGCGACCGGGTTCCGCTCCAGGACGCGGAGCGGGCGGTGCGGGTGGTGCGCGCACATGCCGCGGCGTGGGGGCTGGACCCGCACCGGATCGGATTCCTCGGTTATTCCGCGGGTGGCCATCTCTCGGCGATGCTCGCGTTTCATTTCGATGCCGCCGTCTACGATGCCGTGGACGACGCTGACGCCCTGAGCGCCCGGCCGGATTTCTCGGTCATCGGCTATCCGATGACGGCTCCGCTCCCGCGACAGGACGCCCCGTCATTGGTCCGGATGTTCCAGGAGTTTCCGCTGCGGGTGCGGGCGGGGGTGAGTTATCCGCCCGTCTTCATCCTGCAGGCGGACGATGATCATGTCGTCGGCCCGCGCGGGGCGGCGGAGATCTACCTCGAGCTCAAACGCGCCGACGTGCCGGCGGAGCTGCATATTTTCCGACATGGCGGACATGGATTCGGGATCCGCGACACGCGCGGACCGAACCGCCAGTGGCCCGAGCTCTGCGCCGGCTGGATGAAGGAGATCGGGATCCTGCGCTGATCACCGCGCCGCCGGCGGTGCGCCTGCATTTCCGGCCTTCGGTTTCGGAGCCGTGGCCGTTTCCATCGCGGTGAGAATCCGGATCGCGTCGTCCCGGTTGGCGCCGCACATCGCGTCGTTCGGCCGAAGACTCGCGCAGACCGCGGGCCGCTCCGGCCGGCCGAACAGTGCGCAGCGATAATCCGGCAGAAGTTGCACGCAAGGAATCCCGGCCGGCTTGCCCTGGGGCATGCCGGGAATGGGCGAGGAGATCGAGGGCGCGATGCAACACGCGCCGCAGCCGCTGCGGCAGTCCATGGCGTCGACTATCGGGTGCATCGCCGCCGGCATGAAGTCCGAATTCGCGGGCCCGCGCCGGCCCGCCGCGCGGCGTCGGGGCAAACCGGCGGCGCGGCCCGGGGAAACCCCGGCCTCAGGGCGGATGCCGGCCGACTGGGGCGCCGGACCACCGCACCCTTCGGGAACCTTCCCGATTCGTCCTCCGGAGCCGCTCCCAGGAACCGCCTCGCCCGGCCCGCTACTATCGGGGCGTCCCCGTTTACACCTATGAAGAAAACTGTAACCACCCTCCTTGTCCTGCTGGCCCTCAGCAGCGGCGTTGCCCTTCTCCCAACCGGTTGCGCCGCGACGCGGACCAGTGAAAGCACCGGCGAATATATCGACGACGCGAGCATCACCACGAAGGTGAAGACCGAGTTCGTCCGCGACCCGATCGTCAAGGCCCTCGACGTGAAGGTCGAAACCTACAAGGGCGTCGTGCAGCTCAGCGGCTTTGTGGACACGCCCCAGCAGAAGAGCCGCGCTGAACAGATCGCCCGCAACACGCCCGGCGTACAGGGCGTGACGAACAACATCTCGATCAAGTAATTCGCGACTGGCTGAAGCGACGGCGAGCCCTGCGGCGGTGGGCCGCAGCGGCCGCCGTTTTTTTGTCGCGCCGCGCGGCGAACGCCGGCGACGCGGCGCAGCCCTGCGCTCGGCGACTGCAACCAATGATGAAACACCTCCCGACCCGCTGGATCCGCCTGGCGGGTGTCGTCGTGGCGGCGGCGGTGATCGCGGCGGTGGCGACGCACCGGATCGACATGGCCGCCGTGCACCGGTACGCGGCGCGGTTGAACGGCGGCGTGGCCTTCGCCCTGCTCGTCATCCTGCCGCTCACCGGGTTTCCCGCCAGCGTCGTGCACGTCGCCGCGGGGGTTCGTTTCGGCGTCGGCCGCGGACTCCTCCTGGTGGGGATCTCGATCGGCATCCAATTGCTGGCCAGCTATGCGATCGCGCGGCGCTGGGGCGGACGCCTCGATCGCTGGGTCGGGCCCCTGCGCCGGCGCATTCCCGCCCAGGCCCGCGCGAGCGTCGCGGTGCTGGCGGTGCTGATTCCCGGCGCGCCGTTCGCGGCGGTGAACTATGCGCTGCCGCTCGTCGGCGTGCCATTGCGCACCTACCTGCTGTGCTGCTGGCCGCTGCACCTGCTCCGGGCCACGATCACGGTGACGCTCGGGGGCGAAAGCGCCGGGTTCACGCCCCTGCGGCTCGCGGTGCTCGGCGGTTATGCGGTGCTCCTCGTGACGGCCTCGGGCTGGGCTTACCGGCAGCTGCGGCGGCGACTTGGAGATCCGTCACCAGCGGAAGGTGATCGGACGCAACCCGTGTGAGGTCGTTGCGCACGACGGCGACCGCCGCCGGCTCGAAGTGCGCGGAGAGGAAGATGTGATCGATGCGAACCATCGGGCGGAGCGAACTGAACGTATTCAGTGGTTTGCGACGTCCGATCAGCCGCTGCACGTCGGTGAGCGATCGCGCCGCGATCCGGTAGGGGACGCTGTCCGGCAGCAGGTTGAAATCGCCGCAGAGGATCACGGGTTCCTCCGCCGAAATGCCTCCGATCCAGTCCGGGCCGGTGAGGGCCCGCATCTGGGCCTCGCGCTCCCGGCCGCCGAGTCCGAGGTGGGTGGTGACCACGTTGATGGCGACACCGGCGACGCGGACCCGGGCCCAGATCGCGGCGCGCGGCTCGTCCCACCAGCCGCGGGGGTCCGCGGGAAGACGCGCCCGCTTGACCACGTCGATCGGCCACGGACTGAGCAAGGCGTGCCCATAGTGTTCCTCGCCGCGCGTGAGGGTCGGGCAGAAGACGGCGTGCAGCCCGGCCTCGCGCGCGATGATCGCCGCCTGGTCCTCGGCCCGTGAGCGTCGCCGCCCGAGATCGAGTTCCTGCAACGCGACGATGTCCGGCATCTGCTCGCGCACGATGCGCGCGATGCGGCGGGGGGACACGCGACCGTCGGTTCCGCCGCAGCCATGCGTGTTGTATGTCATCACCCGGAGCCGCGGCTCCGCGGATGCCACGTGCGGGCGCGGGGGGAGAGGGGCGCGTCCGAGATGGTGCAACGCCGCCTGGCGCAGCGCGGATGGCCGGATGAAGGCGCCCGTGCCCGCGGGGAGGGGCGTGCGTCGCGGCAGGAGGGCGAACCCGCGCGTCTCCTCGGGGCCGAGGCCGCCATGCGCGCCGCTCTCGGCGGCGAACGACCAAGGCCCCGACCATGGGCTCCAGCCCAGGAGGACGAGGTCGCCGGTGTGCTCGTGTCGGAGCCAGCCGGCAAGATCGCGCGTGATTTCGCGCCGGACCGGCTCCGAATGGGGGGCGAGCAGGTCGGGAACGCCGTTCGGCACGGAGGTCGCTCCACGCGCGTGCCACCACGTCGCACCGGCCTCCCCGTGCGGCACGATGACGCCCGGGACGCCCGCCTCGACCAGCCGGCGCGCGAGGGCCGTCCGCCCCGCCTCGTCCAGCTGCTCGCGGAAGTACAGGTGGCCGACCGGTCCCATCGCGGCGAGGACGAACGGCTCGTCGGGCGAGGAAACGAAATACTCGGGCGTGGTGCGATGGGTGTGGCGGTGCCAGGCGCGCGGACCCTCGGTTTCGACGCCCGAGGCAACGCCCGGCGGGCGCGGGCCCGGTTGGGTCGAGCGCAGCTCGTCGTAGGCCTCGCGGACGATCCGTTCGACCCCGCCCGGGTGCTCGATCGCAAACGAGCGCACGTGTTCCTGGCCATGGTCCGAGTAGATCCAGACGGTGTAATCACGCCGCGCCGACTTTTGCGCCTCGCGCGCGAGCTCCTTCACCGCCCGGTCGATCATCCGGAGCGACCGGAGCGCGAAATGCGAGCCGGGGCCCCGGCGATGTGCGTGTTCGTCGTACCCGACGAAGTTGATGTGAACAACCGGCAGCCCGCGGGCCAGGTCGATCTTGCCGCCGATCCGCGCAAACTCGCGGACGCCCGTGGCGATGAAGACCCGCGACAGGATCATCGCGAATTCCGGTCCCGGCCGGCGGCCGTGCCGGATTCCGCGCAGCGCGGCGCGGACCGCGGCGAAGAACTCGACAAAGAGCAGGAGGAAAATGCGCGCGATGGCGGAAAATTGCAGGAGACAGAAGAGGAGGAGGTGCCGGAATTTTCCGGTCCGCCACATGTCCCCGAGGGCGTTCGTGGCGATGCAGAAATGACATTCGGACGCACCTGCGCCACCGGTGTAGATGTTCGACCAGCTGCTGCCCCCCTCGAGCAGTCCCTGGCCCTGCGCCGCGCACGCCGTTTCCCGCTCCTTCGCCGACGCCGCGGAGAACATGACCGACAGGTGGTGCTGGTTCCGGTCGAGAAACGCGAAGGCCGGCACGGCGCTGCGCATCCCGTAGAACAGTTCGGCCTGCACCGCCGGCGTGGTGCTGGGGAGACCCGGATAGAAATCGTGCAGTTCGTAGCCGTTGCGGCGCCGCAACCGGCGGAGAAACGGCATGCGGCCCTGGCCGAGGGCCTTTTCGAGCTGCGATCGCGCCAGGCCGTCGATCTGGATCAGGAGCAACCCCGGCTGTTCGGAGGTTCCCTCCGAGGTGGGCAGCTTCAGGTGACGGATGGCCCATTCGCTGCGGCTCAACCGACGGCGGACGCGGTGGACGTAGGACTCGAGGCGGGCAAACATGGTTACGGGCGCTCCGCACGCGCCGGGACGCGGCGCGGCGCGCAAAGGTGGAATCGCGGGCGTTTCATGGTTCGAGGGTGGCGACGGGTGGTTCGGACGCCCGGGTGGTTCTTTCCTTCGTCTCGCCGAACACCGCCGTGGCGAGGGTCTGAGTCCGCGTCGCCAGCAGGTCCCACTCGAGCCCGAGCCGTTTGATCAGCGCCACCCAGGGGTGCAGGTCGTGCAGGAGTCGGCGCGCGCGGGTGTCGCGCCTGACTTCGGCGTAGAAGGCGAGCACGCGAGCCGCGCTCCGTTCGCGCGAGAATTCGGCGGCGGTTTCAGCCGCCCCGCGCGCCAGGCGGGTCCGCCGCGGCGCATCGCCGGCCAGCGCACCGAGCGCCGTGGCAAAATCGACCGCCGGCGTGTCCGCGGGCAGCAGGACGCCGTTCCCGGCCCCGACCACTTCGCGCACGCCGGTCGCATTGAGCGCCACGACCGGCAGTTTTGCCGCCATTGCCTCGGCCACGACCATGCCCTGCGTCTCGGAGCGGGAGGCGAACGCAAACAGGTCCATCGCGCGGTAGGCCTCCCGCAGCGCCGCCCCGGTGCGCTTTCCGGCGAGCACGAGACGGTCGTCGACCCCCTGTTCGGCGAATACCGCCTGGAACTCCGCCCGCGCCGGCCCGTCGCCGACGACGAGAAACCGGGCGTCCGGCCGGGCGCGCAGGAATGCCGCGACCGCCGCAGCCAGGTAGCCGAGATTTTTTTCCGGCGCGAGGCGGCCCACATGGCCGACGACCAGCGCGCCGCGCGGGATGCCGTGTCGGGCCCGTGCCCGCGCGCCGTCCGCCGCCGCAAATGCCGCGACATCGATTCCCGTCGGCACGACCGTCATCGGAGCCGTCACGCCGCGGCGGCGGATCAGGCGGGCGATGCTCTCGCTCGGGGCGATCACCCCGTCGCAGAGGTTGGCAAACTGCGTGGGGAGCTCGATCGCGATCTCCTTCATCGCGTCGGAGAAGGGGACGTAGTGCGTGTAATCCTCGTACCGGGTGTGATGCGTGAACACGATCGGCACGTTCTTGTTCAGGGCGACGCGCAGGGCGGTGTCGCCGAGCAGGAAGGGATGATGCGCGTGGATGACGTCGGCCTGGAAGCGCTCGAGCCGGTCGGACAGCGCCGCGACGAACGGCAGCCGGACGGAGAAGTCGCTGTCGTTGAAATTGTGGAGCGACGGCACGCGTTCGACAATCGCCTCGCGCGCGGGAGCGAGGGGCTTGCCGGGGAAGGTCGGCGCGACGACGAGCACCTCGTGGCCCTGCCGGATGAACTCGTGCGCAAACGTGCTCACGGAGCGTGCCACCCCGCCGACGTGCGGCAGGTACGTGTTGGTCATCATGCAGATTTTCATGGCTGACGATCGAGGGTGAAGGTTTCGTGCGCCGCCCCGGCGGTCCGGACCTGCGGGGCGTATCCGGGAATCCGGACGTCGAGCACCGGCGGGGTGCCGTGCCAGATGCCGTCGACCGCAACGGCGGCGCGGTTCCCGGCGGGGGAGACCTGGACGGTCACCGCGCCAAACCGCGTCAGCGTGCGCGCGAACGATGCGCCCCCGTCGCGCCACCAGGCCTCGCGCAGGCCCGGGCCGATGACGAGGCGGTCGCGCTCCTCCCGGAGAAAACAGGCGCGGATCATGAGCGCCCATTCCGCCGCCGCCCAGATGTGCTCGCCGTCCCCCATGCACCCGCCGTGCGTGCGCGGGTGGATGGCCTCGGGCCACTGTCCCGTCGGCGAGGCGAGTTCCGCCACCGTGTCCATCAACCGGAACGCCGCCTCGGTCTCGCCCGCACGGAGCCGGACCTGCGCAAGGTGCAGGGTGAGGTAGGCGTTGATCCCCGAATGGATCATGTTCTGGAAGAACCCGCCGTCGTGGCTGCTGTGATCGCGAAGGTAGTCGGCCGTTTTCAGGATCCGCGGATCGCCGGGCGAAAAGAGCTGCAGCGGGTAATCGGCCACCAGCGAGCCGACGGCGCCCGAGTCCATTCGCCGCTTCGGCGACGCCGGGATTGCGCCCGGGAAACGACGGTGCGGACCTTCGGGAAACGAGCGCTCGATGGTGAAGAGAAAGTCGTCGGCCACCCGGGAGCATTCCGCGGCGAATTCCGGCGCGTGCTCGCGCAGCAGTTCCGCGGCGCAGCGCAGCCCCGCCACGCCCCAAAAGTCGTCCCAGTAATAGAAATCGTTCGGACCGAGGTGCTCGGCGCTGAATCCGGCGGGAAGCAGCCCCGCTTCGGCGCCGCCGCCGTCGGCCGGCAGCCGCTTCCGGATGATCCAGCGCGCGCCTTTCTCGACCGCGTCGAGCCAGCCGTCCCCGGCCGGTCCGCCGGTGAGCGTGATGAAGCGATGGAAAATCCACAGCGCCTCGCCGTTCGAATCCCATTCGCCCTCCTGCGAAAGGAAGTACCCGTCGGAGCGCTGCCGCGGGGCGAACTGGGCGAGCGCGCGGCGCGTCCGCGCGACGTCGCCGAGCGAGAGCACCGCGTTGAGGATGAACGCCGCATCCCGGAACCAGAACCGTTTGTAGGTATAGGGCCCCGGGTAGACCTCGTCCGGCGAGTGCAGCACCAGATTCGCGACGGCGAGATCGTACAGTCGCTGCGCGAGACGGTCGCCGATCCGCAGGCGCGCGTACGGCGCCAGCGCGTCGTTCCACGCGGTGGTGGTCGCGATGACCGGACGCTTCTTCGGCTCGAGTTCGTTGTAGATCGGCGTGCGCACCTCGAGGGGAAACTCGCCGATCGCGTCGGGGCGAAACAGCGCGACCGCGGTGGCCATGCCGACTCCGCAATTTACCGCCGTTGCGGTGACGGGCTCTCCCAGGCGCTGCGCGGCGTCGCCGTCCTTGTACACCGACAGCACCATGCGCTCCGGCTGGCGGTCGAAGAGCACCGGATGGCGGCCGTTCACGGTCCAGCCGCCGCCATCCTGAGTCACGGCGATCTTTTCGACGAAGCTGATGCCCTCGGGATTGTACGGTCGCAGCGCCACGGCGAGGTAGCCGTCGCGGAGGCCGATCGGGCGCACGCTGACGCAGCACTGCGGCTCGGCGTTGTGCAGCGTGAGCGAGACATCGGTCTCGATCGCGAAATCGTTCCAGGTCGCGATCGAGCGCACATGGAGATTGTCCTCGCAGGCGAGGGTCTGGCGGAAGTCGCGCACCTTCGACGGGACGAGCAGCCCGCCGGTGGCGGGGACGAGCCAGAAATCGAGCGACCATCCGTCGAACAGGGGCGTGACGAGGCCCCGGGGATCCACGATCGGATAGTACGGGACATTGGGCAGCCCGACGGCCGTCCAGTTGCGGTGCGTCAGGTTGATGTGGCTGAACGAAAACGCCCGCGGAATGAACGACTCGTCCGCCGGGTTGAACTGCCGCTCCACCCAGAAGGGCCAGACCCAGTCGAGGTTGTTCTGGATGGCCTTCGTGTTCACGAGGCCGCGGGCATGAAACAGCATGCCGGCCCGGAGCAATTCGATCGGCTCCGAGAACTCCGAGGGCTGGGCGAACCCGCGGATCTTCGCGACGAGATTGACGGGATCGAGGAACCCGTAGGCGCGCGCGGCGCGGGTAATCAGGACGCGAATCGGCCAGGAGTTGAGCAGCATGAGGATATCCGATCCCCATTGTCCGGCGAGGACCCGAAAAGTGCCCGCACGGCGGGCACCCGCCGGCAGGGGGCGACGACCCATTCGCGCGGGCGCGAGCCGATGGTTCCCGCACGCGGCGACGGCGCTGCTCCCGCTGCCGCCGTCCCTGGCCGGCCGCCGCCTATTTCGGCCGGTGCTTCTTGGGTTGCGAGCGGAACGGTTCCTCGTCGGCGCGCGCGGCGGTCATCTGGTCGTGCTGCGCCTCCTCGACGCCCTCGAGGGCGATCCGCTGGAGCGACGTCTGCTCGTCGTCGGAGACATAATCGGGCACCTGGTGGCCCCGGTCGGTCGCCGAGTCGCTGGGATCGCGGGACATCGATTGGGTCGTGTCCGCGTCTTCGTTCAGCGCCGGCGGGAGATCGCGGTCCAGGAACTCCGCGCGGGCGCGTTCGCGGTCGGCGGGCGTGATGTGGAGGCGGTTATCGATTTCGGCCAGTTCCTTGGCCCGGCGTTCCACGTCGGCGCGGGTAAAGCCGCCCACGCCCTCGCCGTGAAGCTCGAGCTTGGGACCGTTGGTGTGGGGAGTCTTCTTGATCGGCATGGTCAAAAATTATTCCGGCGGGGCGAAATCGAAATGGGGGCGTTTACCGGCAGTGCGTGCGGAGGATTGCCGGGGCGGGCTGGGCAGCGATGGCCCGCCGGTCGCCGCGATCCCCGTGTCACAACGTCTTCTGGAGGTCCGTGATCCGGTTGACGTGCGCGCGCAGCGTGGGAAGCAGGTTGCCGGCGAGGGCGCGGACATCGGAGTCGCGGGAGTGCTCGAGGGCGTTCTCGCACTGCCGCAGGGCGGTGCCGGCATCGGCGGCGATCTGACGCAGAAACGCGCGGTCGAACGAGTCGCCGGAATTTCCCGCGAGGTCGCGATAGGTCTTCGAATACGACGTCGGCTGGACCGGCACGTCGACCGCCTTGCGCCGGGCCAGGCCCTCGAGGGCGGTTTCCATCTGGTCGTAGTCGCCGAGGAGTTGCTGGGCGAAATCGCGGACGTCGCTGCTGCTCGCCTGGGCGAGTGCGAGGCGGGAAAGCTCGGTGCCCGTCCGGCTGACCTGGATCTCGCCGACGAGGAACGCCTGGTCCGCCGGCCGAAGTCCGGTCTCGGGCACCGGGAGAGCATCGGGCGCGACCTGCGCAAAAAGGGTGGTGAACACCGGCAGCCGGACGCGGGGCGCGCCGGAGGCCAGCGTCCCGGCCGTGGCGAGGGCGGCGAGGACCGGCAGGCGGAGGGAGGAGCGCGCAAGGATCATGCCCCAGGGTACGCCGGCGGCGCGGTTCACGCCATGGGCGCGGGTGCCCAACCCGCGTACGGTCGAAAACCGGGGGAGGTCGGTGGAACATTGGGCCGCCATTGCGGTGTGCCGCGCCGGGTGGAGCCGACGCGCGGGCCCGAGATAGGGATAAATCCGATGGGCGGCGCCGGTCGCGACCTGATTGTAAAAATGGAACGCCGGCTGATACCGTGGCGTGGGCGGCGCAGGTCCAGCTCCCCGTCCGCCAACCATACCGATCCCACTGCCTGACCGATTCTTTCGCCCGCGAGATGACTTTTTCGTTCCTTTTCCGAAACACCTGTTGCGTGGCCGCCCTGCGCGCCCATGATGCGAGTCCGCCGCCGGGCGCGCCGAGTATGCCCGGGCGTTGGACAAATCGGAAACCGCAGCCTAATTCCTCCGTTCCCACCTCGGAGTGTTCATGAAGATGACGGACGCAGATTCGCCCGCGCTCGCCACGGCACCGCTTCCGCCGATGAAGCTTTCCGGACTCGCCGGGCGGCGTCCCGGCACCGCGCGCACCGTCCGGGTCCTCGTGCTCGACGACAACGAGGATGATTTCGCCTTCGTGAAGGTGCTGCTCGGCAAGAGCCTCACGTGCCGGTACGAGCTGGCCTGGGCTCCGACCGAGGAGGCGGCCCTCAAGGCCATCCGCGAAAACCATCCCGACGTCGGCCTCTTCGACTACCGTCTCGCCGGCACGACCGGTCTCGACCTGCTGCGCAAGCTCCAGGCGCAGCAGTGCGAGATGCCGATCATCCTGCTGACCGGCTCCGAGAATCCCGAGATCGACGAGGCGGCGCTCGACGCCGGCGCGGCCGACTACCTGTGCAAGTCGGCGCTCGACACGACCCGGCTCGAGCGCGCCATCCGGTATTCCCGCAGCCACGCGATGATGCTGTCGGCGTTGCGCGAGAGCCAGGCGCAGCTCCAGCTCTTCATGTGCAGCGTGCCCTGCGCCGTGTGCATCTACGACGAGGCCACGGTGGCGCTCCTCTTCCAGAACGAGATCTTCAGCCGGCACTTCACCGTCGAGGCGATCGTGAAGTTCCAGCAGCACGGGCCGGCGGCGGCCGTGCCGACCCACTTCTTCCACGCGAACCGGCACTGGCTGATCAGTTCGTTCCCGATGGTCGAGAAGAGCGGCCGTTCCCTCCAGGGCATCGCGGCGATCGACATCACGACGCGGATCAACGCGGAGGAGGCGCTGCGCAAGACGTCCGAGTTTCTCAACGGCATGCTGGCAACCCTGCCGGTGGCCGTGTCCCGCATCGATGCGGACGGCACGATTCGCGAGGCGCGCGGCCAGGCGCTGTCGGCGCTCGGGTTGCGGGACAACGAGCTGAGTGGCGCGAGCATCTTCTCGCTCTTTCCGAACGCGCAGGAGGCGCTGAAGCAGGCCATGGCCGGCGGCTCAGCCAACTTCACCGAGGAGGTGCGGCAGGGCGACCGCACGTGCCACTTCGAGAATTACTACCGTTTCGACCGCAGCCGCGGCGCGGGGGCGATGGGATTTTCGATCGACGTGACCGGGCGGATCGAGGCGGAGAAGCTGATCAAGCAGAAGAGCCAGCTCCTGAACGGTCTCGTGACCAACCTGCCAATGGTCGTCGGCCGGCTCGCCCCCGATGGCGCCGTGGTGGAGGCGCAGGGCCAGAAGCTCGAGAAATACGGGATCACGCCGGAGTCGATCCTCGGGCACCGGCTCGCCGAGCTGTATCCGCAGCTCCAGCCGGCCGTCGCCGAGGCGCTGAAGGGTGGGGCGGTCAATTCCATGCTCACGGCGCGCCACGACGGAACCGAATGGTACGCCGACTTCTTCCTCTTCTTCGATCACGAGCTCGGCCGCGGCGCCCTCTTCTTCGGCTGCGACATCACGCAGCGGAAGCTGATCGAGCGCGAGCTGCTGCGCGTCAGCGATGCCGAGAAAAACCGGATCGGCAGCGACCTCCACGACGGGCTGGGCCAGTATCTCACCGGCATCTCGTGCCTGAGCGCCGCGCTCCGCGACAAGCTCAGTGCGCATGCGCGGTCGGAGGCGGAGGAGGCTGCGACCATCTCGACCCTCGTGCAGGAGGCGATCGCGCAGACTCGCGCGCTGGCCCGCGGCCTCTGTCCCGTGCAGCTCGAAACCGCGGGCCTCGACACGGCGCTGGAGGACCTGACTTATCAGGTGCAGCGGGTGCACGGCATGGAATGCCGGTTCGTCTCGGCCGGGCCGATGCCGGCCTGCGACACGATTGTCGCGCTCCACCTTTACCGGATCGCGCAGGAGGCGATCAACAACGCGGTGAAGCACTCCGCGGCGAAGCACATCACCGTCACGCTCGATTTTTCCCAGGAAGACAAACGGCTTTGCATCGAGGACGATGGCTGCGGCTTCGATCCCGAGGTGAAGCACGGCCCCAGCAGTGGCCTCCAACTCATGCCCTACCGCGCGGCCATGATTGGCGGAACACTGAACATCCTGTCGCAACCACGCGCGGGCACCAAAGTGGAATGTCGATTCGTTTATCCGTCGTGAATACCGTAGCTGAATCCATGAAACCCAAGAAGAAACCCGCTTCGTCGGCCACGTCCGCCGTGATCGAGGAGGAGCCGGTTTCGAATCTGCCGCCGAAACTGAAGGTCCTCCTCGTGGACGACCATCCCATCACGCGCCAGGGCATGAAGGCGCTGGTGAACCAGCAAACCAACCTCGAGGTGTGTGGGGAGGCCGACAACGCCGCCTATGCGATCGAGCTGGTGAGCAAGCTCCAGCCGGATCTGGCGATCGTCGACATCGCGCTGAAGACCACCAACGGCATCGAGCTGACGAAGAACATCAAGGTGCAGGCGCCGAACCTGCCCGTGCTGATCGTCTCGATGCACGACGAGGGCCTGTACGCAGAACGCGCCCTGCGCGCCGGCGCGATGGGCTATCTGATGAAGCAGGAGGCCGGGGAGAAGATCATCCTCGCGATCCAACGGCTGCTCCAGGGCGAGATTTACCTGAGCGACAAGATCAAGGAGAAGATGCTGCACCGCTTCGTGAACAAGAAGGGTGACGGCATGGTGTTCTCGATCGACACCCTGAGCGATCGCGAGATGGAGGTATTCCAGCTCATCGGCAACGGCTACAGCACGCGCCAGATCGCGCAGAAGCTGAACCTCAGTTCGAAGACCATCGATTCCTATCGCGAGCACCTAAAGCTGAAGCTGAACCTCGAATCCGGCGCCGAACTCGTCCGCCACGCGATCCAGTGGGCGCGGAACGAAGGCAGCATCTGATCCTCCGAACCGCTCCGACCAATTCACGATTCACGACTGACGGCGCGCCGCTTCCCGGCGCGCCTTTTTTTCGCGCCCTTCCCGGGGGCGGCCGGGCGGCGCCAGATCCCTGTTGCGGCCCGGCCCGGCGGTCATACACGTCTTGCCAAACGCATGGCTTCCGCACTTTCCACCGAACTCCCGCCGGAGTACCTCGACCGCTTCGGCGGGGTCGCCCGCCTGTTCGGGCGGGCCGGACTCGAGCGGCTGGCGGCGGCGCATGTCTGCGTGGTCGGGCTTGGCGGAGTCGGTTCCTGGACCGTCGAAGGCCTCGCGCGCAGCGGGATCGGCGCCCTCACGCTGATCGACCTCGACGACGTGTGCATCACCAACACCAACCGCCAGCTGCCGGCGGTCGAGGGGCAGATCGGACGCCCGAAGGCGGTCGTGCTGGCGGAGCGGGTGCGCAACATCAACCCCGCGTGCCGCGTGACTGGCGTTCAGGAGTTTCTCACGTCGGCGTCGGCGGAACACCTCCTCGCCGGACCCTTCGATTTCGTCGTCGATGCCATCGACAAGATGACGACCAAGGCGCTGCTGATTGCCGCGGCGCGCCAGCGCGGCTGGCCCGTGGTCACCGCCGGCGGTGCGGGCGGCCGGCGCGATCCCGCGCAGGTGCGGACTGGCGATCTGGGTGACTCATCGGGCGACGAGCTGCTCCGCCAGGTCCGGAAGAAGCTCCGGCGGGAGCACGGTTTTGCGCCGGGCGAGCAGCGCGGCCGGATGCATTTCGGGATCCGCTGCGTCTGGTCGGAGGAACCGAAGGTGTTCCCGTGGTCGAACGGAACGTGCGCGGCCCAGCCGGAGCCCGGCGGCAGCCTGACCCTCGATTGCGCCACCGGCTTCGGCACGGCGGTGTTCGTGACCGGAGCCTTCGGCCTCGCCGCCGCCGGCGAGGTCGTCCGGGCGATCGCCGGCCCCCCGGGAACAGGCTGACCCGGCCCCGGGGCGGCGCGAAACTTCTCCTCGACCCCGCACGGTCGCGACCGTTTAAGGGGGCATGACTGAAACCCTCGCCGTCAACCTGGGCGAACGCACGTATCGCATTCATTTCGGGGCGGACCTGACCCGGGAGATTCGCGCCGTCGTCGACGGCTTGATCGCGGCTGGGCGCAAGGTGGCCGTCGTCACCGATACGAACGTGCTGCGGGTGCAGGGGGGCGCGGTGCGCGCGATGGGCGGGGACGCGCCGGTTTTCGCCGTGGATCCAGGCGAGAATGCAAAATCGCTCGCCGGGTACGGGAGCGTGCTCGATTTCCTCGCGGCCCAGAAGCTTGACCGGCGCGGGGTGCTGCTGGTCATCGGCGGCGGCGTGGTGGGCGACCTGGGCGGCTTCGCCGCGGCGAGCTGGCTGCGCGGGATCGATTTTCACCAGGTTCCGACCACCCTCCTCGCGATGGTCGACAGCTCGGTCGGGGGAAAGACCGGCATCAACATCACGGCGGGCAAGAACCTCGTCGGGGCCTTTCACCAGCCGCGCGCGGTTTATGTCGCGACCGACCTGCTGGCCTCGCTGCCGCCGCGCGAGTTCGCCGCCGGGATGGCGGAGGTGATCAAGTACGGGCTGCTCGGCGATGCGGCGCTGTTTGCGCGGCTCCAACGGGCGACGCTCGGCGTCCGCAGCCCGGAGCTGCCGGACGTGATCCGGAGCTGCTGTGCCGCCAAGGCGCGCCTCGTCGAGGCCGACGAGCGCGAAACGGCCGCGAGCGACGGACGCGCGCTCCTCAATCTTGGGCACACCTTCGGCCACGCGATCGAGAACGTCGCCGGCTACGGCACGTACCTGCATGGCGAGGCGGTCGCGATCGGCCTGGTCGCGGCGGGCGAATTGTCGCGCCGGCTCGGGCACATCGATGCCGCGGCCGCGGCGCGTATTTCCGCCGTCCTGGCGGCGCACGGCCTGCCGGTCCGGCTTCACGCGCCGCTGGCCTTCGCGGCGCTCCGCGAGGCGATGCACCGCGACAAGAAGGCGCGGGCCGGAGGGCTCCGGTTCGTCGTGCTGAAACGACTCGGGCAGGCCGCGACCGCGGACAACGTCCCGCCGGACCTGGTCGAGGCGAGCTTCCGGGCCGTGGGCGCGGAGTGACCGCCCCGGGCCCCGGCGGGGGGGCTCAGTGATTGAGGAGCTTCGCGATGATGAAGATCACGACCGCGCCAAAGATGCCGCCGCCAAACAGGAGATAGAGGAGGGAGTAGCCGATCGCGGCGACCGGCAGAGCGAGAAGTGCAAGTTCCATACGCTTTTGCGGGTTGAGGTTTTTGAGTCGTGAAGCGGACCGCGCACGATGGTGCGCCCGGCCGACGGAAGGTTCCGCCAATTAAATTTCGCCCCGCGGGAACCGCCCGCGGTTCGGTCCGACCGGGGGGGACTCACGCCATGAGCTTCTCGATCGTGACCGGCACCGCCCGGTACCGCTGGCCCGTGGCGTGATGGATGGCGTTCAGGATCGCGGCGGGAATGCCCGTGATCCCGATTTCGCCCAGGCCCTTCGCGCCAAAATCGCCAATGTGCGGATCGGGCTGGTTGAGGAACGTCACGTCGAGCTGCGGCGTGTCCGCCTGCGACGCGACGAGGTAGTCGGCAAAATTGTCGTTCACGACGCGGCCCGTGCGTTGGTCGTATTCCGCCCGTTCGAGGAGCGCCATCCCGAGTCCCATCACGAGTGCGCCTTCAATCTGGTTTCGCGCGGTCTTCGCGTTGATCACCTGGCCGGTGTCGTAGGCTCCGACGATCCGGGAGACCCGCAGGCGGGAGATCCCGGGATCCCACCGCACCTCGGCGCAGACCGCACCGAACGACCGGAAGGAAAATTTCTTCGCCTCCGCTCCCGGTTCGGCATGGACCTCGCCGCTGATCGGCGCCGAACGGAGCCGGCCCAGCACCTCGTGCAACGGCATCCGGCGGCCGGAGGAATCGGCGAGGCTCCCGTCCTGCAGCGACAGCGATGCGGGGTCCGTGCCCGCCCACGGTCCGCCGGGCGCCGTCGCCGCGGCGAACAGATTTCGCACCGCCTCGCGGGCCGCGCCGGCGATCGCGGGCACCACGGACGCGGTCGCCATGGAACCGCCGGAAATCGGGCCGGGCGGGAAGGTGCTGTTGCCGATTGCCACGTCGATCCGGGAAAAGGGGAGCGAGGTGATTTGGGAGACGACCTGGGCAATGACGGTGTACGTGCCGGTGCCGATGTCCTGCGTGGCGCAGACCGCCCGCGCGCTGCCGTCGGGGCGAAATTCGAGGCGGGCCGACGCGCCCTTGCGATGCGCCGGCCACGACGCCACGGCAAATCCCCAGCCGAGCGTGTCCCGGCCGTCCCGCATCGAACCGGGCATCGGGTTCCGACGTCCCCAGCCGAAGCGTTCGGTCGCGACCCGGAGGCACTCCCGGAGGTGGTTGCTCGACCACGGGACGTCCCGTCCCGGATCGCGGTCCGGCAGGTTGCGCCGGCGCAATTCGACGGGATCGAGCTTCAACCGGATCGCGAGCTCATCCATCGCCGCCTCCAGCGCGTACAGGCCGCAGGCGGCCCCCGGCGCGCGCATCGACGTTGGCGAGCCGACGTTCACGCGCACGGTGTGCTGGGTCACGGTGACGTTCGGGCACTCGTACAGCGACGGCGTGGCCTGGCCGCAGTTCTCCACGAAGTCGGTGACGAGGGACGTGTGCGAGGTGGATTCGTGCAGGATCGCGGTGAGCCGGCCGTCGGGATTCGCGCCGAGCCGGATTCGCTGGCGAGTTTCCGGCCGGTGCCCCGCGGTCGTGAACTGCTGCTGCCGCGTCAGCACGAGTTTCACCGGTCGCCGGACGTGGCGCGCCGCGACGGCGGCGAGGATGGCATGCGGCCAGAGGAACAGCTTGCTGCCAAAACCTCCGCCAATGAACGGAGCATGCAGTTCGACGTTCTCCGCCGGGATGCCAATCACGTGCGCGAGCGACTTCGCCTGCCCGACGACCCACTGCGTGGAATCGTCGACGATCAGCCGGTCGTTCTCCCATCGCGCCAGCGTCGCGTGCATCTCCATCGCATTGTGAACCTCGGCCGGGGTCGTGTAGGTCTCGTCGAGCTGGACCGGCGCGGTGGCGAAAGCGCCCGCCGCGTCGCCGCGGGCGCTCGATTCATCCTTTTCCAGTTTCGCGCCGTGGGCGGTGGCCCCGGCGTCGAGGGTGAGCACCGGCTGGTCGGCGGAATAGGTGACGTTCACGAGATGACTCGCCCAGCGGGCCTGCGCGAAGGTCTCGGCCACCACGAGGGCGACGAACTGCCCGGCGTAATAGACGCGGTCGTCTTCGAACGGCGGGCGGAGTTCGGACGTCTTCAGATCCTGGCCCATTGCGTCCGGACAGCGTTGCAGCCGGGAAACGTTGCCGTGATGCAGGACGGCCAGGACGCCGGGGACGTGCTCGGCGGCGCGGGTGTCGATTGACTGGATCCGTCCGTTTGCGATCGGGCTCATGATACCGTACGCGTACGCCACGCCCGCGATCGGGTGGTCGGCGGCGTAGAGCGCGCGACCGGTGACCTTTTGCCGGCCATCGATGCGGTCGAGCGGCCGGCCGAGCACGCGTGGCGCGGAGTGGGTTGTTGGTTCGATGGAGGAAGGCACGAGAGGGAAATGACGGGGGTGGCTGGCGGTTGCCTGCTGGATCGGTGGCGCGGCAGCCGGATCGGGTCGGCGATCGCAACCCGGCCGGGCTGCAATCCTAGGTGGCACCGGCAACCTGGCCCGAGGTCAGGTCGCTCAGCACGCGTACGATCGCCTGCCGGACGAGCGCGACCTTGAACCCGTTGAATTGATGCGGATGCGCGCCCTGCACCGCCGATTCGGCTGCGGCGTGGAACGTGGGCGGCGCGGGATATGAACCGCGCAGCAGGCCCTCCGCCGCTCCGGCCCGCCAGGGCTTGGTGGCAACTCCGCCCAGAGCGATCCGTGCGTCGCGGATCCGATTGTCCTCCAGGACGACGATCGCGGCGACCGAAGTGAGGGCGAACTCGTAGCTCTCGCGGTCCCGGATCTTCAGATAGTGGGACCGCGCTCCCGCGAGGGGAGGAGGCAGCACGACGGCCGTGATCAGTTCGCCGGGCCGCAATTCCGTCTCGAGCTGCGGCGTGTTCCCCGGCAGCCGGTGAAACTCGACCAACGGAATTCGCCGCTCGCCCTCCCGCCCCTGGACGACGACTTCGGCCTCGAGGGCCGCAAGCGCAACGCACATGTCCGACGGATGCGTTGCGATGCACGCATCGGTTCCGCCCAGGATCGCATGGCTGCGGTTGTAGCCGCCGATGGCCGCGCAACCGGTGCCGGGCTCCCGTTTGTTGCAGGGCGACACGTTGTCGCGGAAATACGGGCAGCGCGTCCGCTGCATCAGGTTGCCCGCCGTGGTCGCCATATTTCGGAGCTGTGGGGAGGCGCCGGACAGCAGCGCCGCCGACAACACCGGATAACGGCGGCGGACCTCGTCGTGCCACGCGAGATCGCTGTTCCGCACCATCGCCCCGATCTGCATCCGGCCGTCGGGCAGCACATCGATGCGGTCGAGGGGCAGGCGGTTGATGTCGATCACGCGGTTGGGCCGCATGACGTCAAGCTTCACCAGGTCGATCAACGTCGTGCCGCCGGCAAGATAGGCGGCGACCGGGTCGGCGCCGTGGCTCGTGACGGCATCGGCGACCGACGCGGAGCGATGAAAGGCGAACGGACGCATGGCGGCGGCTCAGGCGGGCACCGATTTGATGGCGGCCAGGATGTTCTGGTAGGCGCCGCAGCGGCACAGGTTCCCGCTCATCGCCTCCCGGAGCGAGGCGTCGTCCCGTCCGACCGGCTCCCGGGACAGCGCCACCGCCGACATGATCTGGCCGGACGTGCAGTAGCCGCACTGAAACGCGTCGTGCTCGAGGAAGGCCGCCTGCATCGGATGCAGCTCGCCGTCGTGCTCGAGGCCCTCGATCGTCGTGATCTCATCGCCGTCGTGCATCGCGGCGAGGGAAAGGCAGGAGAGCGTGCGGCGTCCGTTGACGAGCACCGTGCAGGCTCCGCACTGGCCATGATCGCAGCCCTTCTTCGATCCCGTCAGCCCCAGATTGTCCCGCAGCACGTCGAGCAGGACGGCGCGCGGCTCGACCTGGAGGGCATGCGGCGTGCCGTTGAGCTTGAGCGACACGCCGACGAGGTCCCCGCCCGTTGGGACGGTCGACGCGGCGGGAGCGGAGGTGGCGGCGGGCAGGGCAGACACGAGCGAGGGAGCGGCGACGGCGAGCGAGGTGACACCAAGCTGCTTGATGAAGGTTCGGCGCGTCGTCGCCATGACGGCCGACGCTACCGACGTCGGGTCGGCCCGCAAACGCCCGGCCGAAAAACGGAGGAATTCCGGTGCCGGCGCGGGGGAGGTTTCGCAGATTCGCGGCCCTCCGCGGGGAAGGGGCCTCAGAACTGCGATCGAAACAGTCCGCAAAAATCGTCCTCCGCCTTCACGTACCACGGCCGTTGGGCAAAGGCGGCCGGGTCGAGCCGCCGGCAGCGGGCCAGGTCCTGCTGGAAGATCTGTTCGTTCCGGCCGGCGACCGCCGGGTCGAGGATGTTGAGTTCGACCTCGTCGTTGATGGAGAACGAGCGGTTGTCGAAGTTCGTGGAGCCGACGGTCAGCAGCGCGCCGTCCACGACCATCGTTTTGCAGTGAAACATCGCGCCGGTGTACTGGTAGAACTCGACGCCCGCCGCCAGCAGCCGCCCCCAGCGCGAGCGCGACGCGGCGCGCCCGAAGGCGGAATCGCTGAAGGCGGGGACGATGATCCGCACGCGCACGCCGCGGCGCCGTGCCGCGACCAGCATGTCGATGGCCAGGTCGTCCGGGATGAAATATGCGTTCGAGATGTCGATCGTGTGGCGGGCCGAGGCGATGGCGAAGAAGTATCCGAGGCGCGCATACTGGGCCGCCTCGGTGGGGCCGCTCATGAAGCATTGGGCGAGCGACGGTCCGACCGCATGCGGCGGCGGGAAGAACCCCTCGCCGAGGAGCAGCCCGGAGGTGGTGCGCAGCCAGTTCGAGGCGAAGACGGCCTGCATCTCGCGCACGACCGGACCCTCGACCCGCACAACCGTGTCGCGCCAGACCTGGTCCGAATCCGCGTTGCCGGCCCAGCGGTCGTCGATGCACATGCCGCCGGTGAATCCGATGCGACCGTCCACCACCAGCAGCTTCCGGTGCGTGCGGTGGTTAATGTTCGGTTTGACCTCGTACCAGTGCTCGCGGCCGTAGGTGAGGATCCGGACGCCGGCATGTTCGAGCCGTTCCCGGTCGGCGCCGTGGAACTTGAGCGTGCCCATCCCGTCGACCAGCACGTCGACCTTGACACCGTGGCGTGCGCGGTCGTCCAGCGCCGCGATGAATTCGTCGCTGATCCGCCCGGGCGTCCAGATGTAGGTTTCGAGCGTGATCGTATGCTGGGCCCCGCGGATCGCCGCGAGCATCGCGGGGAAGAACTGGGCGCCGTTGACGAGGGTCTGGACCGAATTGCCGGAGGTGAACTCCGCCCCGACGATCGGTCCGAGGGCGGTCGCGAAGGCGGGGTCTTCCGGGCCGAAATCGAGCCGGATCGGCCGCTTGAGGATGCGCGCCGAGGTCATCCAGAAAAAGACGGCGAACACGGCAATGACAGCCCCGCCGACGCAACTCCAAAACACCCAGTCGTGACGGAGTCGACGGTGCGGGCGTTGGGCCGGCGGGCGGCGGGGGCGGTGGCCGCGAATCCGCCGGAGCTTGTCCAGCAGCGGGGGCATGATGGCGGCGGTCTGGACCGACGGAGGGTCGGAGTGTTCCCAAATGCCGCCTCCGTCACCACCCGCGGCGCGGACGGTCTGTGGCGGTGACGTGCGCAACGAGGCCGACGATCGCTTCCGCCCCGCTTCGTCGCCGGAGCCTCCGCATGGCCGACGGCGGCCGGCTCATCATGCACTGTTGTTCCGGCGGCGCGTCCGGCGTCCGCGAGGGTGGTGGATCGCGGTGGCGGCGGCCGTGCTGGCGCTCGGCGCCGCGGGCGCGATCTGGATGCTGACCCGGGTCGACTGGGCGGCCGTCACCCGGCTTGTCGACCGGTTGCCGGCGGTGCCGCTGGTGCTTGCGATGGCGGCGCTGCCGCTGGTCGGATTCCCGATCCTTCCGATTTACCTGGCGGCCGGCGCCCGCTTCGGGCCGGTCGGCGGCGGCCTCATCGTGACGCTGGTCACGGCGGCCCATCTGTCGGGCAGTTGGATCATCGCGCGCACCGTGCTCCGGCGGCCGCTGCACTGGCTCCTCGAACGCTGGCACGCCCGCCTGCCCGAGGTTCCCGCCGACGAAGAGGCGGCGGTCGCGCTGGTCGCGGCCCTCGTCCCCGGTCTTCCGTACGTGATCCGTAACTACCTGCTGGCCGTGGCCGGACTGCGGCTGCGCGTCTATCTCTGGATCTGCCTGCCCATCTACGTGGCGCGGTCGTATGTCTCTATCCTCGTCGGCGATCTCAGCGGTGCGCCCGACCGGCGCCGGCTGCTGGTCCTGGCCGGCGTGGAGGTCGTGAAGGTCGCGATCTGCGCGGTCGTCCTCTGGCGGTTGCGGCTGCACCACCGGAGATTTCACGGCGATGGCCACAACGAGGCGACTGGTTCGCCGCCGCGACCGAGCGCCTGAGCGCGGTGGCGAGCGGCAGGCGGGCGCGCCGGTGCAACTGGTCGCGCAGAAACGCCAGGACCGCACCTTCCGCGCCGCTGAGCTGCGGCAGGCCGTGGCTGAGCGCGTCATCCACGCGGCGGCGCAGGACCGAGACGGTGGCTCCATCGAGGTAGCTCTCCAGGACGACGGGATGGATGTAGCACTTGCGACAGACCGCCGGCGTGTTGCCCAGCCGGGACGCGACGTGCTCGATCGCCGCGACCAGGTTTCGCTTCGCCTGCGCCTTCGTTTCGAACGCCTTGAACTGGGCCAGGGCGATCGCCGCGAGCACGGTCCCGGCCCACGTGCGAAAGTCCTTCGCGGAATACTCGCGCCCCGCGATTCGCCGCAGGTACTCGTTGACGTCCTCCGACGACACCTTCTGCCGGCGGCCTTCGTCGTCGAGATATTGGAAGAGTTCCTGCCCCGGAAGGTCCTGCGCGCGGTGCACGACCCCGGCGATGCGCGGGTCGTGCAGGTCGATGTGATGGTACTGTCCGCTCTTGCCCTTGAATGAAAAGTGCAGCGTCCCGCAGGAGATCTTCACATGCCGGTCCCGCATCGTGCTCAGGCCGATCGAGCCGTTGGTCCGCGCGTACTCCTCGTTGCCCACGCGCACGAGCGTCGTTTCCAGCAGCCGGACCATGGTGGCGAGCACCTTCTCGCGTCCGAGCCCGCGGCGGCGGAGATCGCTCGCCACCCGGCGGCGGATTTTTGGCAATGCCCGGCCGAAGGCGATCATCCGCTCGTACTTGGTTTCGTCGCGCACCGCCCGCCAGTCCGCGTGGTAGCGGTACTGCTTCCGTCCGCGGGCGTCGCGGCCGGTCGCCTGGATGTGACCGTCCTCACCAGGGCAGATCCACACGTCCGTCCAGGCCGGCGGAATGGCGAGCCGCCGGATTCGCGCGAGGGTCTTTGCGTCGTCCACCTTTCCACCCCGTTCGTGCCGGTAGCTGAATGTCCGGCCGTTCCGCACGCGCCGGATGCCGGGCTGGTCATCGCTGACGTAGCGCAGGCCGGCGGAGCGGGTGGCAACGACACCTTCGGGGACCGGTGCGGGCGCCATCGGAGAAGGGGGAAAGGGTCGGCCGGGTGGCGGTCCGCCCGGTGCAATCGGTCATCCGCCGGTCGTTTCCCCACCCATCACCTGGAGGACGATTCCGGTGATGTACGACGAATCGGCGTCGGAGCCGAGAAACACGTACGCCGGGGCGAGTTCCTCCGGTTGCGCAGGGCGCCCCATCGGCGACTGTGACCCGAACTTGGCCACCTTCTCCGGCGAGGTCCCCGCGTCGGACGGATTCAACGGTGTCCACACCGGCCCGGGAGCGACGGCGTTCACCCGGATGCCGCGTTCGATGAGGTCCATCGCCAGCGTCTTGGTCAGCGCGTTGATCGCGCCCTTCGTCGCGGAGTAGTCCGGGAGCTGACTCGCACCGAAGATCCCGGTCTCCGAACTCGTCACGACGATCGCCGCGCCGGGTTTGAGGTGGGGCAGGGCCGCTTTCACCACGCGAAAATACGCGTAGATGTTCGTCTTGAACGTGTGGTCAAATTCGTCGTCCGTCACGTCCTCGAGCTTTTGCTTGCGCGCCTGGTGGGCGGCATTCGACACCACGATGTCGAGCTGCCCGAACTCGCGCACCGTCTTGTCGACGATCTGGGCGCAGACGTTCGGCCGGGTCAGGTCGCCTGGCACGAGCAGGCACCTCCGGCCGAGCGCCTCGATCGAACGCCGGACTTCCATGGCGTCAGCCTCCTCCTCGGGCAGAAAGTTGATTGCCACGTCAGCGCCTTCCCGGGCGTAGAGGAACGCCACGGCGCGGCCGATGCCGGAGTCGCCACCGGTGATGAGGGCAACCTTGCCCTCGAGCTTGCCGGCCGCGCGATAGCGGGAAGCCTGCCAGCGCGGCGCCGGATCAAGTTCCCGCTCGAGCCCGGGTGGGCGTTGCTTCTGTTCCGGGAACGGGCCCTTCGGCTCCGCCTGGATCTGCGGTTTGCGTCCGGCATCGTTTCGTCCGCGGGCGCGGGGCGGGTGAGTCCTGGTTTGGTTTCTCATGGTGAACGGGGTGGGGGGGCCGGCGACGCACCGCCGCTCCGCCGCCGCGGGTGCGGCGCGGAGATCCGCGGTGCGGTGGCGCGGCGTGCCGCGATTACTTCTCCTCCTCCTCGTCGGCCGCTCCGGCCTCCTGGTTGATCTGCTCCGCCAGTTCGGTGAGCTTTTTGTCGGTGTCGCCTTCCTCGTCGAGGGTGTCCTGGAGGATGTCGGCCACCTTGGTCTCACCGAGGGTCTCGGCGAACGCGCGGGCGGTGCCGTACGCGGCAATTTCGTAGTGTTCGACCCGTTGTGCGGCGCCGATCAGGTTCGCGTCGCGGATCATGTCGGGACCGTCGGTATCGATGGCCTCCTCGCCTTCCTCCACCAGGCCCTTCATCGCGTGGCAGGTCTTGCCGCGTGCATTCGCGCCGAGGAGCTTGAAGCAGCGGTCGAGTCGGTCGACGTGCTCGCGGGTTTGTTCGAGGTGTTCCTCGAATCCCTGCCGGAGATCCTCGTTGGAGGCGGCCTTGGCCATCTTGGGCAGCGCCTTCACCAGTTGGGATTCGGCGTTGTGGAGGTCACGGAGTTCGTCGATGAGAAGGTCACGAAGTGTTCTGAGTGCAGTCATGATGAGTGAGAGATGAGGTTGAAGATTTGCGCTGGGCTGGCGTGAAACACCGTACTGTCGGCTGCCGGTTGGTTCCGCGCAGCGATTCGCCGCCGGCCGCAGCGGCAGCGGGCGACGTCAGTTCGAGCGGACGGGACCAGGCGCGCCATCCTCCGGGCCCGGCGCCGGGTCCGCGTCATCGCCGTCCGCCGACTGCGGCGATTTCCCGATGCGACGCTCCGGAGCGCGCCGCACGAACCGGGCGCGATGTCGGAGGGTCAGCGTGGGCGCGTCGATGCCGGCGGCCACCGGACGGGACGCGCCGTCCGCCTTCGGAACGCCGCATACGACGCTTACCCCACATCCCCACCACGGTACGCCGACTTTCGATCCTCAACCTCAATCCTCCTCACCATGCTTAGATGGACCTTGTTCTTCCTGATCATTGCGATCATCGCCGGAGTGTTCGGCTTCACGGGTGTCGCCGGGACGGCCACCGATATCGCCCGCACGCTGTTCTTCATCTTCCTCGTGCTGCTGGTGATCTCCGCGATCGTCAGCGCATTCCGCGGCCGACCGCCGGTCTGACGCGTGCCACTGACTGTCCTGTTGTGGGCGCGGTGACCTCACCGCGCGGGATGTGACGTTCGCTTTGTCCC
>DASZYH010000163.1:0-19655 GCA_035545515.1 Opitutaceae bacterium
CGCCGTTTCTCTTCCGGCTCGGGGGCAGGATTGAGAGCCTGGTCCTGCGCAACATCCAGCATCACAATCCCACGGATGCCCGGTCGCTCGTCGACGTGGGCTGGGCCAAGTCGGATACGCACCACGACACGTCGATGACGCACATCCGGTCGCTGGTGATCGATGGTCTGCACATCTTCGAGGCGGATGAACGGGCGGCGGACGCGTCGTTCATCAATGTCGTGGCCCCGGTGGACCACCTGGTGGTGCGAAATGTGGAAGTCGTGCGCCCAGCCAATGGATCGCGGCAAGGCTGCCTGATCGAGACCCGGGCGCAGGCGCGCATCGGTTCCCTCTTCCTCAGCAACCTGTGCCTGCACGGGATCGGCTGCCTGCTGCACCATACCGCCAATGAGATTTCGACCGTCCAGCTGGCCAACGTGCTGGCCTCCGAAACCGGTTCCGCCCTGATCAAGGTCGGCGGCGCCGAGATCGGAACGATCAACGCCACCGGCGTGTTCGGGGCGGAACTGCTCGAGGCGCCCCCCGGCAGCAAGATCGGTCAGGTCAAAGCCAGCGCGGCGTAGAGCGGTGCAACGTGATTCGGACCCGCCGGGCTGGCTGGGAGCGGAGGCCCAGCCCACTCCCTCGTTTGAATCCTAGTCTCTGATCCTCTGGGCCGGCGCAGCGCGCACCGGCTTCACGGTTTGACGGCGCGGTACAATAGCACGACCGAGCCGGGCTGGGACGGGATGTCTACCACCACGCCGCGTTCGAGCAACTGCTGTCCGGACACAGTGATCGATTTTCCCGTGTCCACGTCGGTCACCTGGTAGTCGGACGCTGAATCGACGCCCGAGAGCCGAAAGTACCGGGACGCTGTGCGGCTAGATGCGTGGCGAAACGCCTGCACCATACCATCGCCCCGCTCGGGGCGGTCGAATTGCCACGCGACCCAACTCTCGTCCCCCGGGTACCCCGACGTCAGCGGATAGAAGTCGGCCAGCATGAACGGCGCAATCTGCCGCCATTGCGCGACGACCTGCCGGAACAGCTCCCAGTCGATGCTCGGCGCGTGCAGGTCGCCGCCGATGCCGAAGGCGGGGCAGAACTGGGACCGCGCGAAGTAGAGTACGTCGTGGCCCGGCCAACCGATGTTGGTGCCGTAGTAAGGCAGCCACGAGGACAAGGCCTGGGTGAAGCGTTGCTGAGTCTCCGGATCATCGAGCTGGCCGTAGTCGCTTCGCCAGAGCGGCACCGACCGGCGCAGGGTTTCCAGGTCGTTGCGGCGTCCCCCCGAGGCACAGGTGTCGATCAGCAGGTCGGGATGGCGGCGCAGCAATTCGTCCCAAAAGGCGAGATAACCCTGCACGTAGAGATTCTCCGTGATCCCCTGACGGTCCGGCGGGTCGTTCCTCCGCCAATACGGCAAAGGGTCCATATTGAAATCGGAGCGATAAACATCGACGCCTTGGTCGCGGATCAGCCGGTCGACGTGATCGGTGAGCCACCGGATCGCGTCCGCATTGCCCAGGTCGAGCAGCCGGTTGTCGTGTGGATCGTCGGATTTCAGCAGCCATTCGGGATGCGTCCGCGCGAGCCATGTATCGGGGCTCACGTGTTCCGGTTCGAACCAGAGGATCAGCTTCATCCCGCTGGCGTGCACCTGGTCGCTGACGGGACGGATACCGTGCGGGTAGCGCCCGGGATCCGGCTCCCAGGTGCCCCGGCGGTGCCAGTCGCCTTCGACGCCGGCCCGGTTCATAGTGTTGTACCAACCGGCATCGATCCACCAGAAGTCGAGTTTGACGCCATGGCTGACGATCGCGTTGACGGCCTGTTTCTGGCCGGCTTCCGTGGACCGCATCTCGGGATTTTCACTGTCACTCGAGGTGTAGATCGGGCCGGGCGCCCGTCCGCCGGGGTGCGGGAGGTTGTGGGCCAGCATCCATCTGCGCCAGAGGTTCTGTGCCCGGGCGACATCCGAGCCCTGCCAGAAGAGCAACACGGCCAATGGCGTCCTGATCTCTTCGCCTGGATTCAAATAGAGATGGGTGAGCTCCTGTCCGGCGGAAATATGCAGGCTCGCCTTGTCATCGCGTCGGAATTCGGCCGCCCATTGACCGGGCCAGCCGACCGCGACGATCAGACCGCGATCGGGCATCTGGAGGTTGTAGTAGGGGAATCCCGAGTTGGTCGGCCGTCCGCCGACTGGCGCCAGCCGCAGGGTGGTATTCGGCGCGAGGGTTTCGGCGAAAAGCACGTAGCTCTCCACGGAATAGACATCGCCTCGCTGGTGGTGGAGAACGAACTCGGGTCCCTTTTCCCGCTGAACCTGAACCTCTAGGCCCTGGAGTTTCTCGATGATCGGGGTCCTTTCGTGTCCGGTGTTTTTTAGGTACACGGTCCATTCCACTGCGGGGAAATCGGAATACAGCACCGCCACGCAACGCACCTCCAGGCCGGTTGTCGGCGCCGTCCACTGGGTGGTCCACTGGGTTCGCGTCGCGTCGAGCTTCCGTCGCTCGACCTGCTTCGTCCAGCCCGGGAGCAGCTCGCTGGCAGGCATCCCCGCGTACACGAACGAAAACGGGAGGCTCGTGGCGTCGCCGCCGAGATGAACGTCCGCCCAGTGCCCGGCGGTGCGGAATTCCCCGGGCGTCGGCACCGTTCCTCTCGCGAGGCCAAAGAGCATGATGCCAAAGATCATCGCGGCCGGACGCAGCCATCGGCATCTCGGGGCGGAAGGGAGCGACGACGGCGTCGCCAACCGATGATGGTTTCTCGATGCGGTCATGCGCCCACTTTAGAACCTCCCGGCGGGAGCGGCCACCGGTTTCGCCGGGGGAGACTGGCTGTTTTGGCGGGAGCCTCGCGCGTGGCCGCGAGACCCGTCCGGGTCCCGGGACTTCTCCGCCGACGATTATCGGCATGAGCGGCTAACAGAATTTCCGGCGCCGTCCGTCTAGTTAGGATGATGGAAACATTCATGCGACATCTCCTGGCGGGAATCGTGGCGACCACGGCGTTGAACTGCACCCTGGCGGCGTCGGTCGTGCCGGCGCCCGTCGGGCTCAAGGCCGAGTACCAGACCGATCCGCTCGGACTGGGCCTCGCGCGCCCGCGCCTGAGCTGGGAACTGGTCCTCCCCGATCGCGGCGCCCGGCAGACGGCGTACGAGATTCAGGCCGCCGCGACCGCGGAGGATCTCGAGCACGGCGAACCGCTCCGGTGGGACTCTCGCGAGGTGAACTCGGACCAGTCGGTGCTGGTGCCGTATGGCGGTCCGCCGCTGGGATCGGCGCAACGGGTTTACTGGCGCGTCCGCGTGCGGGACGGCCGGGGCGCCATTTCCGCCTGGAGCCGGGCGGCCTTGTTCGAGACTGGGCTGTTGCAGGCGTCGGACTGGCAGGCGCAGTGGATCACGCCCGGCTTCGCGCAGGATCCGTCGAAATCGGAGCCGGCGCCAATGCTGCGCGGCGCGTTCCAGGTCCACGGCCGGGTCCGCGAGGCACGGCTGTACATCACCAGCCTCGGTCTCTACTCGGCGCAGCTCAACGGCCACGAAGTCGGCGACCAGCTGCTCACGCCGGGCTGGACCGACTACGACCAGCGGATCGAGGTGCAGACCTACGACGTGACCGGACTGGTGCGCGACGGCGGCAACGCCCTCGGCGTGACCCTCGCCGACGGCTGGTATCGCGGAGTCATCGGTGGAGCCGGCGTTCGCAACTGGTACGGTCCACAGCTCGCGGTGCTCGCCGAGCTGCGGGTCGTGCACGCCGACGGTTCGGTGCAGGTCGTTGGAACCGACAGTTCGTGGCGGAGCACGACCGGACCGGTGCGCGCGGCGGATCTCTACAACGGCGAGACCTACGATGCGCGGCTCGAGCGGCCGGGCTGGACTGAACCGGGATATGACGATGCGGGCTGGCAGGGAGTGGCCGTCCTCGATCACACCAAGGGCACCCTCTTCGCCGGCATCGATCCGCCGGTCCGGCGCACCGGAGAACTTCATCCGGTGTCCGTGGCGCAGGCGGCGGACGGCGGCTACATTTTCGACCTCGGTCAGAACATGGTCGGTTGGGTGCGGATGGTGGCGCAGGGGGCGGCGGGCACGGTGATCACGCTCCGTTACGCCGAGGTGCTCGACCGGGCGGGAAACCTCTATACCGCGAATCTGCGGACGGCGTAGGCGACCGACCGCTACATCCTCAAAGGAGGCGGACACAGCGAGACCTTCGAGCCACGATTCACCACCCACGGATTCCGGTATGTGGAGGTCGACCTGCGGCCGAGCGGCACGTGGATCTGCTCCAACCCGCTCCTGAACCAGCTTCAGCACAACGTCGTCTGGGGCCAGCGGGGAAACTTCGTCAGCATCCCCACCGACTGCCCGCAGCGCGACGAGCGACTCGGCTGGACGGGTGATGCCCAGGTGTTCTGCCGGACGGCGGCGTACAACTTCGATGTTGCCGGCTTCTTCACCCGCTGGCTCGGCGACGTGCGCGCCGGCCAGAAGTCCGACGGGGCGATGCCGACGGTCATTCCCAACTTTCGCACCCGGCACTCCGCCACGGTGCCCGGCGCCGCGGGGTGGGGTGACTGCACCGTGGTCATTCCGTGGACGATGTACCTCGCGTACGGCGACCGGCAGATCCTGGCCGACCAGTACCCGAGCATGAAGGCCTGGGTCGACTACATGCACCGCGTCGCACCCGGTCTGCTGTGGAATGCCGGCCCCCAGTATGGCGACTGGCTGGCCTACGCGTCGCCGAGCGGCGAGGCCCGGAGCTATCCCGGCGCGACCACGGGCAAGGATCTCGTGGCGACCGCGTACTTCGCGCATTCGGCGGACCTGCTGTCCCGGGCGGCGGCGGTGCTCGGCCGCGAGGAAGACGCCCGCACCTACGCTGGACTGTTTGCGGCGGTCAAGGCGGCGTTCAACCGCGAGTTCGTCACCTCTAACGGTCGCGTCGGCGAGAGCACTCAGACCGCCTACACGCTCGCGCTCGCCTTTGACCTCCTGCCGGCGGGCGAGCGGGCCGAGGCGGCCCGCCGGCTGGCGGCGGACGTGGCCGTGCACGGCAACCACATGACGACCGGCTTTCTCGGCACGCCGCTGCTCTGCCCGGTGCTGGCCGACACCGGACACCTCGACACGGCCTATGCCCTGCTCACGCAGGAGTCGTATCCGTCGTGGCTCTACCCGGTGCGAATGGGGGCCACGACGATCTGGGAACGCTGGGATGGCATCCGGCCGGACGGCACCTTCCAGGATCCGGAGATGAATTCCTTCAACCACTACGCCTATGGATCGATCGGCGCGTGGATGTATGGCGTGGTGGCCGGGATCGCCGTCGACTCGGCGGCGCCCGGATACAAGCACGTGCTGATCGCGCCCCAGCCGGGCGGGGGACTCACGTTCGTCCGGGCCTCGGAACAGTCACCCTACGGCGAGATTGCCGTCGCGTGGGAAATCAGCGGCGGCCGGTTCACGCTGGACGTGCGCCTGCCGGCCAATACAAGCGCGACCGTCCGTCTGCCGGCCGCCTCACTGGACACGGCGACGGAAAGCGGTCGGCCGCTGGCACAGGCACCGGGAGTGGCCGATCCGAGGCAGGATGGCCGAGCCGTGACTGTCAAACTGGGGTCGGGGGTTTACCATTTTTCGTATCCCGCCGCGCCGTTCCCGACGGACGGATGATCGTGATCACGACCGCGGGAGAAGAGAACCGCCGGGTAAGTGCGCATTACCGCGTCGTTTCGATTTCGACGGCGTAGACCTGACAAGCGCCGCGCATGTTTGACCGGAAGACGATCCATCTGCCGTCCGGCGTGAAGGTCGCGTTCGGTTCGAGCGAGTAGTCGTGCCGTGAGAGATCGACCAGGCGCTCGCTGCGGAACACGCCGCTTTGGACCAAGGGGGACGAATCGGGAAGCGTGCCAGCGTCGGTGAGAACCCGGGGATGAAACAGGTACAGCCATTTCCGGGCGCCGGGATGCGCGATGCCCCGGTCCGCATCGCCGGAGCCGTCGCCCGCGAAAAGCGTTCCGTCCGGTGACACGTTGTAGTGCGCCGAGGACTCGTCGGGATCGAGGTGATACCAGATCCGCTCGCCGGTGCGGACGTTGTAGCCGGCCACCCAGAAGACCACCCCGCGGGGGGCGCGCAGGTCGTACCAGATCCACTGCCCGTCGTGGCTCCAGAATTCATGCGTGACTCCCTCCATCGTCAGCGTGCGTCGGTGCACGAGCAATGGCGTTGAGCGGCCGTCGAGGCGCAGCAGCCAGATCCGGTCCACCTTCTGCGACGAGCCTTCGTGCGCGTACATGAGCAAGGTCGGGTCGGTGGGGGAAAACTGGAAATGGTCGATCCAATCGGTGGTGTGGAGCACGACCTTCGCGGCGCCGGACCGAAGATCGACGGTGATCACGTCCGACGGAAGATGAAGCGCGAGGCGCCGCGTCATGTAGTCGCCCTTGTCGGGATACTGGTCCTGGCCGAGGATGGGAGCGCCCGCGTGAGCGGCGCCCGATTTGGTCGCCGGGTAATGGGGCTTGATCGAGTCCGGGTCGGGCGGGCTGATGCAGCCGGACGCGAGGGTTTCGTCGGCGTTGATGGTGGTGATGACGGTGTTGGCCGGCAGGGTCGCGAGCAGGCGGGAGGATTTCTCAGCCGGATCATAGACCAGGAGCCGCCCGTTCCGGGTGTAGAAGATCCGGCCGGTCTTCTGGCCGGTTTGAACGGGACTGCCGCCCGCGGTGTCCGCCAGGGCTTCGATCTTCCGGGTGCTGAGATCGACCAACGCCATCCCGTGCGGGGTCGTGATCAGCATCCGCCCACCGCCGCCGGTGAAGGCCGGTTGGGTGAAGTACAGACATTGCGATCCGGACTCGGTCGAGAGCTGGACGACCCGGTGGTGGGTCTCGGCGTCGATCCACTCGCGCGGCAGCTCCTGGGCCGGTGCGAGGGACGACACGGTACTGATGGCGGCAAGCAGCAAAACGGGGCGGATCATGGACGGGTGAAAAGGGTGGGGCGACGCGGCAGTGATCCGTGGCCGGTGACGCGAGGCGGAAATCAGGTTTGAGGTGCGACGAGCAGGATAGCCCTGCCCGGGGCGTGGGGCCGCCTTTTTCACGGCGAATCTCGCAGCCTTTCGGCCAGTGCGCGTCGCGGGCGAAACCAGACGCGTGTGGCCCGGCGCGAGGGGAATGGAGCGGATCGAAAGAAATCGTTTACACCGAAGTGGCGCCCCGCATCAACTGGGCGCCCCGGTCGGAGCTCTGCTCCGTTGCTCCATCGAAGCGCATGTCCCCACAAAACGCCGACACCGCCTGTTGGTTCGCGAGTGAAGTTCATCCCCACGAGGCTGCGCTACGTACCTGGCTGCGGGCCCGGTTCCCATCGTTTCCCGACATCGACGACCTGGTGCAGGAGGCGTATGTCCGGCTGTTCCGCGCCCGGATCGTGACACCGATCAGCGATCCGCGCCGCTTTCTCTTCGCGACGGCGCGCAATCTCGCCGTGGATTTCGTCCGCCATGAGCGTGCGGTGGTCGTCGAACGGATGGACACCCTCGACCAATTGCCGCTCCCAGGCCGTCACCGCGACGCGGCGGAGACGGCGTGCCACCGGGACGATCTCTCGCAGCTGGCGGCGGCGATCGAAAGGCTGCCGGAGCGCTGCCGCGAGACGTTCGTCCTCCGCAAGATCGTCGGGCTGTCGCAAAAGGAGGTCGCGGAGCGGCTGGGGATCACCGAGAACACGGTTGCCGCGCAGACCGCCACGGCGATGAGGCGCTGCGCGGCGCATTTCCACGCCCCGGCGCGAAGGACCAGATCCGGGCCGGTCATGTCCGGCTCCCCGGCATGTGAGAATTGAAACAGGGGGCCGCAAAACCGTGCGATTTCGCAGGTAAAATGGAAAGCTGCACCGGGCGAAATTTGCGATGCTCGGCGGATGCGGCGTTCTGCCCTCTGGACGATTCTCGTCGGGACGCTCGTGGCCCGGCTGGCGGCTCAGCCGGGACCCGTGTCCACACACACGATTTGGAGCATCGGCCGGTTCGACCACTCCTATCTGGACTTCCGGCCGTGGACCCCGGGCGACATCACCTACGTCGCCGGACGCGGCGAGCCTGCGCGCGACTGGTCGGAGGAGCAGCGCGTCGGCTCGGTGTACCGGGTGCGATTCACCCTGCCCGAGACGCCGACCGGCCGGTTCACGCTCACGATCGGGACGATGACCTTCCGGCCGCGGGTTCCAGTCCTGCGGCTGGCGGTCAACGGCCACACGGGCGAATTCTTTCTCGAACCCCGGCTCGCGTACTACCTGGGTGACCACCCGTTTCCCAACTGTTCGGCGGAAACGCTCACCATCGCGATTCCCGCGTCGTTTCTGCGCCAGGGGGACAACGAGCTCGCGCTGGCGTGGCAGTGTTCGCCGCCCGATCCGGAGGGAAGGAGCGCGATCGCCGGCGTGTACTACGACGCGCTGCGTCTCGACCAGGCGGCGTCCCCGGACGAGGTCGCCGACGACGTCGAGGTGCGGCTCAAACCCACCGTCTTCTTCCGGCAACGCGGTGCAGATCTCGTCGAGCAGGTCGAGGGCGTGTTCCGCTTCCACCGCGGAGTGCCCAGCGGTTCCGCCACGCTCGTGCTCGACGGGCATCGCTGCACGGTTCCGATCGCCGGAGGGGAGTTCGGCGAACGCCGCGTCGAGTTCGAGGTGCCGGCGTGGACCGGCGTTGCCCGCGGCGAGCTCGCCATCGACGCCGGCCGTCCGCGCGTGCAGCCGGTGAGCTTGACGGCGGAGCGCCGCTGGACGGTCTTCGTCGTCCCGCACACGCATCTCGACATCGGGTACAGCGATTATCAGAGCAAGGTCGCCGAGTCGCAGGCGCGGGTGCTGGACGAAGCCGCCGACCTGATCCGGGACCATCCGGCCTTCCGTTATTCGACCGACGGCTCCTGGGCGGTGGAGCAACTGCTCGCCACGCGCGCCGCGCCGAGGCGGGAGGCGCTCCTCGCGCTGATCCGCGACGGGAAGATCGGGCTCCCGGCGCAATACTGCAACCTGATGACCGGCTACGCCTCGCTCGAGAGCCTGGAGCGGTCACTCGCGTTCTCCGCCCGGCTCGCGCGGGAACACGCGCTGCCCTTCGACTATGCGAACATCACCGACGTGCCCTCGTATTCCGGGGACTATCCGTCGATCCTCGCTGCGGCCGGCATCCGGTACTTCCTCGCCGGCGGCAATGGCGACCGCGCCCCGGTCCTGTACTATGGCCGGTGGAACGAGCGGTCGCCGTTCTGGTGGGAGGGTCCCGATGGCGGTCGGGTGTTGTTCTGGTATTCGCGCACCTACCAGCAGACGCGCTATCTCTTCGGCCTGCCGCCGCAACTGACCGCCGGCCGCGAGTCCCTGCCGGTCTTTCTCCAGGCGTACTCGACGCCCGAATACCGGCCCGACGTTACGCTCATCTACGGGACGCAGGAGGAGAACACCGACCTCATTCCCGCCACGGCCACCTTCGTCGACCGCTGGAACGAGACCTATGCCTTCCCCCACCTGCGCTACGGCACGTTCCGCGACTTCATGCATGAGCTGGACGCGAAGCATGGCCGGGAGCTTCCTTCCTTCCGCGGAGGCCTGGGCGCGTACTGGGAGGATGGCATCGCCAGCGACGCTGCCTACGTGGCCCGGGACCGGGAAAACCAGCAGCGGGCGCTCTCGGCCGAAACGCTGGCGATGGTCGCCCATGTGAACGATCCCGACGTCCATGCGCCCCGTTCGGAGCTCGGGGACATCTGGAGGAATCTCGAGTTGTTCGCCGAACACACCTGGACCGCGGACCGCTCCGTGACGATGCCCGATCACGAGGAATCCGTCCGGCAGCTCGCGGTCAAAAACAACTTCGCAGTCCAGGCGCAACTGGAGATCGACGATGTCGTGCAGCGCTCGGTCAGCCAGCTGGTCGATCGCGTCCACGTGCCGGCGGGCACGCTCGTGCTCTTCAATTCGCTGAGCTGGCCCCGGAACGCCCTGGTCGAGACCGACCTGCCCGAGAACGCCGCGCTCGAGGATCTTTCCACGCATGCGCCCGTGCGGTTCGAGGTCCTCTCGCACCGGGAGCACTTTCTTCACGTGCGTTTCCTCGTCCGCGACCTCCCCGCCGTCGGCTACAAGTGCCTTCGCCTGGGAACCGCAGCGGCACCGGAACCCAGGCCGCCGGTGCGCCGCGAGGTCACGGTCGAAAACGCCTTCTATCGCATCACGGTCGACCCCGCCAGCGGTGCGATTGCCAGCATCGTCGACAAGTCCGTCGGGCGGGAGTTGATCGATCGCTCCAGCGCGTACAAGTTCGGCCAGTACCTTTATGTGACGGGCGGCGACGGCCGGACCTGGATGACCGATTCGAACAAGCAGCGTCCGAAAGGCGACTTGGCGGTGCACCCGGCAGGCGAGGGCGAATACCGGGGAGCGCAGCGGGCCCCCTGGGGCTGGAGCCTCCGCCTGAGAAGCCGCGCTCTCAACACGCCCGTGATCGCGTTGGAGGTGCTGTTGCCGGATGACGAGAAGAAGATCGAATTTCGGTATGAAGTCCGGAAGGACTACGTCACCACGAAGGAAGCGGCCTACTTCGCGTTTCCGGTGGCCGTGCCGTCACCGCAGTTCGCCTATGCGTCGCAGATCGGCTGGGTCGATCCCGCGCGCGACCTGCTCCCGGGCGCCTGCCTCGAATGGTTCTGCGTGCAGGAGTGGATGGCCGTGCACGACGATCACCTGAGCGTCGGGATCGTCCCGCTCGATGCACCGCTCGCGTGTTTCGGCGACATCAACCGCGGCGCCTGGCCCGGCCGGTTTCAGCCCGGGAGCCCGACCCTGTTCTCCTATGTGATGAACAACTACTGGGGAACGAATTTTTGCGCGGGGCAGGGCGGGAACTTCATCTTCCGCTACGTCATCACCAGTGACTCCACGTTCGCGGCGCCCCGCCTCCTCCGGACGGCGACGGCGGCGCTGCGGCCGGTCGAGATCGACACGGTGCTCCGGCAGGAGAAGACCGGCAATCCGCCGCGGCCCCTGCCCGCCGAAGGCATGGGATTTCTCGAGATCGGATCCCCGGAAATCGAATTGGTGACCTGGAAACCTGCGGAGGACGGCCAGGGTTCGATCCTCCGGCTGCGGGAAGTGGCCGGACGGTCCGCGAAGACGGTGATCCGCTTCCACGCGCCGATCCAGTCGGCCAGCCTGTGCAACGCGATGGAGGAAGCCTCGCAACCCGTCACGTCGGACGGCCAGGAGATCAACCTCACGTTTCGTCCACATGAAATCCTGACGGTTCGAGTCACCCTCGAGGGCCAAAATGCCCGGGAATAGGAGCGGAAAAGAAAAGCCCGGGAGAGCATGATGCGGTAGCCTTGGCCGCCCCGCACATGAACTCCCCCGCGCCCCTCGTCAGCCCGGCCCGCGCCGGATGACCGTGGGGACTGATCCTCCCGCCAACCTTATGAGCATGCTCAAGCCATTTGTGATCACCGCCACGCTGGTCGTGGCCGCCGGCGCGATGCCGGCCGTTCCGACTGCCGCTGCCGTCCCTGCCCGGGTCGTGGCCGTCGCGGCGCCTGCGGGAGAGGCCGTTTCGCCCGATTATCAGGTGGAGGCGAACGGCCAGTCCGTCGCGGTCTATTCGGCGAAGACGTTTCATTTCGACGGGAAATATTCCTTCGCGTCGTTCGATTTCTCCGGGGAGGTGAAGGTGCGGGTGACGTCCCCCGTCTCGCTGCAACGCGCCGTGATTCTCCCTGAAGGCTGCGCGATCGATCCGCACGAGGGGGCGGACGGAGCGCTGGAATTCACGCTGCGGCAGCCCTGCAAGCTCTCGATCGAGAGGGATGGCGAGAACAGCCCGCTGCTGCTGTTCGGCAACGCGTTGGAGGCGAATCCGCCCAAGCCCGACGATCCCGGCGTCGTCTATTTTGGGCCCGGTGTTCATCGCGTCGGGAAGATCACGCTGACCAGCAACCAGACGCTGTATGTGGCTGCCGGGGCGGTCGTCAAAGGCGGCGTGGAGGCGCGGGGCGCGAACATCCGCATCCTCGGCCGGGGAATCATCGACGGAACCGACTACCCGCACAACGACGGGCCGACGTACTTCATGCTCTTCCTGGACCGGTGCCGGGATGTGGTCGTCCGGGACGTCATCCTGCGCGGATCCTGGCTTTTCACCGTCGTGCCGGCGGGGTGCGACCGGGTGTTGATCGACAACGTGAAGATCTGCGGCTCGCGCGTGTTGAACGATGATGGCATCGACCCCTGCAACTCCAACCACGTCACGATCCAAAACTGTTTCGTTCGGACGGACGACGACTGCATCGCGATCAAGGGGCTCGACGGTTACGGGAACGAGAATTGCGAGAACCTCCTCGTGACCGACTGCGCGTTTTGGACGGACCGCGCCAACATCGTGCGCGTTGGCTGCGAAAGCGACGCGGGCGCGATGCAGGACATCACGTTTCGCCAAATCGACGTGCTCCACTATCCGGCCGATCGGATGGAGCCGCCGAACAAGGCGCAGCCGTGCATCCTGTACCTCCAGCCGGGCAACAACATGCCGATCCGCCGATTGCTGTTCGACGGGGTGCGAATCCGGTGCGACGGCCGCGACACGTACCTGATCAAGGCGCGGGCGGAGCACCATGGCACGTTCTCCATCCCGCGGAACGAGGAGACAAAATTGTGGCTGCCCTCGAACTCCCGGACGTACACGGAGGACGGGCGGTGCGACGGCTGTGTCTTCCGAAATATCGTCCTGGAGGGACGGCCGGGGAAGCGCGGCGGACTGATTTATGTCGGCGGGTCCGATGCCGGACACCTGGTGGAGAACATTCGTTTCGAGCACGTGGTGCGTTTTGGCGCGGCGGTGACGGCGTCGTCACCGGACGTGGTGATCGGTCCCTTTACCCGTGCCATCGAGTTTGACGGCGAGGGCGACCCGGCGCCGAAGTCGCCGGCCGGCGGCGGATAAGGGGCCGACCTCCGTTTCGCCGCCAACGGCGGCACCAGCCTGGAAAGCCGACGGCGGTGCTCCCGGGCCGGCGAGCAGCGATTCTATCGTGCGACCCGGGATTGAACCGCCGCGGTCGGTCGAATTGTCGCCCCCGAAACCGGAGCCGTCACTCCGCAGGCGGAGCGTACTTCTTCGCGATGAAGTCGACGACGGCCGCCGCCGGCACCTTGATCGGTCCCTCTGCCTCCATCTTGAGGCTCGTGACCGCCGCCGACCAGATCGTCGCCTCCGCCGCGGAGGAGGATAGCCGCTTGGCGGCGTAGGAGGAGATGCACGTGTCGCCGCGGCCGCTGCGGCCGACGAGCTTCTCGTGCCGCCACGGCGCCTCGTGAATGCGCCCCTCGGCAAAAACGATCAACCCGTCACGATGCGAGAGCACGATCTCCCGCGGACCCCACGCGGCGATCGTTCGCGCGGCGAGCTGCAGGTCGTCGAGCCCGGTGAGCGCGGCCGCCTCCTTGTTGTCGACCTTCAGGATGTCCACGTACGGGAGGATCTCGTCCCGTCCCGGCCAGTCGTCGAACACGAGCGTGCCGTCCGCCGCCGCGCGGCGGACGAAGCCCTGGGCGTCGACGACGATGCGGCCGCCCTTGCGTTTCAGCTCGAGAATGACGTCCCGGCCGACTTCGCCGCGGGCGGAGGCATTGACCAGGTAGTACTTGGCCTCGACGTTCCGAAATTGGTCGGGGGTGAAGGCGCCGGTGACCTGGGTCATTGTGAGCTGGCGGTCATCGGGATTCGCGGACGGGTAGACCAGCTGGAGATGGGTGGAGTGCGGGGTGTAGGTCGGAAACGCATCCACCCCGATCCGCCGCAAAGCCGTGATCACGCGCTCGTCCTCGCGCGCCAGTCGCGTGAGTGCCGCGGTCCGGAGGCCCATCATAGCCATCACGTGGGCGCCGTAGTTGAAGCCTCCGCCATCGACCACGCGGGTGCCGGCGGCGGAAATGATCGTGTCCTTGGTGTAGTTGCCAAAAATGGCGACGTCGTAGTGCATGGGAAAATCCGGGCGGAGTTAGTTGCGGATGGTCGTGCGCCACAGCGAGGCCGCGAGGACGAGCGACACGATCGAGCATCCGATCCAATAGTAGGTCACCCGGTGGAAGTCGTAGTGTCGGATGCCGTTTACGAAGGTGGTGCCGTGCTCGATGAGCAGCCCGCTGATCCGCTCCTGGATGGCGGCGCCGACATAGCTGAAGACGCCGACGAAACCCATCACCGCCCCGGCGGCCTGCTTGGGCGCGATATCGACGGCGAACAGGCCGCCGAGCGAGGTGATGAGGCCGTTGATCGAGAAACCGTAGGCCAGAAACGCCACGGTCAGGACCACCGGGTGACCGGGCGGGCTGAGAAACATCACCAGCAGAGCCGCGACCTCCATCACGCCGCAGATGAGGTTCATCGGGGGGCGGCGGGCGTCGAAGAAGAGGTCGGAAAGGTAGCCGTAGGCGATGCAGCCCAGGACACCGGCGACTGGGTTCAGGGCGAGAAAGGCGCCAGCCTGGAGCGCCGAGTAGCCTTTGCTCTCCTGCAAGTACAGCATGCCCCAGCTGTTCATGCCGTAGCGCGTCATGTACATGGTGGCGCTCGCGAGCGCGAGGATCCAGATCGAGGGCAGCTTCAGGACGGAGAGCTGGGCGTCCCAGGTCGACTGCCCGGCCCGGCGGGTGGCGACCGGATCATCCTTCCAGGTCGTGATCGCCGGCAGCCCGAGCGTCTGCGGCCGGTCCTGGAGCAGCAGGTAAACCACGGCGGCGGTCGCGACGCAGATCATGCCCGGGCCCTGAAAGCCGCCCCGCCAGCCGAGCCAGGAGACGAGCGCGGCGGAGCCAAGAAACGTGAGGCCCTCTCCGAGGGAGTGGGAGGTGCTCCAGAGCCCGTAGAAGCGACCGCGCTCGCGATGGCCGAACCAGTGGGAGAGGGCGACGATGCCCGAGGGCGCGCCGAAACCCTGGAACCAGCCGTTGACGCCCCAGAGGACGACCCAGACCCAGAAGCCCGTCGACCAGCCCATCGTGAGGTTGATCAGGGCGGAACCCAGCAGCCCGACCGCGTAGAACCGCTTCACGTTGGCGTGGTCGGCGAGGAAGCCGTTGACGAGCTTGCCGAAGGCGTAGGCGTAGAACAGGGCCGAGCCGATCACGCCGAGCTGTTCCGCATTGAACACACCGGCGTCGATGAGCGGTTTCTTCACGACGGAGAGGCCGAGGCGGCAGGTGTACCCCAGGGCGTAGCCGAGGGTGATGCCGGTCATGATCAATTTTCGGTGCCGGCGATACCGCTGGTCGATCTGGGACTGATTGGGAAGGAGGGGGCGGTCGGAACCGGACGCGAAGAAACGGAGGAAGGGAAGCATGGGGGGGGATAGGGTGGACAAAAAAAAGGCCAAAGGGTGAAAACGTTTACACAAATTCCACCGAGAAAGGCGTCCGGCGGTCGCGCCGCGTCTCTCAGGTCGACCGTCGCAGAATCAACTCCGGCATCAGCCGGACGGTGACGGGCGGGCGCGCGGGCTCGACGATGCGTCGGAGCAGGAGCTCCATCGCCTGTCGGCCGACCTCATGGGCGGGCTGGCGTACGACGCTCAGCGGTGGATCGAGCGCCTCGGCCCAGGGCACGTCGTCGAAACCGGCCACGGCCACGTCGTCGGGCACGCGCAGCTTGCGCCGGTGCACGGCCGCCAGCGCGCCGACGGTCATGAGGTTGTTGCAGACAAACAGCGCGGTGGGCGGCTTGCGCATATCGAGCAGCTCGTTCGCGAGCATGTGGCCGCTCTCCTGGCGGAAATCGCCCGCCCGGGTGAGCTCGGGACGCTCGGCAATGCCGCGGGCGGCGAGGGCGTCGAGGTAGCCGCGGCGGCGCTCGCGGCTGGTCGAGACGTGCACGCGGCCTTCGATCAGCCCGATGCGCTTGTGTCCCCGGTCGAGCAGATGGGTCACCATATCGAATGCGCCGCGGTAGTTGTCCACCTCCACCAGGTCGGTCTTGACCTTCGTTAGGCTGCGGTCGACGCACACGACCGGCATCCCGCCCTTGATCACGTCGACGAGGGCGGCGTCGGTCTCGTCAAACGGCGGCAGGACGATGCCGTCCACCGACTCCGCGAGCATCACGTCGAGGTAGAACCGTTCCTTGTCCCGGCGTTCGTCCGAATTGCACAGCAGGAGCGCATAGTCGGCGGAAAACGCGGCATCCTCGACGCCGCGGGCGATCTCGGCGAAGAACGGGTTCTGGATGTCGGGGATGATCAGGCCCACCAGGTTGGCCCGTCCGGCGTTCATCCGCAGCCGCCGGGCGACCCGGCTCGGCCGGTAGTCCAGCTCGCGGAGCGCCTTTTCGACGACGGCGCGGGTCTCCGGCACCACCTTGTCCGACTGGTTCAGGACGCGGGAAACGGTGGCGATCGAGACTTTGGCGCGGCGGGCGACTTCTTGCAGGCTGGCCATACGGTGTAGGTCGGGTGATGAGCTGGCGGAACGTTTCACGTTTTGTCCCGATTCTTCGAGCGGAAAAGCCTTGGTGAAAATGGATCGAAGCGCCGGGCGTTTAGAGCGCCGCGAGCAGGCCTCCGTCCACATAGACGGTCTGGCCGTTGACGAAATCCGACGCCTCGGAGGCGAGAAATACCGCGGTGCCGACGAGTTCTTGCAGCTCGCCCCAGCGTCCAGCCGGCGTCCGGGCGCGCAGCCACTGGTCGAATTCCGCATTGGCGGCGAGCGAGCGGGTCAGGTCGGTCACGAAGTAACCGGGGCCGATGCCGTTCGCCTGGATGTTGTGGCGTCCCCATTCCACGGCCATGGAGCGCGTCAGCATCTTCAGGCCGGCCTTCGCCGCCGCGTAATTTGCGATGCCCGGCCGGGCGAGGTCGGTGTTGACCGAGCAGAGGTTGATGATCTTGCCGGCGCCGCGTGAGATCATCCCGGGGGCGACGGTGCGCGAGAGCAGGAAGGCGCTCGTGAGATTGACGTCGAGCACAGCCTGCCAGTCGGCGAGGGACATGGACTCGAGCGGGGCGCGGCGGTGGATGCCGGCGTTGTTGACGAGGATGTCGACCGGGCCGCCGTCCTGTTCCAGGGCCCGCACGCCCGCGATGACGTCCGCTTCGCGCGTCACGTCGAAGGCCCGCGTGGTGACGCGGAGGCCGGCGCGCCGGAGTGTGGCGGCGGCGGAATCCAGCTTGGCGGGATCGAGGTCGTTGAGGAGCAGGTCGGCGCCGGCTTCGCCGAGGCCCTGGGCGAGGGTGAAGCCGATGTTTTGCGCGGAGCCCGTGATCAGGGCGCGCTTGCCGTGGAGCGTGAAGGGGGTGGTGGGGGTCATCCGCGGGGGAAATCCGGGCTGGAGCGATTTCTGGCTTTACATGCCAGGCCCGGTGTGTCGAATGAAAAATGATAACGTTTACATTTTTCCCATGACCCCACCCCCCAACGCCGTCCTCCGCGGTCCGCGCGCCGGTTTTCCCGCCGGCCAGACGCTCCTCTGGCGGGAGGACGATCCGGCCTTTCCGAGGGGAGCGGGCCTGGATTTCGCGATCCTGCGGCTCCCCGCCGGCGCGGAGCTGCGGGAGTGTTCCCCGAAGGAAAGCGCGTGGATCCTCCTGGGCGGCGAGGCGGACGTCGGCTTCGGCCGGCGCCGGGTGCGGGTCCGGCGCCAGGACGTGTTTGTGGACAACCCGACGACGCTCCACGTCGGGCCCCGGACCCGCGTGACCATCCGCTCCCTGAAGGCCGGCACCGAATTCGCCGTCGCCCGCACGGCAAATACGCGGAAGTTTTCTCCGCGCCTGTTCGGGCCGGATGACATGAAGCCGGAGTATCGCGGCGCCGGCCTCGTGCAGAACGCGTGCCTCCGCAATGTTCGACTCATCTTCGATCGCAAGGGCCGGCCGCGGTCGAACCTGGTCATCGGGGAGGTCGTCAATTACCCCGGACGCTGGTCGAGCTACCCGCCCCACCACCACGATCAGCCGGAGATCTATCACTACCGGTTCACGCGCGGCGGCGGCTACGGACACGCCGAACTGGGCGAGGACGTCGTGAAAGTGCGCGCGCGGGACACGATTCTCATCCCTCCAGGCCTCGATCACGCCCAGGTGTCGGCCCCCGGCTACGGGATGTACTACCTCTGGGTCATCCGGCATCTGCCGGGCAATCCCTACACGGGCTTCACCTTCGCCGAGGAACACGCGTGGACGCTTGATCCGGCCCGCCAGGGCTGGCGACCGTCCGACGGCCCCGGTTCAGCGCCATGAAAAACACCGTCACTCTCAACATGGCCGCGGCTCTGGCGCGGTTCCTGTCCGCGCAGTACATCGCCCGCGACGGCGTCGAGCACCGGCTCATCAACGGCGTGTGGGGCATCTTCGGCCACGGCAACGTCACCGGCCTCGGCCAGGCCATCGAGGAGTTCGGCGGCCGCACGCTGCCCTACTACCAGCCCAAGACGGAACAGGCGATGGTGCACGCCGCCATCGCGTTCGCGAAATCACGCCGCCGGTTGGGCACCTTTGCGTGCACGTCCTCCATCGGGCCGGGCGCGACCAACATGCTGACCGGCGCGGCCACCGCCACGATCAACCGGCTGCCCGTGCTGCTGCTTCCGGGCGACATCTTCGCGAACCGCCGGCCGGGACCGGTCCTCCAGCAGCTCGAGTATCCGGCCAGCCATGATGTCAGCGTGAACGACTGTTTCCGACCGGTTTCGAAATACTGGGACCGCATCAATCGTCCGGAGCAGATCCTGACGGCGCTCCCCGAGGCGATGCGGGTGCTCGCCGATCCGGCGGAGACCGGGGCCGTGACGATCGCGCTGCCGGAGGATGTGCAGGCCGAGAGCTGCGCCTACCCGCGGCATTTCTTCGCCAAGCGCGTCTACACGGTCGAACGTCCCGGGGCGTCCGCCGAGTCCCTCCGCGTGGCCGTCGCGCACATTCGCGCGGCGCGCCGTCCGCTCGTGATCGCGGGTGGCGGCGTGCACTACAGCGACGCGTGCGACGCGCTCGCCCGCCTGGCGTCTGCGACCGGGCTGCCGGTGGGCGTGACCCAGGCCGGCAAGGGCGCGCTGCTGGATGATCATCCCGCGTGCCTCGGCGGCATTGGGGTGACGGGAACGGAGGCGGCGAACCGGATCGCCCTGGAGGCGGATCTCGTGATCGGCGTTGGCACCCGGCTTAGCGACTTCACGACCGCGTCCAAGACGCAGTTTCAAAACCCGCGCGTCCGATTCATCGGCGTCAATCTCAACGCTGCCGACGCGCGCAAGCATGGCGCGCTTCCCCTCGTGGGCGATGCGCGGACGATCCTCGCGCAACTCGGTCGTGCGCTGGCCGGGTGGCGCGTGCCGGCCGCCGCTGGCGCGGCGGTCCGCCGCGCGCGGGCCGACTGGGACCGGACCCGCGCCGCTCTGGTGGCTCCCCGACCGGGCGTGCCGCTCACCCAGGCGCAGGTGATCGAGGAGGTGAACCGCGCCTGCGGTCCGGACGGCACCGTCGTGCACGCGGCGGGCGGCCTGCCCGGCGACGTACACAAGCTTTGGCGTTCCCGGGCCCACGACGACTACCATTCCGAGTACGGCTACTCCTGCATGGGCTACGAGATCGCC
>DASZYH010000164.1:0-2315 GCA_035545515.1 Opitutaceae bacterium
CGAGCGGCCGCTGCGCCATGTCCTCCTGTCCCGTCATGACGGTACGGCGCGGGTGCGAGCATTGGAGTCAAAGCGACTGGTTACGGCGGCGGAATATTTGGCCGGGCGCGGCCCCGTCATTTCCGTCACCATCTTTTCAGGATATTTCGGATCATGGCACCACAACGTTGGGGCGCTGGATCGCGAACTCCACTGGTCGGTGGCGTTGCGTCGTCGGATCCGTGGCCGGAAAATTCGCGTTGCCCTCATGGCCTTGTCGACGGATCCGGCAAGCCGCTGGGCGCTCGGCGAGGCTGGAATGCAGTCGCGAGTGAACCTCCGCGCCATCGTTTCGGGGTGCATGGATGAGCAGTCCGTGTTGAATAATTTGCTGTTGCACCGGCCGACGGGGTTGAGACCGCAGGCAATCCGGTCGTTTTTGCAGTGCTGGCATCTGGACGACCTGTTGTTCGAGGAATTTCCGCCATTATGGCACGGCCTCACCGCGTCCCTCCGATTCGACGAGTATCGGAAGCTAATCGGGAGCGTCGCAGTGCATTGCTATCATGGCCGCGGAGAGCGGGTTTATCCGGCGGCAACAGACATGATCCCATTTGTGCTGCTCCAGATTTTCCATGCGCTTGCGCGAGGGAGTCGGGCGTCCCGCGCCGCACGTCGAGTAATGCGGGAGTTGGTGGAGCTTTACCATGCTTCCGTCCTGGCCTTACGGAGTGTGCGGACGCCGGTCCTGGCGGTGGGCGAAACCGAAGTTCCTCGATTCCTGGTGTTGAATCCGCATGCGATCCGGTGGCTGCAATACGATTTTGCGGCAATCTGGGACGCATTACGCCGGAACGGTAGTATTGCCCGGCGCAACGTGGAATCCTGTGCCAATACCCGTGGCGCATACGCATACCTAGTCCTTCCGGTGCCATCGCGAAAATTGCCCCGCTCGGAGGTGGAACAACTCCGGCGGTTCGACGGCATCACGGCGACTGAGAAGTTGATCAGCCATTTCGCCGATGAACTGTACGCTCCGACGTCGGCGATCCGGGGCCGGATCCTGCAACATTGTCGCGACCGCGTCCTCCTTTCGGCCTGACGCGGGTGAGGGGCCGGGCTGAGAGAAGAGCGAAACGGCTCACCGGAAACTCTTCGCCCTGCCTCGTGGGCCTGGTCGGCCGACTGCTAGTGGCGCGGACTTGACGAAGGGGCGCGGATTGCCCGCGAACTGCTCGAGCGCTGATTCGCGAGAGTTTCGGTTCGTTGGAGGGGAGGTGGATTTGTGCAGCGCGAAGCGTGACGGACCCATGTTCCCGCGCGGTGCGGTCACCGCGCCTACAGTAGAGGGGGCAGGAGCGAGGCGCTCGGGAGGGGATGTCGCGGTCACACCGGGTCGCGGACGACTTCACGGGGGGCTTTGTCGGTGCGGAGTCCCTTGAATTCTCCGTGGCGGAGATTCCCGCCCCGCGTCCATTCCGCGAAGCTCGCCTGCACGACCACGCGCGGCATGACCCAAACGTGCTCCTTCATCTGTGCCGCCGTGATGCCTTCGCCCCAGTGGCTCTTCTTCGAATTCGGCAGGTTGGCGAACGGACAGATGTCCGACAGCAGCGGCTCCAGGAGGTTGTGGAGCTCGCGGCGGTTCCGCGGGTTCAATCCCTGCCGGACCTTGCCGGCGCAGATCAGTTTGTTGCCCTCGTAGTAGCCGACCACGAGCGACTCGAGCGGATTGCCGGGCTTGAAACCACCCACCACAAACTCCTGTTCGGGCGACAGCTTGAATTTCACCCAGTCGCCCGATCGCTCGCCCGATTGGTACGTCGACGTCCGCCGCTTGGCGACGATGCCCTCGAGTCCGAGCTTCCGCACCTCGCCGACAATCTGCTCCGCATTGCCCACGAGGCTGACGGACATCCGGACCTCGGTGCCGGAAATGATCTCCTGGAGCTTCTTCTTTCGCTCGGTGAGCGGCCGGTCGCGCCAGTCCTCGCCGTCGACCTGCAGCAGGTCGCACGCGTAATCGACGATCATGCCCTCGCCGGAAGCGCGATGCTGCAGCATCTGAAACGACGGTCGGCCCTGGTCATCAAGGGCGACGATTTCCCCATCGATGACGGCCGTGTTCACCGGGAGTGCCCGGATCGCTTCCACAACAGACGGGAAATCGTCATTCATCGTCTTCCCCTTGCGCGACAGCAGCCTCACGACGTCGCCGTGCTTGATCGCCAGCGCCCGATAGCCATCCCACTTGATCTCGTAGGACCACGCGCCGCCCTCCGGGACCACCGCGACGGTGCGTGCGAGCATCGGGGCGACGAACGTCGGCGCCGGGA
>DASZYH010000165.1:0-8251 GCA_035545515.1 Opitutaceae bacterium
AATCATCGCGTTCCACCCGCATGACTCTCGACCCCAGCTTCTAAGCTTTCGACAAGACATCGCCCCCTCGATTCGCGTCGAACCCACTCCCTCAATCCCTGTCGGTCACCCGCCATAGCCCGTTTTGCCTCGGACGGGAAAACCAGCATGTCGCGGGGGGAGAGTCATACGAACACGGATATCGAGGTGCTGCGAGCGATCGCCGTATCCTTCACCCTGATTGCGCACCTCGTCTGGGGAATTGTTCCAAAGCTCGGGACCATCGGTCGGGAGGTGTACCCCGCGTTCGCGTTCTGGACCGGCGTCGACCTCTTTTTCGCCATCTCCGGGTTCGTGATCACCGCCTCCCTGCTCCGATTGCGCACCCAACACCTCGAACTTGCCGGGCCCGAGGGACGCCGCGATCTCGCCGATTTCATCCGCTTCGCCCGGCCGTTCTGGATCCGCCGCGTCTTCCGTCTGCTGCCATCGGCCTGGCTCTGGATCGGCATCACGCTTCTGCTGGCCGGCTTCTACAACGCCCACGACTCCTTCGGCGCTCTTCGCTTCAACCTCCACGAGGCTGTCGCCGCCGTTTTCGACGTCGCCAACTTCTATTATTATTCCTGGTTCGCGCACGGGCACTCCGCCTACGGTTCCCTCGGCGTCTACTGGAGCCTCTCCCTCGAGGAGCAGTTCTATCTGCTCTTTCCGCTCATCCTCTTCTTTCTGCGGCCCCGCGCGATGATCGGCGGTCTCATCGTGCTGTTTCTCGCCCAGTTCTTCGTTCCGCGACCCGACGGTTTCGATCCCCATCAGGCCTCGCTGCTCTGGTTCATCCGCACCGATGCCGTCATTCTCGGCGTGCTCATCGCCACCTGGCAGTCGCATCCCAGTTACCGGACCGTCGAACCGCGGTTTCTCCGACGGCGCATTCCTGCACTGGCCGCGCTCGGCGCAGGGGTCGCCCTGCTCGCCGCCGTACCTGCCTTCTCGCCCGATCCCATTGCAACGGGCATTGTCGCGCTCATCAGCGGCGGGCTGGTGCTGATCGCGAGCTATGACCGCCATTACATCCTGCCACCCGCGCGCCTCAAGTCGGCCCTCGTCTGGCTTGGTTCGCGTTCCTACAGCATCTACCTGATCCACGTCGCGGGACGCGCCGCCATTCTCGAGACGAAACGCCGATACGAGATCGCCGGCGGTAGCGCTGCCGCCGCACTCTGGTCCGTGCTTTCGGTCGTCCTCATCCTCCTCATTGCTGAACTGAATTTCCGGCTCGTCGAAACGCCCTTTCGCAATCTCGGCCGCCGGCTCGCGGAGCGTTACCGGCGCCGTCCCGACGACGTGGTCCGCACCCCGGTCCGCGTCGGCGACTGAACGCTCGGGCGCGTCGTCGCGTCATTCACCGGAAATCGAAGGCCAGGTTGGCGCCGACGATCTCCATCCGGAACCGCCGGTCGCGCAGCGCGCTGCACAACGCTTCCGTGCATCCGGGGCAAATCCGGTCGTGAAGTTCGATCACCAGCACCGAAACGGCGTCGAGCCACCGGGTGTTGGCGTTCAGGATCTCCGCCTCGGCGCCCTCGACGTCCATCTTCACCAAATTCCACGCCCCGCAGCCGAACCGCGTCGCGAACTCGTCGATCGTGCGCCCGGGCACGGCCGCCGCCGCCGGGCCGGCCGCCGCCGTGCCGAGGCGGAACGCATTCGCCGCATCGCCCGGGTTGAGGATCGCCAGTTCCGCGGCGTGCGCCCACACCGCCGCCCGGTCCCGCGCGATCATCGGATAGGCTCCGGTGTTGCGTTGCAGGAGCGCAAAATTCTCCTCCGCCGGTTCGACCGCAAGGATTCGGGCGGCGGGCCAGCGCGCCGCAAACCGGATCGACGCCAGCCCGATGTTCGCGCCGAGATCGAGGACGAACCGCGGATGAAATTCTGGAAACGGCAGCTCGTAGTGCCGCGCCAGAAAAATCTCCTCGAAGGTTTCAACGTCCGCCGTCCCCGCGCGGACCCAGATCGGCTGCGGCAGCCCGCGGACTCGCAGCCGAACCAAGCGGTCGCGCCCCGCGATCATTCGCGCCGCCTGCCATCCTCCGGACGGCCCGAGATGCCGGGCGTGGCGTAGAATTCGCCGGAGCGTGTCGATTTTTCCCATGGTGCGCTCGGCCGTTTCCCGCGGGACCGAAGCGCGGTGGACCGCACCGCGCGGCGCCGGTTCGCCGCGGATTCGGGTTGCCGCCGGTTTGTGACGGAATCGGCGGGGAACCGTCGCCCCGATTCCCCATCTATGCCGCGCCTTCGCCAAGGTGGGTCTGCGCCCACCGTGCAGGCCGCACGATCAACCACTCCCATGGCTACGGCACTTACCACTCGCTCGATCACCACGTTGGCGGCCCTGGCGCTGGCCGTTTCGCTCCCGGCTGAACCGACTCCAACCGTCACGGCGGACTCCTCCGTTCCCGTCGCGCCGGCTCTCGCCTCGCCCACCGATGCCGGTGATTCCAACTGGTCTTTCGCCACCCGCGTCACGACCACCGCCACGTACGACGACAACGTGTTCATCCAGCCGCACGGTGCCCGCAGCGACGTCTACTTTCACCTCGCGCCGAGCCTCGTCGCCGGCATCGGTGCGTTTCGCACCGCCATCGCGCCGTTCGCGTCCATCCCGCACCTGCTCGCGATGACCGGCGAGGAAGACCTCCCGCGGAAGGATTACGCGTTCCTCAGCTACACGCCGGATGTCGTGATCTTCTCGAAATACCATCACGAGGACACGGTGAACCACGACGTTCGGCTGGCGGCGCGGAAGGAGCGCGAACTCTGGTCGGCCGCCGGGGAGTTTCACTTCCAGCGCCTGAACGACATCGACATCGATGTGGGCCAACGTCTGCGGCAGACCTACTACACGGCCGACGCCAACGCCTGGCACGCGCTTTCCGGCCGCACCAACGCGACCCTCGGGTTCCTGGGCCTTCGGTCGGAGTACTCCGGCGGCTTCGCGTCCACCGATCTTCGCGGGAGCGCCGGACTCGAGTATCAGATCGCGCCGAAAACCTCCGTCGGCGTCGGCGCCACGCTCGGACATCTCGATGTGCGTCACGGCGGGGGTCAGACGTACGAGCAGCCGCTGCTTCAGCTCCAGTACAACCCCACCGGCAAACTCTCCTTCGACGGCCGGTTCGGCGAGGAATTCCGTCACTACAACAGCGACATCCCCCGCCGGTCGCGTTTCGTCTATGCGTTGTCGGGCAACTACACGCCGTCCGACGACACCGTGGTCGCGATCACCGGCCAGCGCGATACGACGACGTCCGCGGAGTATGTCGGCGAGAACGTCGTCTCCGACACCTTTCAGGGGAGCATCCGCCAGCGCGTGCTCACCCGCACGTATCTCACCCTGGCCGGCGGCTATGTGCGCGATCGCTACGAGGAGAACCGCGTCGTGACACCGCTGGATCGTCGCGACGACTACGCCTTCGGACGCCTCTCCGCCTCCCGCGATGTCACCACCCACGGAACGGTCGAACTGAGTTATGAACACCGCAAAAACGACTCCACTTTCTCCGCGTTCAGCTTCTCCCAGAATATCGCGGCCGTTTCGGCCTCATTCCTCTTTTGAACGGTGGCTCCGTCTGGCCGCCGTGGTTCTCGGCCTCGGTTGCGGGCTTCCGCTGGGGCGGGCGGCGGACACGATCGCCGATGGCACGCCGGTAAGCGCGGCGGCCGTCCAGCCCGCCGCCACGACCAGCGACTACCGGATCCTCCCGGCCGACATTCTCCAGATCGACGTCTTCCAGGAGCCTGATCTGAAGTCGACGCTGCGCGTTTCCAACGTGGGAACGATCGCGTTTCCGTTGATCGGAGTCGTGCCCGTCGGAGGCCTCAGCCCGCAGCAGGCGGCCCAGGCGATCTGCAATCGCCTCGCCCAGGGTTATCTGGTGAAGCCGCAGGTCAGCGTCACGGTGATGGAGTTTTCCAAGCGCCGGTTCACCGTCCTCGGCGAAGTCCAGAAACCGGGCGCGTACGACATGCCGGACCAGCAACAGATCACGGTGCTGCAGGCGATCGGCATGGCGGGCGGCTACACGCGGATCGCGAACCCGAGCCGGGTGACGCTCATGCGCCGCATCGCCGGCCAGGAACAGACCTATTCGCTCAATGCGAAAAAAATGGCGCGCGGCAGCTCCGAATCAGGCTTCACCGTAAAACCCGGCGACGTCATCACCGTCGCCGAGAGCCGGTTCTAAACTGGTGCAGCCCGATGTCCCCTTCGGGCTTGTTTGGACAGGCCGACACATCACACCGCGCACCCCAAACCAACGCGAGGGGAACTGTTTGGGCCGGAGACCAGGACATCGCGTTCCACCCGCTGATCTGACTCATCCGCATTGTTGTGGGCGCGGTGACCTCACTGCGCGAGGCAGGGCGATCGTGTGTTCCCGCGCGATGGGGTCACCGCGCCTACAGGACGGAATGGCTCAAGCAACACGATGGGGACATCACGTTCCCCTACCCGACCGCCGGGGTGGCGTTGATCGGATGCCCGCCGCGATCCCGCGTCAGTTGTTCGTAGAGCTCCAGCACCGCGTCCAGCGAAGCCTGCGCCTCGAAATGCGCCTGCGCGATCGCCCGATGATTGATCCGCAACGGCTCGCCAGCTTCGACCGACCATTCCGCAATCGCCCGCGCGAACGCCTCCACGTCGCCCGCCGCCGCCTCCCACGCATGCGACAGCGGCTGCGCCAGCAGGTCCGCGTTCCCCGCCGCCCCGCTGAGGATCAGCGGAAGATTCGCCGCGAGCGCCTCGAGCAGCGCCAGCGAAAATCCCTCGTACCGCGAGGGCAGCGCCATCCCGTCCACCGCCTGATAAAACAAATCCGGCTGGGTCAGGTACGGCCGCCGGAAAATGTGCGGGGTCATGCGCAGCTCGGCGGTCAACTGTTCCAATGCGCCGTCGAGCTCGCCGTGCCCGACGTGAAACAGCGCAAGCCGACGGTCCGCCTCCGCCGCCTTCGCAAACGCGCGATACAACGTCACCGGATCCTTCTGCTCGCACGACCGGCCAATGAACCCGAGCACGATCCGGTCCGCCGGCAGCCCGAGCGCCACCCGGGCCGCTGCTTTCTCTGCCGGCGTCGCCGGACGGAACCTCTCGGTGTCGACGCCGTTCGGAATCAGCCGGATGTGCCGCGTCGGAATCCGCAGCCGTTCACAGGCGTGCGCCCGCTCGCCCGATGAGACCACGACCGACAGGCCGACGCGGCCGAGTCCGCTTTCCAGGAGATCGTACACGCGGTCGAACCGCCCATGCACTGGCCTCATCCCAACGTCGGCATGCGGGTGGTAAATCTGCGCCGCACGACATCCCGTGACCGCAAGCATCCGCGCGAGAAATCCCGCCTTCGAGCTGTGGCTGTGGATCACGTCGGGACGCACCTCGCGCACTAGGCGCCGGAGAGCGATGAACGCCGCGACGTCCGACCACGCCGGGCGGTTCGACGTGCGGAGGTTCAGGGTTCGTCCGCCGCGCGCCTCGATCGCCGCCACGAGATCCAGGAGGCGATCGCTGCTCCGGCGGTCCGAATACGCGAGATGGACGTCAACGCCGCGCGCCGTCAGATGCTGGCACAGCATCTCCACGTAACGAAAGACTCCGTCCACTCCCGGCTCCGATACGATCAACGTCTGCATGTCTGTTTCCTCCGTTTTCGCGGCGGGACCAGGCCGTCAGAACCTCGTCGTACACCACCGCCAGTTCATCCCCGTGCCGCTGCGACGTCCACGGCTCGTCCCAATACCAGTCGAACGCCGCCCTGCCCAATCTCGCGGTCATCGCGGAATTCGCCGCGAATTCCTGCATCACCTCAGCCAGGGCCGGCACCGATCCGTGCTCGAACGTCCGGCCGTTCACTCCGTCCGTCACCATGTCCGTCGCCGCGCTGCGATCGGCCACGATCGCCGGCACCCCCAGCGCCGCGGCCTCGACGACCACGAGTCCAAGCGTCTCGTGCCACAGCGGCGGAAACACGAGGCAGCGGGCCCGGCGGAGCTCCCGCCGAACCTCCTCGGCATCCAGCCATCCGGTGAACCTGGCCGCCGGGCATGCCCGTCGGATCGCGTCACGCAGGGGGCCGTCGCCCACGAAGGTCGCGGGCAGCCCCGCCGCCGCCGCCGCTTGCGCAGCCAGCAGCGCGCCTTTTTCCGGTTCCAACCGGCCGACGAACACGAACGCGCGATTTGCGGCGACATCCACCGCTCCGCCCGCGGGCGCATCGATCGGATTGCGGACAACCGACGCCGCCACCTCCGCCGGCAGGTACGGCCGCAGGCGGTCGAGGCTGAACCGCGAGACCGCGACGAAGCGCGCGACCCTGGCCGGCACGCGGAGGACCCGGTTCTGCACCACGGTGCGCCCGGCCCGCCAGAGTTTCTGCGCGTAATTCCTCCGGTCACAGCGACAGCCCCAGCACGCCCGGGACAGCGGCACCCGCTCGCAGAGCTGGTTTTGTCCGTGCACGAAGAATCCTCCGTTCGGACAGGCGATGAAGTAGTCGTGCAGCGTCACGACCACCGGGCAGCCCGACTCCTCCGCCGCCGCGACCGCAAACGGCGACAGCGATTTCGTCCAGGAATGGACATGCACGAGGGTCGAGCCCGCGCGGCACCGGCTCAAAACCTCGCGCACCGCGTCGACCGCCGTGGAATTGCGGATCCCCGTCGCGAACGCCCGCCAGCGGTTTGGGTCCGCCGCAATCTCGCGACCGTCCAGACACACGACCTCGAGGTTCGGCACGTTCCGCAGCGCCGGCGCGACCGGCCCGACCCCGGCAAGGAACGTGACCCGGTGACCCCGCGCCGCCATCTCTCGCGCCGACGCAATCGCAACCGCGCTCGATCCGCCGGTCACCGCGGCTTGATCGTTGAGGACCACGAGGTCGATCGGAGCAGCCTTCATGATTGCGCTGGCTCGTTCCGCAGCAGTTCGTAACTCGTCCGCAGTCCCCGCGTCCGGATGCGGCGCACATATCGCGGCAGGTTCATGAGCCGGTAACGCGGCGGCCCGATGCGCCGCCGCCAGGCCGGCTCCGGCCGCGGCAGATGGCGCTGCACGATTTCCGCCTGTTCCTGCTCCGTCCTCGCCGTCGCCGAGGACAGTTGCCCGCCGCGCAATCGAAACTGCGCCACGCGCAGCGGATGGTACTGGAAACGAGCTCCGCCGACGTAGGCCCGCAGCCAGAAGTCGAGATCCGCGCAGAGGCGGTACCGCAGGTCGAATCCGTCCAGCCGTTCGACGACCTCCCGGCGAAACAGCGTTCCCTGCTGCATCAGCGGGCTGATGCCGGACTGGAGCAGCGCCGGAATCCAGTGGGGGGACCGCTCGGTCGTGATCTGCGAAATCACCGCGCCGTTCGCATCGATCAGGTCGACGTCTCCGTAAATCACGGCGGCTCCGCTCCCCTGCTCGTCGTGCTGTTCCAGCATCCGGCTCAGCCCGGGCAGCAGCCGGTCGTCGTCGTTGATGTACGTGAACCAGTCCCAGTTCGCCGGACCCGCTCGCAGCCCGGCGTTCAGCGCCCCGTAGATTCCGCCTTCCTTCCCTGCATCCGCGACAAATTCGACTTCGGGAAACCGGCGCCGGAGAGCGACCACCCGCGCCGCCGGGCACGTCACGACATGCCGGATCATCGCGGTCTGTCCCCGCACGGAATCCACCGTCGCGTCGAGCCACGGCGAATCACCGAGCGTGGGCGTGATCACCAGGACGCGGGGCTTCATCGGTGCGCCTCCCGTGCAATCTCCACCGTCACTTCGGTGGCGTCGCTGTTGATGTTCGTCCCCGGTCCCGGATCGGTCGCGAAATCGATCACGCTCCCGGGATGGACCGTCGCGGTCAGGTCGAAGGGGCGCGCGATCGGATTCCCGCCCCCGAGCCGGGCGGCGAGCCGGTTCCGTCCGTCAACGGCCAGCGAGACGCCCACCCCGTCTCCGGCCGGCTCGGAACAGAATTCTCCCTTCACCCGGACAACCCCGGCGATGCTGCTCTTCCAACGCCGGACCACGGTCACGGGTTTTCCGTCGAACACGGACGGATGTTGGTCCGTCGCGGTCACCGAAAGGTACGGATAACCGTTGCTCCACCCGTAGTGCCAGTCGTCGTGCCCGAAGGTCGGCAGCAGCGTGAACGCGCCCTCCCGGCCGGTGCGTTCTCCGTAAAACCAGCCACCCGCGCCCTGGCGGCCGCAGAAATCGCGGTCTGCCTCCGCCACCT
>DASZYH010000166.1:0-1661 GCA_035545515.1 Opitutaceae bacterium
CCTCGCCTCAGAGGCGGCTGGCGTAGGCGGCCTTCATCAGATCGTACAGGGAGAGGTCGGTCCCGGCGACGTAGGCGTTCCCGGATTGGGTTGCGAGGGGGCCGTTGTTGTCCTTGGTCCCCATGGTGGCTTCCCAGAAGAACGTTCCGAGGCCCTGTTGATTGGGGAGGCCGTAGATGACGTCGTTGATCTCGCGCTCCGCGCCGCCGTACTCGGCGGCGAAGATCTTGATGTTCGGAAACTTGGCGGCCACGCCGCCCTCGGTCGTCTGCCAGATCATCTTCGAGTGGGAGGCGCTGCTCGAGTCCCCCTGGTAGGTCCAGTAGCAAGACTCTCCGAAGGCGTCGACCGTCGTGTACTTCAGGGCGTTCGAGAGCCACGTGACGCTCTTCGAGAGCGCCGACGTCCCGTCGACGTGATCGCCACCCTGGGCGATGTGGAACGAGGTCAGGATGGTCGGGTCGACCTCCTTGACGCCCTCGACGCCCGCCTTCAGCAGCGCGCCGGTGTTCGCCCAGTTCGACGTGCTTCCGTTGACCGGGTTGGTGCCGGTCGGGCTCCCGCTGCTGTCGCATTTGTGGATGAGGATGCCGGGGGTCGTTTCGTTGCCGATCTGCACCATGTCGGGCCGCGCGCCGCCCGCAATGAGCTGCGTGATCGCGTCCTTGGTGTAGGCCTTCATCGCGGCGGCGAGGTCCGCGATGGTCGTGTAGCTCTGCCACTTGATGGGAACGCATTGCTTGCCCGGATCGGCCCAGTTGTCGCTGTAATGGAAGTCGACCAGGAAGCCCATGCCGGCGGCTTTGATCTGCTTGCCGAAGTCGATCGTGTCGGCGAGCCCGCACGCCCCCGATTTGCTGTATCCGTCCGCGGCCGTCGGGTCGACGAACGTGCGCAGGCGGACAGAATTGATGCCGTGCGCCTGCAGGAGGCTGAGCAGGCTGGCGCGCAGCGCCACCGACTGCGTCTCGGTGAATGAGATGTCCACCCCCAGCCAGTAGCTGAACGGAAGCGCGGCGAAACCGGCACCGCCCGCGCCCCCGGTTCCGCCGGCGCGCATTCCCGCCGCGCCGCCGCTGCCCAAAACGCCTCCAGAGCCGCCCGTGCTGGACGCACCGCCTGCTCCGGGAGCGCCGCCCGTGCCGACGTGCCCGCCTGCCTCCGTGCGACCGCCGGTACCGGGAGCGGCGCCGCCGGTTCCGGGAGCGATTCCACCGGTTCCCGATCCCCCGGTGCCGTTGCCGCCGGTGGATGAACCACCGGAGCCGGTCGTGGCGGCGCCACCCGATCCGCCTCCGGCCGCCGTGGTCCCCCCCGTGCCGTCCGTCGGTGTCCCGCTGCCGTTCGCACACCCCCACAACGCGATGGCGACGAGCAAAGAAAGGATGCGTTTCGACATGATCGGCTCCTCGGCGATGAGAAAGGGCGGTCGTGACCACAGGGACCGCGGTCCGCTTCCACTAAAGGGACGAAGCGCGCGAAGTTCGTGCATGCCGCGCGCGTGGCGCATCCGGCGCCGGACAACGCGGCAAGGTGCAACAGGTTTGGCCCGCGGGTCCCTTTATGAGAGCGCAACTGCCCTTTGCCGGAGAGCTCGAATGAAGACCCCGCACGCCCTGCATCTGTTGACGCTGACATTCTCGGTCTCGCTGATGGTCGGT
>DASZYH010000167.1:0-5431 GCA_035545515.1 Opitutaceae bacterium
ACTCGCGAAGGTCCATCCCTTCTTGCTGCGCCAACAAGACAAACTCCAGACGCTGTGACATGAGATCGTAGATCCGCCAGGGCATGGCCCCATATTACCCATGTCTCCGAACGCACGTTACCCATGTGTCCGGTCCATACACTCCCCATCGCGTTGCCCGGACGTGAAACACGTCACAAAACCCGGCAACCACAGAGGGCGCAGAAGACGCACAAAAAAAGCCACGGATCCGCAGCTCCGGCCGTGTCAGCGAATGCAAATCGGAATTGCGACTCTCAAGCGGCGGTGAAATTCTCAGTGCGGTCGTCGTCCCCCTTCCACCGATCGATTTCCGCGCATGAACCGAATCTACCAAGGTCGCGTTGCCGCCGTTCACGTTCCCAATCCCGACGAGACTGCCAGAAAGGAAGTTCCCTGGGTTCCCCTCGACGGCGATCCCAAACGTGCCCGCGAGTTGGGCGATAACGCGCTTTGGGACCACCACGTCCTTTTTCAGGATGCGGTGAACTACTATATTGTCGCGCTGGCCTCGTTGGGCGTCTCTCCGGACCGCAAGCTGACGAAGCTCGCGACGTTGCTGCAACAGGTGTGGGACTCGGCCGACAAAAAAGGCCAGCGCCGAAAGGGACTCGGCGAGTCATTGCAGCGGACGTGGCAACTGGAAGTCCCACCAACGTTTGCCGAGGCGGTGGAACGGTTCCGACAACCGCTGCGCGATGATTCGGTGCCTCTCTCCGTTGCTGAGACGGCGGGGGAATTCCTCCTGTTCAACCTCGGTGGCGAAGCGGGGATACAACAAGGCGGTCGCGTGTTCTTCCCGATGTTCTGTGATGTGGAAGACAAGTCTACCTACCGTTTGTCGGCCACCCGGCGGGAACGCGCCGAAGCCGAAGATCGACTGAAGCGGGAACTCCATCGCGAATTATCCGCGGAACAGATCCGGGCACTGTCGGAATCGATTACCCTTGGCGCAGTGGTGAACCTGCAACCCGGCGAGCCACCGGACACCGGTGAAGCTGCAATTGCCCGAGTTCGCGACGCGGCGCGAACGTTTCACACCGAGGTTTCCGAAGAAGTTCTTTCACACTGGCTCGAAAACCTGCGCGCCAACTTCACACTGCCGCGGAACCGCGGTGGAAACGTCAACACGCGGCGCTTGCACGGGTGCATTCTGTTTCTCGCCTGCCCGAACGAGGTGACAAAAACCCTGTTTCAGAGCACGTTCGCGGCACCCAAAGCGCCCAAAGACCCGGAGCAAATTCGACCGGCCGAGAAGTCCGAAGAGACAATTGACGAGAGCCATTTCGCAATCGACGGACAGGATCCGATCCAACTCGCGCGTGGAACCCGTGGGTGTGTTTTTGTCGGGTTTACGGCACTGCCGCTATGGAGTGGAGATGGACGGAAGCTGCACTGGAAGGCGTTCGACATCGCGGCCTTCAAGGAGGCACTCAAGGTCTACAATCAGTTTCAGCAGAACGTCGAGAAGCGTGAGGCGAAGCTCGATGCCCTCGCGACAAAGTTGCTGGTGATGGATGGATCGCGAGCCATTGACGCGTACGCAGCCGACACGGAGCAGGATCGCGCGTTGCGGTCACGACTGGCGCGAATCTGGGCTGAAACCAAGGGCAAACCGAAGCTGCCGTCGGCGGAGAATGGCGAGGAACCAGTCGCGGCACGGTTTGAAGGCGACGCGCGGATCGACCGTTTGCGCAAGATCGTGAACGAAGACCTCGCCGAAGAGTACCGGCTGACCGATGGACGGAAGACCCCCTATGGGTTGCGGCGTCGCACGATGAAAGGTTGGGGTGAGGTGAAACGTCGGTGGCAGGAGGCGGTGCGAAAAGGGACGCCGTTCTCGCCTGAGAAACGCCGGCTCCTTCAGGCGGAGCTCGACGAACTGCGTGGCGGCGAGAAACGGGAGCAGATCGGGTCGCACAGACTGTTTGGCGCCCTGATCGACGATGAAGCAGCTTGGAGCATTTGGCGGGAGCCCGACGATAAGCTGGCTGCGCAAATCGACCGGAATGGCTGGGCCATTGATCCCCTGGAGGCGTTTCGAGAATACTGCGAGACCCGCGAGGCACTGGAGGAAATATCCGATCGGCGGCTCAACTTCACGCCGGCTGATGCGCGATACTCGCGACGCCTCTTCATTTTTACCGACACCTGCAGCTTCGGCAAAGACCGGGGCGTGTACCGCCACGATCCCAAGGAGATGGCGGTGACCGTGCCAGTCGCATGCCGCGACGAAACGGGTCGGTATTCCGTACAACCGCGACGGCTCGTCTACTCGGCGCCGCGGTTTCTCCGCGACAACATCCGCGCGGTGGACGGCAATTACGCCCAGGATTGGACGCAGCCGATGATGCGCGCGCTGTTTGGAGCGAACGCCGACGCGCCAAATCCGCAGGAGCTGAAAGATGCCGCCGTGCAGCTCATGCCAGACTTCGATGGGAAGGACCAACGGAGAATCCTTCTGAATTTTCCGCTGGACCTGGATGAATCACGCACGCGGGCGCAGGTTGGGAAAGCCGATCTTTGGCTGAGCCAATTTCACACGTGGAAACGGGGTAATCAGCTCCCATTCCTGCGCTGGCCTTCCGAGTGTACCGGCAAGGAACCGCATCACTGGTGGGAGAAGGTGGACCATTTCCGGGTTCTGGCAGCCGATCTCGGGACGCGTCACGCCGCCAGCGTGGCATTGGTCGAAGCAGGGCGGGAGCAATGGGCCACTGCACGGTTCATCGGTGAGGCGGGGAACCACCGGTGGCATGCGCGACTCCTCTCTGGCGCGATTCTACGCCTGCCCGGCGAAGATGCCGTCGTCTTGCGCCCGGAATCGCGACTCGATCAGGACAAGCGCGGAAAGGCTTTTCGGGAGGAACTTCATGGCGCACGCGGCCGCAAGGCGTTCGATCACGAATGCAAAACGACTTTGGACATTCTGAATGAACTCGCGCAGCTCGATCTGCTCCGGGATGCCACAGAACCGGGCGAGTTGCGCCGCCGATTCAGTCTCCCGGAACAGAACGATAAGTTGCTCGTGGCACTTCGCCGCACTCAAAACTGGGTCGCGAGGTGCATTTCCTGGCACTGGAAACTCACGCAGCCGGATACTGACGAGCAGCGGGGCAAGGCCATAGCGGAGATTGCGGACTGTGAGCGAATGCCCGGATGGAAGGCAGCGGCGGCAGATGGCGCGGCGAACGGAACCCAACTCCGAGACGCCATCCGCGACCACATTATCCAGCAGCGCGAGATGGTGCAGCGCCGGTTGCTCGACGTGACGCGCCGTATTCTTCCGCTCCGGGGGCGCAGGTGGGAATGGGTGACTCATCCGGACAAAGCCGATTGTCATCTGCTTCGCCAAACCGGACGTGGCCGGGACGCAGAGCATGTCATCCTCGCCGGCCAACGTGGGTTGAGTATGGCCCGGATTGAACAGTTGTCGGAACTTCGGCGGCGCTGGCAATCGCTCAACCAGTCGCTTCGTCGCGAATTGGGTCAGAAACCGCTGACCGCCTCGGAAATGCGGAGCGACCCGATTCCCGATCCCTGCCCTGACATTCTCCGAAAGTTGGAAAACATCCGCGAGCAGCGGGTGAACCAAACGGCTCATCTCATCCTCGTGCAGGCGTTGGGGCTAAGACTGACCGCACCGCAGACATCGCCGGATACGCGCGAGAGACGTGATCTCCATGGCGAGTACACAGTCGCCCGCGCGCCGGTGGACATGATCGTGCTGGAAGATCTGTCCCGGTACTTGTCGGACCAGGGTCGGCCCAGGAGCGAAAACACTCGTCTGATGAAGTGGTGTCACCGCGCCGTCGTCGAGAAAGTCAAAATGCTCGCCGAACCATTCGGGATTCCGGTGCTTGAAACGCCCGCAGCGTACTCCTCACGGTTCTGTTCACTGACCGGTATCGCTGGTTTTCGCGCCGCAGAGGTCAGGCGGGAGGATAAGCACGAATTCAGATGGCGCGTGCTTCTCGACGAAGCAGCTGAGATGCGCGCCGCACAAAAAGAGCCGTCTGGCCCGGCCCGCTTTGCCGAGCTGCTCTTCGAGGACTTGGAGAAGGTCGCGGCGTCAACCCAGCCGCACCGGACGCTGCTCGCCCCCCAGCCGGGAGGCCCCGTTTTCGTTACCGCGAACCCGGTGCCGCACCCCGCACCCTCCCCCAGCCGGCGGGACCGTGCCGATGGCGACGTTTTGCCGATGCAGGCCGACATCAATGCGGCGGCAAACCTGGCGTTTCGGGCGATCGCGCACCCCGGATGCGCTGATTTGCACCACCGGCTCCGGACGCAACGCAAAGCAGGATCGAAAAAGTCCTCCGATACATATTCGACGCGGGAGACGCGCCGCTTCGGCAAGGAGGGGGCCGCCATCCAGCTCCGTCCCGGCGATTCGATGCCGAAGGAGCGAAATTCGAATTTGTTCATCGACCGATACTCGGTCGCCGATTTCGGTCGGGCGCGGTTGCCGGATGACAGGCCTGATGAGTTTCCCTACGCATCCGGTCCGGGTCTCTGGAAAAAGGTGAACGACCGTGAATTCCAGTGGCGCCGCTGCGCCGAGATCAACCGCCGCCGCCTTGAGCGAGGCGATGACGTCCCGATGTAGGCCCCATGTCTGACGCCGGCCTTTCCACCTCGGGCGAACTCGCGACGCAGCCGCCAATGCCGGTGCGGCGGCTGCACAACTATCTGTATTGCCCGCGCCTGTTCTATCTCCAGTGGGTGGAAAACATCTTTGAGGAGAATGCCGACACGGCCACTGGTTCGGCGATTCACCGGCAGGTGGATGAGCCATCACGGTTTGATGATGAACGCGCTACGGCCCTGCGCGAGGGACTGCCCGAGCGCGCGAAGCTGCGCTCGCTGCGGCTCGAAAGTCAGTCGCTCGGGCTGGTTGGAATGATCGATGTCGTGGAAGGCGGCGACGATGGCGCGTGCGTCGTCGATTACAAAAAGGGCGCCGCGCGCCGCCTCAATGACGGGACGCGTGTCGCCAAGGAGCCCGACTCGGTCCAGATGGCAGCGTATGCCCTGTTGTTGCGCGAACACGGCACGGCTGTCGAAACCGCGGCAATCTACTACGCGGAGGACAGGCGCCGGGTTGCGATTCCGTTGACCGACGAACTTTTCGCAAAAACCAGAGCGGCGTTGGCCGAAGCGCGAAACGTGGCGTCCGCCGGGAAATTGCCGCCACCGCTCGTGAACGATCGTCGGTGCGATTTCTGTTCCGCGTATCCCGTTTGCCTGCCGCGCGAGAGCGCGTGGTGGGCGCAGGCGCGGGAGCGGATCGCCGGTGAAGATGCCCAATTGCGGCTCGCCTTCCCACCGGGAGAGCTGCCGCTTGAATTCACCGGTGAACCGCCGGTCGATCACGATCCGCTGCCGCCCCCGCGCCCGCCCCGCGATGATG